>JASGFV010000015.1:0-31628 GCA_047605365.1 Gordonia sp. (in: high G+C Gram-positive bacteria)
CTGATGAGCTGGGTGGACCGCCCGATCACCGAGACCGCCTGAGTCGCCTCACGCCGCACTGAACGAGCGACCCCGCATCCTTTCGAGGATGCGGGGTCGCTCGTTCAGTGCGGTGTTCGCTCACAGTCAGCCACGGAGATGCCTGCAATCGGCGATGGTCGGATTCTGGCGTAGTTGTGCGACGTTGATCTGCATGGCGGTTCCCTCTGAGGTGCCGTTCTGCCTTGTAGACACGGTGTCCCTCGGTCTCGGAACGGATCGTCGGCAGTGTCCCGCGCGGTCGGCGATGCGAGCCTGCGCGCCTTATCTGACACGTGACCGGTGCTAGAACAGGTTCCCGGTGTGAGTGATGCCATTGGGGTATGGCAAGGTTTACTCCGACAAATGCCCGCCGAGGTGGTGTGGCGCGACGAGAGAGAAGGATCCGACGTGACCCAGATCCGTCATCATGTGACCGCGAACGGCTCGATCGAAGACGCATTCGACTTGGTCAACGACTACCGAATGATTCCCAAGTGGATGTTCGGCATCACGTCGTTCACGCCGATCACCGACGTCACCCGGGGCCTGGGCGCCACCTTCGAGTCGGCGATGAAGATCGGTCCGAAGTCGCTGAAGTCGACGATGGAAGTGGTCGAGTACGTCGAGGGTGAGGTGGTCTGCCTGAAGGCGGTCCGCGGTGTCGACGTGACGACGCGCTGGGCCTTCTCTGAGTCCGATGAGGAGGGCAAGATCCGCGTCGACGTCGATTTCGACTACTCGCTGGGCGGCGGCCTGGCCGGCCGGGCGCTGTCGGCCGTGGTGGAGCCGGTGGTGGGTCAGGCGATCAAGCAGACCGAGCGCGACCTGACCAAGCTGCTCGAGGAGCGTTCCGGCAGCTGAGGCGGACGCGTCGTCGTCGACGTGGGGCGCGCCGGGCAGTGTCGAACAGAAAGGCAGTTTCATGAGTCAGATCGTCAAGGGTGTCATCGCCCGCGCCAAGGGCGCGCCTGTCGAGACGGTGAACATCTCGATTCCCGATCCGGGACGCGGCGAGGCCGTGGTCAAGATCCTCACCTGCGGGGTCTGCCACACCGACCTCCACTACCGCGAGGGCGGCATCAACGACGAGTTCCCGTTCCTGCTGGGTCACGAGGCGGCCGGCCTCGTGGAGTCCGTGGGCGACGATGTCACCGAGGTGGCTCCGGGCGACTTCGTGGTCCTGAACTGGCGTGCCGTGTGCGGCGAGTGCCGGGCGTGCAAGCGCGGTGAACCGCAGTACTGCTTCGATTCGAAGAACGCCGAGCAGAAGATGACGATCGCCGACGGTGAGGGCGCCGGCACCGAGCTGAGCCCGGCGCTGGGCATCGGCGCGTTCGTCGAGAAGACGCTGGTGGCGGCCGGTCAGTGCACCAAGGTCGACGCCGAGGCTCGCGCGGCCGCTGTCGGCCTGCTGGGCTGCGGCGTGATGGCCGGGCTGGGCGCGGCGATCAACACCGGCGGGGCCACCCGCGGCCGGTCGCTCGCGGTGATCGGCTGCGGCGGTGTCGGCGTCGCCGCGATCGCCGGCGGCGCGCTGGCCGGAGCCATGCCGATCATCGCCGTCGACATCGATGCGAAGAAGCTGGAGATGGCCAAGAAGCTGGGCGCCACGCACACCGTCGACTCGTCGGCGGTGGATCCGATCGAGGCGATCGCCGAGATCTGCGACCAGTACTACCCGGGCGCTGAGGGCGCGGACGTCGTCGTCGAGGCGGTCGGCCGTCCGGAGACCTGGAAGCAGGCCTTCTACGCCCGCGATCTGGCGGGCACCGTGGTGCTGGTGGGCGTGCCGAATCCGGAGATGAGCGTGCCGGAAATTCCGCTGATCGACGTCTTCGGGCGCGGCGGCGCACTGAAGTCGAGCTGGTACGGCGACTGCCTGCCCAGTCGCGACTTCCCGATGCTGGTGGACCTGTACCGCAACGGCCGCCTGGATCTGGACGCGTTCGTCACCGAGGAGATCGGCATCGGCGACGTCGAGGCCGCGTTCGAGAAGATGCATCACGGCGACGTGCTGCGCAGTGTCGTGGTGGTCTGATGACGCCCCGCATCGATCACACGGTCACCTCGGGCACGTTCAGCCTGGACGGTGAGAGCTTCGACGTCGACAACAACGTCTGGGTGGTCGGCGACGAGTCCGAATGCCTGGTGATCGACGCCCCGCACTCGGTGGAGGAGATCCTGAAGGTCGTCGACGGCCGGAAGGTCACCGCGGTGGTCTGCACGCACGCGCACGACGATCACGTCCGCTCCGCGCCGGAGCTGGCGGAGGCCACCGGTGCGCGGATCTGGCTGCACCCGGACGACGCGCCGCTGTGGGAGCTGACTCACCCGGACCGGACTTGGGACGCGGACTTGGCCGACGGCCAGCAGATCGAGGTCGGCGGCACCACGCTGACGGTGATCCATACGCCGGGTCACGCGCCGGGCGGCGTATGCCTCTACGCGCCGGAGCTCGGTGCGGTCTTCACCGGCGACACCCTGTTCCACGGCGGACCGGGTGCGACGGGCCGCTCGTTCTCCAGCCGCGAGGTGCTGGAGGGCTCCATCCGTTCGCGCCTGTACGATCTGCCCGACGACACCGTCGTGCACACCGGCCACGGCGACGACACGACGATCGGCGCCGAGAAGGCCGCCCTGGGCTGAGCCCTTCGTTCCGCCGGCCGAGCCCTTCGTTCCGCCGGCTGAGCTTGTCGAAGCGTCCGGCGGTCTGTCCACCCAGGCGGCCTCGGCCAAACGAGACGCTCGTGAACAGGCGCGCCAGTCGCGATGCGCGCGCCTGTTCACCGGCGTCGCGCCTGCCCCTGCACGAAGCTATGTTCATCTCGTCGAGGTCCGGACCAACCCTGCACGGAGGGCTAACCTGGGGTGATGGCTCCGCCCCGCTCCGGCCGCCCCGTCGCAGTCGGCGATCTCCGCAGTCGCCTGGAAGACGAGGCAGACGTCCGCGCGTACGACGAGGCCAAAGCCGACGACGATGGAAGCCGATTCACCATGAACGACATCCTCGCCGAGACCGACGACGCCTGAGCGGATTCCATCCGAGCAGGAGGCTCGTCGACGGCGGGAGCCTGGCGGCTGACTGAGCGAGGTCAGTCGTCGCCGAGGATGCTGCTCTTCTTCCCCGACCACACGACGACGAGAGCGTCGCGCGCTCGGGTGGCCGCGACGTACAGCAGCGACCGCTCGCGGCGCACCGCGTCCTCGCGTTCGCCTTCGGGCAGCGAGTCGACGAGGTGCTTGCGGGGGACGTTCTTTTCGCTGACACCGCTGAGCACGACGCGCTGAAATTCCATGCCTTTGGACCGGTGCATGGTCATCACCTGCGGGGCTTCGCGAGAGCTGCGGGTGTCTCGATCGACAAGAACCGAGGACACGTCGCGTTCGCGGAGCGCGGCTGTGAGCTGCTGTGCCTGGTTCTGTGTCGGGACGAGCAGACCGATGGCCTGACCGGCGACTCCTTCGTCAATCCAGGTGGTGACCGTGGCGGCGATCTTCGCGTATTCGTCTGCCAGGTTGTCGGCCTGGATCATCACCGGGTCGGGTCCGCGCCTCGATGAGCGGTAGTCGGCGGTGCCTTCGGCGTCACCGCTGAGGTCGGTGTAATCGGCTCCGGACAGAATCGTCAGCGCGTAGTCGAGGTTCTGCTTGGTGGTCCGATAGTTGAGTGTGAGTTTCCGGGCGGCACCGCGGACGTCGATGTCGTAGTGCGACAGGACGATTCGCTGACCATAGATGCGCTGGTGCCCGTCCTCGGCGAGGAAGAGGTCGTTCGGGCCGGGCGCGACCAGAGCCCGAAGCAGTTGAAGGCGCGACGGGGTGAGGTCCTGGGCCTCGTCGACGAGTACGTGATCCGCGATCGGCCCGGTCGTGCGGAGAACCTCGGCTGCGATGGCGATGCGCTCGTCGAAGTCGGTCGCTCCGTCGACGGCTGCGCTGGCGCGGTAGCCCGCGATCACGCTCCATACCTGTTTGCGGCGGGCCTTGTTCAGGGCGACGCCACGTCCCTGTCTGCGCACCTTGAGGTACTGGGCCTCCGTGGTGGTGCGGTTCGGCAGAACGACGGTCGTGTACTCAGCCTGGAAGAACGACTCAGAGCGCAATTCGGCCGGAAGATCCGGGACGGCATAGATCGCCGCCTTCCATGGGAACCGGCCGACGTCGCCCATGATCGACGGCGTGCGCGAACCGAGTACGCGCGACACCGGACCCGGCTCACCGTCGCTGTCGCCGAGTGTTTTTGCCCCGGTGAGGACTCGGTGAGCGATCGAGTCGATACTGCCGATGAAGACTCCGACGTCGCCGGGGTTCTTCGCGAACGTGACGGTCTTCGAGAGACGTCTCATCTGGTCGGCCAGGCTCTCGGCGAGCACCTTGTTGAAGGTCGTCAGCACGATTCGGGCCTGCGGATTCTTCTGCGCCAGCATGCGAGCACGGTGCAGCAGAATGACCGTCTTTCCGGTGCCAGCGCCGCCGGTCACCCGATACGACTTGGAGTAGTCGCCGTTGGCGAATTTGGCCTGCGACGGGTGCAGGTACAAGCGCCAACGGTTGAAGTCGGGCTCTTTGATTGCGCTTTCGAGGTCGTCGTCCGGCTCGATGAATCCGAACTCCATGCGTGCCGCCGGGTGCTTGAGTCCGGCAATCGTGGCATCGTCGCTGTCGTCGTCCTCGGAGGTGCCCGACTTCCGATCGAGTTCGTAGATGCTGCGCACCTCGGCGAGCGACGTCCCCATGTAGATGTCGAGCATCGCCGTCGACTGCCATGCGGGGTAGTCGCTGGTGAGGATCGCTTCGAACTCGTCGTCGTTGCTGATCTCGAGAGCGGCTTCGGCGAGGGTGGCGTCGATGCCGAGGTCGGTCAGATCGCTGAGGATGAATTCGCACTCGCGGAGAGACTTTCGGTCGACGGTGATGTCGACGGACTGTGGCACCGGAGGCGCCGTCGGCGGCGACGGGACCTCGTCACTCGGCATCGTCTGCTTGATCAGCTCGGTGATGCCGCTGTTCTCATTCACCTTGAGCACGTGAGTGCGGGCGAACTCGGTGCCCTCGTCGTGCCCGAACGTGCCGACGTAGACATAGGTGACGTGGCCGGCACTGTCGACGAGTTTGTAGACGACCGCTCGGAAGCTCTGGTTGACGCGACCTGTGCGGGCTCGCTTGTCTGCCGAGTTGTTGATCGGCTCGATGTGCAGGCCCGACGCGGTGTCGTCCTTGCCGAGCTTGCCCAGGAAGTTCATGATCGGTGCGGCGAGACTGCCGTCCGAGATCCCTTTGTTCGGGCCCATCACGATCGTGTTCATTACGCGTTCTTCCCCTCGATGGCGTTGCGGACGGCGTCGACTTCCAGCGGGACCACGGTCCAGCCGGCGTCGGTCAGCCCGGTCACTTCGTCTTCGTCCAGCGAGCTGGTGGCTCCGACGATACGTGCGGCGGTCCACGAGACGTCGACCAGGAATCCTGCGGCTTCTTCACCGACGGCGGGATCAGGCAGCCCCGCCGCAGCGAGAATCCTGAGTGCATGGATGTCGGCGCTGTCGGCGTCGTCGATGGCTTCGCTCCAGGCCTCGGACACGTCACCGGAGTCGACGGGCGCGATGTCGGCCGCCTCCGTCGTCGGTTCGAGCGAAGTGAAATCGCCGAGGTCGTCGCCAGCGGTCATCGAAGCCGAAGCGAGGTGTTTACGCGAGCTGATGGTGAACGGAGTCGACCTGAAGTTGAGCAGGTTGCTCCATCGCAGCCAGCTGCGCCAGGAGTCCCGGTTCTCAGGCGAGAGCATCGACTCGTCGTCGTCGAGGATCACGGCGAGGTCGGTGATCTCGGCGAGGCCGCTGTGGTGTGCTCCGATGCGCATGGCGATGGCGTGCGACTCGGAAGGCTTCTTCCAGACGAAGACCTTCTTCTGGTCGGCGCTGGCTCTGTTTCCGTCGAGCGTGTCTAGGGCCGCTTGAGTAGCCGGGAGGTCGCCGACTACGACGTCCGGGGAGCCCATTCGCATGATCTCGGTGCCCGGAATCCAGGTGGCGAGGCTTTCCCGAACCTCGCGGTTCGGATTTTGCACCCACGCGACGAGGATGTCGAGGCCGTTTCCGTAGGCGAGGCCCAAGACCGATTTGGAGATCTGGTCGCCGACCCGCGCCAGGGTCTGCTTCAGCACGTGCTCGATGCCCGAATCGGAGACCAGTACATCACCGTCGACGTCGTTCCGCGTGAACGACAGAACCTGGTATCCGGCGTCCCGCAGATTGCGCCGCTTCTCGGCGTCGTCTGCGATCCGGTTGATCGACGGCGACGCGTGGTACTTCCATCCGTCGGTGAAGATCGCGGTGGGCGGAACACCGCCCTGTGATGAGACGAGGACGAAGTCCGGCTTGCAACCGTGGACCTGTTCCTGCGGTCTCATGGTCCATCGCTGGCCCGAGCTGAGTTTGATCTTCCAGACGGTACCGGTGTTGCTCGGCTCCTCCTGAATCGTCGCGCCCAGTGCTTCGAGGCGCTTGCGGAAGGCGACGCGGAAGCGCTTCTCCAGGTCCGACTCGAACTCCTCGACCACGGGTTCATCTTCGGTCAAGGCCCAGGCCATTGCCTCGGGGACGTCGTCGTCTGAAGGTACCTCGCCGCCGGCGAGCAGAGTCCGCAGGTGGAGTTCGGCGGCGGATCGGGACGTGTGCTTCACCTGACCTGGCGCGGCGTGCGGCAGAAGGCATCGTTCGCATGCGAGCTTGCCGTCGTGTTGGCAGTCGCAGTCGCGGACCGCCTCCCACGCCTTTCGGAGAATTGTCCACACGGACTCCGGATCGGTGAGATCGGCGAGGTATCCGGTTCCGCCTGGCACCACGTCGTGGACGATCAGGGCGGGAAGATCGCCGCCACCGTCCGACGGGTCCGAGATCGCTGCGATGTGCAGATGGTCCGGTGCGCCGCCGATACGGCGTTGCAGTCCGAGCTTGAGTGCAGCCGACAGCGAGGGCAGTGCGAACGAGTCTCCGAGGGTGATGGCCCCGGGCAGGCGGACGACGACGGCCTCGGTCCGCATCGTGCGAGCCAGTGCGATATCGACCGTTGACTCCTCCGCGGCGGTGCGCAGTGGGCACCATGCACGGTGCTCGCTCGGCAGGTTGCTGCCGGTGGCGGTGTCCTGCTTGCCGCAGGCCGTGCAGACGCGGAAATAGCTGGGCTTCAACTCGATTCCGGCGACGTGCAGCGGGCTGCTGCCGCCGCTGTTGCGTCCGAGGTTCAGCCAGCGGAGGTCGACGTCGCGGAGGTGTTTGGCTCCGAACCCGAAGCCGTCGACGAACCAGCGTCTACTGACTTTCTCCGGGTCGATGTCGGCGGCCATCACGATCGAGTTGGTCGAGATACGCCGCTCGTCGCTGCGATCGTCGATCGTGGCCTTGTCTCGGCGGATCACCGCTGACACGTTGCGCAGTTCGACGACCTGCATGCGCTGGCCCATGTCGCCGATCGACCCGGACTTGCACCGCGGGCAGGCCGCCGGGGGCGTGTCGCCGGCGGTGGTGTCGAGGACCTTGACGTATCCGCAGCGCGCGCAGCATGCCCACTCCTGGACGTCTTCTTGATCATGGCCCAGGTCGACGGCGTCGACGGCGATCTCGAAGCCATGGGCGTAGAACATGGATCCCGGCGCGAACTCGCGAAGCGCCTGGGATGCTCCGCGTTTGAGCTCGAACTCGGTTCCGGTGTACTCGAAGGTCTCTGGATCTCGCCAGTTCACCGCGACGCTCAATTCGACGGTGTCGTCGAGCAGCGTGTAGTTCGGGAGCAGGCCTGCTGCCTCCATCGAGCTCACCCAGTGCTGTGAGCGTTCCTCGCTCATCGCTCGTTTGAGCATGCGTGCCGTCGCCTTGGCATCGCGCCATTGGCTTTCGTCGTCGGATGTCGCGGCCGGCGACTGTGCCTTCTTCGCCAACACCGGCTCGACCTCGAGGACTGCGTTGTAGCGAATCTGGAGTAACTCGAGTCGCCGGTTCCAGTCATGCGAGGCTCGGTGGCATCGCTGGGCGAACTCGCTTGAGCCGGTCTCCGACTGCGGAGTGACGAAGGCCTTCAACCGGTCCACCACGTCGTCGTTCAGTGGCGGGAACGCCGCCACGAATGCGTCGACCTGGTCGGCCCCTCCGCTTTCCGCTGCGGCGATCAGCTGACCGAGGTAACTCTTGGTGTCACTTCTTGCGAGGGCGTCCGGAGTGGTTCTGGGCGAGACGACGTCGTCTCGCCGCGCCAGTCCGTCGGCGATAGACGCGATGTACTGCCTGCGCAGGATCTCTTCGGCGCTGAGGTAGGTCGCGGGTGCCCCGACAGCTCCGTTGATAGTCGCCAGCGGATCCCGGAACCGGGGGAGCTGGGTGCCCTGACCCGTGACGAACGCGAGGGCGAGAGCATTTCCGGTGAGGCGACCGGCGCGGCCGATCCGCTGCAGGTACGACGCGACCGTGCGGGGCAGTGAGGCGAGCATGACGGCCGAAAGGTCGCCGATGTCGATGCCCATTTCGAGGGTGGGTGTGGCGACCAGCACGTTCGGCGCGTTCGGGGCGGGTTCGGTCTGCTTGAACTCGGTCTCGTATTCGCGCCGTACTTCGTCGTCGAGGAGGCTGGTGTGCTCGCGTGCGACGACCCGCCGGACGTCCGTCCCGCGATACATCTGGCGATAGAAGTTGTCGCCGACCGTCAGCGGCTGCAGGGTCCCGGTGCACCGGACGTTGAGGCAGGGGCCGCCGCCGAGCTGTGCGATGGTCTCTGGGAAGTCGTGAGTCGAAGCGCGACACACCGCACATGTGAGGGCGATTCCGGGCGTGCCCAGTTCGGAATCGTCGACGGCGCGGACCGCGATGCTCTCCGGCGACAGGTGATACGCAGTGTTCTTCGAGTCGGTGGTCGTCTCGCCGACGACTGCGTGTTTCGCGAGCTGGTTGAAGAGCTCTCGCGACAGCGCCGCGCCGTCGGTGGCCGGCACGCGCAGGCACTTCTTGGCCCACAGTGCATACCAGCCTCGCGGTGAGGCGATCGGTTCGAAGTCGTTCTTGGCGAGCGTCGACGGGTATCCGGGCGCGGAGTTGCCCGCACCGAAGCCGGGCATGCCTTCCGACGACAACCGTCCACCGGTCACCCACCACCGCTCGCCGTCGGACTGACGGAACCTGGCGAACCACGGGTGGTCGATCGCACCTCGTTCACGCATGTGCACCAGGACGCCGCGGACCCAGCGAACGACGTCGTCGTCGGTGTAGGCGAGGGCGTCGCGCGGGATGGTGCCCTGAGTAGGGACCTCGAGCGCCTTCTGTCCGATCACGCGTAGTTTGCCCGTCGCCACGTCGACGGTCGCGACCGCCGATCCGGTCCGCTCGAGCGTCCGGCCGACGCCGGACCTTAGACCGACCTCCATCTCGACGTCGAGCAGCAGTCGGTGCCGGACGTCCTTGGTCAGGGACATTGGGACGTCCGAGCGGCTCTTGGCCTGCCAGAACGCGGTGTAGTCGGAGCGTGCGGCAAGCTCGGGCGGCAGCAGACGGTAGCGCGCGTTCGCATCGTCTCCTGCGAGGTCGAGCATCCGACGCACGAGCGACTCGACGTCAGTCACACCGTCGGCCAGTGCTTCCTGAATCAGCGTGCGCAGGGTCAGGGCGTGCGATCTTGCCTGCACGAAACCTGCACGATGAGCCGCGTCCTGGACGCTGTCGGTGAAGACGAGCGACCGCTTCTCGCGGGCGTCGAGCGACGGGGTGCCGAAGAGCGTCGACAGTGACACCGACAGCATCGTGGCGATGGCGGCGCCCATGAACCGGATTCCGTCTCGCTGGCGGCAGGACGGGCAAAGCGAGTAGTCGCCCTTGTCGTCTTCGGCTCCGGTCTCGGGTGTGCGCATCAGGACGGGGACGGCTCCGCCTTCTGCGAGGAGGCCGTCGTCGGGCCGGGTGAAGGTCACGGCGCGGTCGGACATCACCAGCCACCCGAACCGGGTGTCGGTGGTCGGAGGCTCGCCGTCTGATTCACCGAGGTCGGCGCGGAGTGCCTCGTTCGGCGCGTGGATGAGGGCCCGGAACCGGTCGTCCCGGGCCGCCGAGCGGGCGCGGATCTTGGTGTCGTCGGAGTCCAGGGAGGTACCGGTGGGAGCCAGCGCGATGCCCCAACCGGAGGCGTTGCAGTGACGACAGTAGAGCGCCGGGAGGAACGCGTCCTCTGATTCTCCGGCGCCCAGGACGATGCCGTCGTCCGTCCATGCGAACTTCGGCACCGCGGACACGCGGCGGTCGACGCGCGTCAACTCGCGGACCCAGAGGTGCGCCTCGACTGACACCGCGCCGCGTCCGTACACGGCGCGAACATGACTCAGCACCGTGAGCAGGGAAGAGAGCACTGCTCGACGATCGTCTGCGTTGACCTCGTCGAGCGCTTCGATCCGCGACGGAGTCATCGCGTCGCCCGTGAGTTCGTCGAGTGAGCAGGCCGAGCTCGCCTGCTGGATGAGGTCGATGAAGAGTCCGTGTGCCTTCACAAGATCGAGGACCAGCGGATCGTCGTCGGCCACCGCGGCGATGATCCGGTTGTCGTTCCCGGAGTACAGGGCCGTCAGGACGGCCTGGGTGACGGCGGCCGGGTCGCCATCGGTCGGCGGAGATCCCGCCAGGCTGTATGCGGCGACGCGTGCGTCGACCGGCATGATCTTGTTTGCGGCCACTCGCCCGAACGCCCCGGCGGTCCACTGCTTGGACGGGACGCGGGTCTCGGTCACCACTGCATCCGGACCGAACTCGTCTCCGAACACGGTGTGCGCAAAGTCGAGCATCGTCGACGGGTCGTCACCGTCACCGAGGGTCGCTGAGGTGGCGACGGGAGTGATCTTGCCGAGCGGCCTACGGCGATCGGCGTCGGTCACTGCGGGATCGTCGTCGGCCCAGTGGCTTTTCAGAGCGAGGCCGAGGCGACGCAGGAGCATCGAGACGTCGGTGCCCTGGGCACCGTCGTAGGTGTGGAACTCGTCGAGCACCAGGTACTGCAGACTCGTGGCGCTCTGCTCCCAGAGCGGCGCGTCTGCCGAACGCAGCAGGAGCTGGTCGAGCATCTTGTAGTTGGTCAGCACGATGTCGGGCGCGGTATCGCGAATGATCTCGCGGGACGTGATCAGACCCTCTTCGGACACCACTGATCTCTGTGGCCCCGCGTCACCCACATAAAGGGCCGCGGTGACACCGGACAGACGGTCGTGAGTGGTGATGAGTTCAGCCAGACGGCCGGCTTGATCGTTGGCGAGTGCGTTCATCGGGTAGAGGATGAGCGCCTTGGTTCCGGTGACGCCGTTGCGCTTGGCGCGCTGGACATGGTCGAGAATCGGATAGAGGAACGACTCGGTCTTGCCGGATCCCGTACCGGTTGTCACCACGGTCGGCAGGGGCCGAGTCTTCGTATCGTCGAGGTTATAGCTGCTGAGCCGATGGAACGCTGCCGCTTGATGTTGGTACGGCGGGAATCCCTCATACCATTCGAGGGCTCCGCGCCAGCCGTCCTGGGCCCGGTTGAACGGCATGCGGAGACGCAGGTACGGGCCGCGGAACATTCCGGTGTCCGGATCCTGAAGGAAGTCGTCGAGGACGTTTCGGGCGTCGGGCTCGGAGAGCGCGAAGGTGGTGCTCAGGTAGTCGAGAAGACTCGCCTGAATCGTCTCGGCTTGCGCCAGTGGCAGCAGTTCGGCCATGGATCAGTCGTCCTTCTTGGCTAGCCGCTGCTCAAAGACCTCATACGCGTGGCGCATGTCGGCCTCGCGGTCGAGGAAGTTGAACGGCAGCTCGTAGACGTAGGTGTTGCCAGAAGCGTTGGTCGCGGTCCGCTCGTCCTGGGAGATCCCGTCTCCCTTCTTCTTCCACACGGACAGTACTTCCTGCGGCACGATCCGTCCGTTCGCGTCGTACAGGTACTTGTTCCGGTCGTAGCCGTAAAGAACCGGGAACTGGGTGCGGTAGATCGTGCACAGCTCGTCAGCGGTCAGGCCGAGCCCGAGCGCGACGAGGGCGTCAATCTCGACAAGAGCCTGACGGCGGTCGATGTCGCGTCGAAGCGGGGTGTCCGGAGACCATTGTGGAGCGACCTGACCCAATGGCTGGTCCAGGCCGGAGCAGGTCCAGCGCTCTGCAGTCCACGCTGACGACCAGCGCGACGCCCACATTGAACTGTACGCACGCGTGACAGCCACGAGGCGGAGATATCGAATAGAAAGCGCATCGTCGAGATTCTGGCGTTGGCAGATCCTCGGAATCTTTCCGACAGCGCCGGCGGAAATCACTGCCTTGGGTACTGCGCGGACGATGAAGTCGGCCACGATAGAGCACAAGATGGCTCCGGTTGACGGGAGCAGACTGTGTGCATCTGGTAGCGCGATTGCACTGATTCCGTGGATGTGTGCCGACCCGACGGGAAGGAGTATCGATATTAAGGTCCGCTCTCCGGTACTCGCGGCCATCATTCGCCACGCAATTCTGTACTCATCACGGGCTCGCACGTTGCGGACGATGCCGTTCTCGTCGGGAACGTCCCAGGATGTGTAGTCGGCGTTGTACCGGTCGATGGACCCGATTGGCTTGTACGACGTCGCGGGGATTGCGTCGGGAGCAAGTGTCTCGAGGTCGACGGGCGACCAGTCGAGGTTGTTCTTCATCGTGCTGTTCGGTGTCTTGTTGAACGGTGTCGCCACATGGAAGTGCGGACCTTGGAGGATGACCTCGTTCCACGAGTCGGGTGCGCCCCATTCGACGTCGAAGTAGCCCCTGGAGCGATCGGACTTCTCGTGCCACCCGCTACTGAATTGTGGCCGAAGCTCAGCGATCCGAATTGAGGTGGACAACTTGGTTAGAACGCTGTCTGACGACTTGTTTACGGAGTAGATCATCCGAGTTTCGGTAGGCGGAACCGCCTCGTCCTCGAGGAGGTTTCGCCACGTAGTGAGTTCTGACGGGGTAATTCGCGAGATTCTGTCGGGATGTGGTCGCACGTCCCAGTTTCCGGCGGCGTCTTTCAATCCCGGCTCAGGTGCCAACGGGTCCCAGTTGAACGAGCGAACTACTGTGTCGGGATGGTAGAGCGAAGTGGCGTGCAGAAAATTGGTTTGTTGCTGAGCCCCGTATACGTGCACCCCATAGGAGACGAGATGGTGGATTTCGTAGAGCTTCAGCTCGTTGATGAACTGCCAGTGACGGCGCAGCCTGGCATATGTCGCCCGCCTCAACATCGACGCCTTGTCGTCCGTGAAGTGGGTCTCGGGATGTATCAGGGCGGCGACTCCGCGTGCCGCTGCGTGCCGCCATACCTGTTCCATAAAGCAGCGGTAGAGATCAGGCTGCAGACCGCCAAGATGCGGGAACTGCTTCGCGTCGCGCAAATAGGCCCCGACCGCCGAAGTGTCCCCGGCCTGGTCGACAACGAATTCAAAGGTGCCCGGAAGAGCCAGAGTCGCTTCGGTTCGCGCACGGACCACCGATTGTCTCGGTTTCGCCGCAAGCTGGAACCATGGGTCGGTCTCTGCGAGGAGGGCGTTGATATCCACGGTTGGGCGCACCCACGGCGGGTTGCCGACCTGAAGGTCGAACCCGTCGCGTACGAAGACCGACGAGAAGTCGAGTTCCCAGTGGAAGAATCCTTGCTGCTTGGCGACCCGCTCGGCCACCACGAACCACGGGTGAGCGGTCAGGACGTCGTCGATCTTCTCCGCCTTGGAGAGGACGCGGTCGTTGTCGTCGGCGTCGTTGAGACCTTCCCAATCTGAGCCCTGAAACAGGTCGGCACCGGTCTGTTTGGCGCCGCGCTTCTTGGACCGGTCCAGATAAGTGCCGAGGAGGGCGGTGAGCCCGGCGATCCACTCGTCGAGGTTCGGCGGATCGACCAGCACACCGTCGACTGTTCGTGCCGTGCCAGTCAGGGGCCAGAACCACATGGCGCACCAGGCGTCCATCGCCCGGCGCAGACGCTGGTACGGTCTCTCGATGTCGGCCAGCGACGCTTCGATCTCCTCGCGGGTCACCTCGCCGCCGGTCGGGGTGAAGGGGACGCCCCACAGCGGGATGTCACGCCGCACCTGCGATTCGGCGATCTCCACGCGCTTGGCCGAGAGTGCCCACAGTTCCTCCACACGGAGGGCGAGCGCCCGCAGCTGCTTCAGTTGGGCGGCCGTCAGCTTCTTCTTCAGCGACTTGCGCCAGGCGTTGAGTGCCGCGGCCTGGTCTTTGGCGAGGTTCTTCGCCTCTTTGGCGTCGGCCGTCGAGCCCCACCCGTTGGCCGGCAGCAAGAAGTGGTGCACCGCGTTCGGATGGTCGTCGAACGATGCGGACATCGCGACGTCGACCGGCATCGCGGTGATCCAGCCCGCGTCAGAGATCTGGCGGGCCGGGATCACCGCGCGCCGGGCCCCGATGAGCGAGTTGCCGCGCCGCAGGTGCAGACCGAACCACGGGGCGTTCAGCCCCTTGCCCATGGTGTCGAGCCAGAGCGAGATCTCGGCGAACTCCACCGCGGTGGCATTCAAGTCGACGCCGTACACCTGGTGCAGCGCGATGTGCGCCTTCACCTTCTGCAGTTCTTCGGCGTACATGTCCGGATCGATCCGCTGGTCCAGCTCCCGTTGGCGGCGGGCCAGGTACTGTTCGGCCAGCTGCCGGACCGCCTCGATCGCGAACGCTCCCGACCCGAGAGCGGGCTCGCACACCGTGAGTTCGAGGATCTCTGCGGCGGTGGTCGTCGTTCCGTCCTGGTCGAGAAGCTCTTCCAGCGCCTGCCCTACGGTGAACCGGGTGAGGACCTCCGGCGTGTAGTACGACGCCGATTGCTGGCGCTCACGGCCGGCGAGCCGATAGACGAATTCGCCTCGGTCATACGCGACGGGACGCCGCTCACCGGTCTCCTCGTCGACCTCGGTGACGAAATCGGACTTCGAAATGCCCTCGATCCGGGCCTCAGGGACAACCCACGAGCCCTTCTCCGGGTCGCCGTTCTTGGCCACCTCGTACAACCGCTCGTGTGCGAAGAATCCGGTATAGCTCATCAGACCCTCGTATACGGCGCCGAGCTGGTTGATTCCGAGCTCGGCGTACGAGATGAATCCGCGGTCTTTGCCGCGCTGCTCCTTGCTCATCAACAGTCGTCGGAGGACCCGTTGCAATTCGCTGTTGCTGAGTTTCACGTCGTCGATCAGGGACGTCGCCGTCTTCGCGAACAGATCGGCGCGCAGGCTGCGGAAGACGAGGCCTTCGGCAAGCGCGTCGCCGTCGGCAGTCACTCCGCCGCTGTACCCCCGCTCGACCCGATCGAACAGCACTGCGAGTGAGTCGAAGAAGTGCGTGCCCTTCTGCGCTCGGGCAGTCGCGAGCTCGGTCGGGAGCAGTTCGCGAAGGCGATCCAGGCTGTATCCCCGCTCGTACGTCGGATCACCCGTCGGCACCACAGCGAGTTCCGGACTCGCCTCGGCATACAGCAAGAACAGGATTCGGTAGAGGAAGCGCAGCGATTGGCCGGCCAACAGTGGGGCCTGGTCGTCGGCGAGGGGTGGGAGTTTCTCCTCACGACGGCGTCGCACGACGTCGTTCGCGATGATTTCGATCGACTCGCGGACACCCTCCCGGAGATCCTTCGACACACCCACGGTGTGCTTGATCGACTCGTCCAGGACGTCGGCCCACCAGAGCGTCCCGTCTGGTGACGGGGCCAGGGACTCGGCGCTGACACACGTCAGGGCACGATCCACTTCGCCGCCGCGTTTGTCGTCCCGGCGTTCTCCGACGAGCTGAAGGTCGACGGTCAGGGTCCGTCCCTCGAGCCAGCGTTCACGCTCGGTGACGATGAGGAGCCCGCCCGCTAGCACCAGTGCGAACGCCGGTGCGGACTCGGACACGAACAAATGTGATAGGGTGCGCGCGACAGAGGTCAGCTGGTCGTCGTCTGTCTGGAAGGGGCGCAGTAGGGAGTCGGAGTCCTTCGCCAGCAGCTCTTCGAGGCTCAGTCCGGCGCGTGCCTCGACGATGACGAGGGGCGCGGCCTCCGACAGGCCACGTGTCTGCACAGTGAGCGCCGGTCCAGACTCGTCCTCGGTCTGGCCGATCCGGTTCGCAGTCCACACGATCGGATTCGCGTAGCCCAAGATCTCGCGAATCGACGCGTACAGCGGATCGAGCTCGTCGGGCTGCGAATCGACGTCGATCGACGCGAACGCACGGGCCAGATTGTCGCGGGCCTCCGTGTACCTGGACCGGACGGTCTGTTCGCCGTCGGCCTTCGCGCTGTCCCAATCCTTGCGCCGAGCCATGACTCGAGCCTGGAACGACTGCGACTTCGCGTCGGTGGTGAAGAAGTGCTCGCTGATGAAGTCGTCGCCGACGATCAGCGCGTCCGAAGTGAACGACATCGATGCAGGTCCTGTCCGGGTCAGGCGTTCTCGGGAACGACGACGAGTAGTGGGCGGATCAGGCGTTGTGCCGGTTCCATTGCGCGAGCGAGAGTCTTCTCCTCGGCGACTCGGTTCGCTTGATCCTGCAACCACCGACTAGAGAAGAGGGCGGCGTCGGCCTGCCATTCGTCCACCCGGGTGATCCAGGCGTCTATCCGCTTGGAGGACGCCTGACGAATGGCCTCCGCGTGGCCGTCGGCGACCGATCCGAGTTGAGCAACTGCAGCCCGTATCAGGGGTTGCATTCTTTCGGCATCGGTGATGTCTCCTCGGTTGACCGAGGAGATCTGCAAGGCGCTGATCGCGGTGGCCGCATCTGCATACGGCGTCACCAGGGCGCCTTCAGCCTTCTCGACGTCGAGGAACGCCACCGTGCTGTACGACGCGCCGACGACCTGACCGCGCGCGTTGGTCTGCGTCGACTGAACCAGAACTGTTGTCACCGGGACGTCGCCCCGGACCGCGAAGATCTCGCTGCGGCCGAGCTTCGCCAGTGCACGGTCAGCGGCCCAGTCGAGAATCGGGTGCAGCGGCGCCAGGAAGTGCGCTTCCGGCCAGGCAGAAGTGGAGTCGCCCGACCGGGCGGCGCTCAGCTCGTCCTGACCGCGAATCTCGGTGTAGGCCAGCTTGAACTTCTCGGTCACCCGGCGGTCGCGCAGGTAGTCCTGCGGCAGCACCTGCAGACGCTGGCGCAGGTCCTTCGGCGGCACGATCTCGGCGATCTGACTGGTTTCGTGGACAGCCCACCCGACGCCGTTCGGGGCCTTCTGCTCGGGCGTCTCATACGCCTGGCCGATGGCGTCGGCCAGAAACTCGAAGTCGCTCGGGTAGACGCTCGCGCCGACCGTCGACGAAGTCTCCGGGGCGTCGTTCGGCTGCGCTCCGAGTCCGCCGAGGATCGCGAGGAACGCCTCGATGTCGTCGCCTTCGGCGACCTCGGCGACGTCCTTCACTGTGTCGGCGAACTCGCGATCCCGGTTGATCACCTGCCGAAGTGCTTCTTCTTCGGCCTTCACGTCGTAGGTCCCGATCAACGACGACGACTCGCCGAGGGCGTTGTGCGCTTCGTGCTCCCGCTCGATGAGCCGGGCCAGCACCCGGAAGTCGCCGCCGAATCGCTCGGTGGACGGCGACAGGAGCAGCGCGGTGATCTGCGGACGAGTGGTCTGCCCGTAGCGGTCGATGCGGCCGTTCCGCTGCTCGATGCGAATCAGACTCCAGGGAATGTCGAAGTGCACGAGCCGGTGGCACTGGGAATGGAGATTGACGCCTTCGGAGGCGACGTCGCCTGTCACCAGAATCCGGATCGGCGAGGACTCGAGCTTGAACGACTCGACGACGGTCTGCTGTTCGACATCGGAGAGGCGCCCGTGCAGCACGGTGACCGGCCCGAGAGCGCCCGGTTTCGTCTTGGCGAACTTGAGATCCGAGGTGAGCTGCTCGGCGAGAGCGTTCAGCGTGGGGATGCGCTCGGAGAAGATCACCACGCGCTCGTCGCTGCCCTTGCCCACCCCGACGGTCTTCAGGTACTTCAGCAGCTCTTGGTACTTCGCCGACTTCGCCAGCGGGACAGCCTCGGTGAGTTCGGCGAGCCGGTCAAGTGCTGCGGTCTCTGCGGCCGTGCCTGGTTTCGAGTGATCGAGGCGGTTGCGGCGTTCCGACACCGTCGCGGCGAGTGCTGCGGGAGAAGACAGGTACGCCTTCGCGAGCGTCCACGGGAACAGCGACGAATTCTTCCCCGAGTACGGCGACGAACCGGACTCCGGCCACAGCCAGACCTGTTCCAGCTCCCGCGCGATCGCGTCTTCGGCGGCCGTGGCCTGGACCTCGATGTTCTCGGGTGGCCTGCGCTCGGCCCACTGAGATCCGACCTCGCTGGCGACCTCCGGACTGTGGCGGTGACGCCGGATCACGTACTTCGCCGCGGCCTTCAAATCCGCCTCTCCAGAAGGCGACACCAGTGTGGGATCGAGCAGTCTGAGCAACTCTGCGAACGACTCGGGCTTGCCGTTGTGCGGAGTGGCCGAGGCCAAGATGAGCGCGTCGGTGTGCGCGGCGAGCAGTCGCGCGAGGCGACTCTTCAACGCTGTGGCATTGGTGACGTTGTGCGACTCGTCGATCACCACAGCGTCCCAGCGCTGCTGACGCAGATGCGCGACGTATTTGTCGCTCTTGAGTGTGTCGATCGAGATGATGACGCGCTTGTAGTAGGTGAACGGATTGCGGTTTGCGGGCAGCACCTGGCGGATGCGCTGAATGCCGGCGGAGTCGAGGCGCACCAGAGGGATGGCGAACCGCGTCCAGAGCTCCATCTGCATCTGCTCGAGGACGTGCTTCGGTGTGACGACCAGGATCCTGTCGCCGCGTCCCCGCCGGGTGAGCTCGGACAGGATCATCCCGATCTCGATCGTCTTGCCGAGCCCCACGGCATCGGCGATCAGGACGCGGGGACGGACCTTGTCGCCGTCGAGCGTTTGACTGACTGCCTTCAGCTGATAGTCGAGCGGATCGGCGAGTGCCTGGCGGGACATCTCCAGGCTGGGATCGCCGATCGCGACCGGGGTCTTTCGCACCATTGCGTCGAGCCACAGGCGGGCCTGGCGGAACTTGGGGGACAGGTCAGCGATCACTTGGACGTCTGACGGGTCGGCTTCCACGACGTCGTCGAGTGCCGTGGAGAACACCGCTTCGGCGTCTCGGACGAGTTCCGACAACCCGGTCACGTGAACCAGGTGTCCGTCGGGGGTCTCCTCGGTGGCTGTGACCAGCCAGTCTTCGTCGCGGACAAAGACGATCGACCCCGGTGCCGCCGTGAACATCCCCCACACCCTTTCTGCGTCATCGGTTTTCGCTGTCCGCCGATTGGCGCGCGGAGTTGTCGACCAATGAGCGCCACCTCACCTACGGCGAGCATATCCGCGCTCTCCGACACCGGTTCGGCTGGATCAGAGTTCGATCGGATGACGTGCTTTGCACCGCTGCCGGAGTTTGTCGGAGGTCTATGTCACAGTAGGCGAGTCAGTCGGAAGGGGAGCCTCATGACCGAATCTCTGCGTGACGAAGCAACGCGTCTGGAACTCGAGCTGCGCAAGGCGTTGGCGCGGGTGCGGTTTGTCATCGAACTCAACCCTGGGCAGGCCGCTGTCGACGAGGCGACAGCACTGTTCAGCGCAGTGGTCGCCGGCTCGATCGATGCTGAGCGCGCCGTGAAACGATTCCCTTCTCTGACGCTCGTTGCGCTGGTCGGCCACGCGATCACGTCGTACCGGGACTACTGGGAGACCTTCTGGGACGCCGTCGGCACCGACCGCGACGCCGACATGGAGATCGTCCTCCGCCACTCACTGGAAGATCTTCTGCAGAGGTGCGGACTGGATCCAGTCTCGGACTTGATCGAGAAGCACCAATACGTCATGGCCCTCGCGACTCACGCTGGAATTCCGGTCCAATCGGTGGAGGGCCTGCTCTCGACGCTGGAGGATTACGCGCGGGCCGGGCACGATCTCGAAGCCGTGTCGTTCATCGAGTGGCTGACCGACGCGAAGGTAGAGCATCGGCTGAACAGCCTCGACATCCCGGTTCAGGCGTTCATCGCGCATGGGGAGACACTTGCGGTGAACGTGATCGACCGGATCATCGACGTCGCGCGGTTCACCCTCGAGCACCCGGACGAGTGGCGACAACTGCCGCTCGACACTGCCACGACGGGCGTGCCGGACTTGGTGCTTCGCCAGGTGCTCGACAGACTCGCCGACCGCCCGTTCCTGTCGGATGGAGGCGCCGGGTCGGCCGCCGCTGTGGCGAGGCCGCCGAAGCTGCGCTACTCGGTGGAAGACAACCAGATCGTCGTCGACCTGCCGTATCCGCACGACGAGCCTCATGTGCCGTGGCAGGTCAGCGTCGCGAAGGCGACGGTGGACGTAGTTTCGCAGCGCGGCTGGGGCGTGCAAGACGGACAGCATCCCCCGACCCCGGCACCGGTGACCGAGGTTGCACCGGAGATCGGGGTTGCACACGAACCATCGGATATTCGACATCGGTTCGATGTGTTCACCTCGGAGGACCCGTTCGTGCTGTTCGCGGAAGACGGGCGGTGGATCAAGCCCCAAGGAACCTTGCCGCGCGGCAAGGTCCTGGCGTTGATTCCGAACGATGCGACGATCCTCGACTCGGAGACCGATCGGGAGATCAATTCGTGCGAGGCCACGTTCAGCCCGATCGGGTGGCGGGGGTGGCGATTCCATACGTTGGATCTCCTGGACCACGACGGTCTGTACATCTGCCGTGCCGGGTCCAAGAAGCGGGTGGTCCACACCACGCCGCACGGTTCGGCCGAGTTCATTCTGGAGGGCGCGGTGGCCGGGATCCGTACGGTCACCGGCCGAACCGTCTACAGCAGTCGGCCTACGGTCGAGTTTCCTGCATCTGCAGGTTCTGATCCCGTCGTCTGGAAGGTCTCGACGAGGCGTGTGGGGGCGGTGGAGTGGACCGAATGTGATTGGGACGCTGACGTAGACGAGACCACCTGGATCGATCCATTCGACGGGATCGCGGCGCCGCTGCTCGGCGACTATCAGGTTCGCGTCCAGCGCGGTGCCGAGCGGACTGACAACACACTTTTCCTGGCGGAGGGACTCGAGGTCGATTACGGCGATCTTCGGGTGCCCGACTCGGGCGGCCTGACCGACTGCGTAGTGGCCCTGGTCACCGACACGGGCCTGACCGCGAGCCCCGGGTTCATTCAGCTCGGCGCGCAGGAGCGTGGCAAACAGATTCGTCTTTCCGATGGCGAGCGGACCTTCGCCGCGATCGTCCGGCCACCGTGCGCAGAGTTGCGCGTCGACCGGGTCGGTCGGCCCGCCGACTGGCGGGTGACGCCGGCTGCGCTGACTATCAAGGATTTCGAAGAGCGCCGCGTCGTCGCGGTTCGCGTGCCGAACGCTGCGCGTACAGAGTTCCGGTTGCACGCCGCTGATGGTGAGCTGACGTGGGCGCAGGTCGCGAAGCAGAAGTCCGCGGACGTGTTCTCGGTCAGCTCGGAGCAGTTTGTCGATACCCTCACGAACCTGGGGGAGGGCACAGTCACGGCGGTCGTGACCGACGATGCCGGGAAGCAGTTCTCGGTCACCGTCTGCCATGTCAGTGCCGTCAAACGCGTCGAGGCGGTATCGATCGTCGACGGCCGGCTCGTGTTCGAGGAGCTTGCCGACATCGAGGATCCCGCGGCGTGGGTGTGGTCGATGACTGCGCCGTGGACGCCGGTGCGAAAGGTCGACATTCGCGATGGCGCCGCGGGTCTGCCCGCAGAACTGGTCGATGCCGGCGGAGTGATCGTCGACGTCTTCTCAGACGACATCTTCTCAACCCCTACCGAGCCGACACGGCCCGGGCCAGCCTCTGTCGTTGCTGATCAGCACGGGTGGGTTCGGGACGAGGATGCGGTGCTCGACGGGCTCGCGGCGTATCTGGCGGGTAACGGAGCGTTGCCTTCGATCGACTCCGCGAGGGTCGAGGTGTGGGCTGCGCTGAAAATCCTGCCGCACGGCACCGGAAATCAGTATCAGCTCCGTTCCGGCCTACTGAAGCTCCTCGGGCGCGATCCGCGTGCTGCGCTCGAAGCCCTGGGAAGCAGCAGCCTCGACGAAGCTGAACGAGTGTCGATGCTCGTGGAGACGGGCCTTGTCGAGAAGTCGTTCGCCGCCGCCTTCACCCTCAACCCGCTGCATCTCAATCCGTGGGTCGGTTCTCTCGTCGAGATCGCAGACCTTCCGTCGCTGCGCGAACGCGCAGACGAAGTCCCAGAGGAGCGGGCCGAGACCATGGCCTATCTGGAGAAACAGGGTGGAAGCCCGCTCATCGACCTGTTGCGGGTCGGCAAACTGGCGGATCCCCGGACCGGCACGTTCGACCAGTACGTGCCGATGTACGACAAGATGACGCCCGCTCAGCTCGATCAGGTGGTTGAGGCGAGTCGGCTGGTGCCCGCCGGGATGCTCGAGCCGGACACGCGCGTGAAGGTGTTGCTCGACGACTTCGGCAAGCGCGGCAAGTGGTCGCGAACGCCAGAACGGGAAGTCCTGAATGTCGGTCCCCTCTACAAGAAGATCAAGTGGAAGCACCCCTCGGTTGCTGATCTGATCCTCGCGCGGAACGAGGCGCTGGAGTCCGTCGACACCGGCGAGTATCCATGGGCGACTCTCCCGATGATCTCGTTGACGCTCGCTGTCGCCGCTCGATTGGCCGCTCACCGAATGATGGACCAACTGATCACCGCACAGATCCGCCACGCCTGGAAGGCGATGGCGACGATGTTCCCAGGCCTGGTCGCCACCGACCTGCTCATTGCCGAGGCCGCTGTCTCATTCGCCAAGTACGGCGACCTGATTGGAGATGCTCGATGACCGACCGTTTGGACCCGCTGCTCACCGGCCGCGGGATCGAAAGCGACTACAAGCGCTACCTGAAGACCCTCATCGCGCCGCGCATTCCGGAACTTGCAGCGGCTTTCGACGACTCCGTCGACTCGTCGGATCTGCTGACCAAAGGACCGTTGCTGGAGCTGACGCCGCCGTACGAAAGCAGCAAGTCGGTGATGGACCTCATCGCCGATGGGGTTCTCCATCCCGACTTCACCAGCCTGGGCCGCGGGTACCCGAAGGACCGGCCGTTCTATGCGCACCAGGAGCAAGCGATTCGGAAGGTGACCGCCGGACGCAACCTCGTCGTGAGTACGGGTACCGGATCAGGCAAGACCGAGAGCTTCCTCGTGCCGATTCTCAACTCTCTTGTCGCGGAGCGGGCGTTGGGCACGCTGGGCCCGGGAGTACGGGCGCTTCTGCTGTATCCGATGAACGCTCTGGCGAACGACCAGTTGAAGCGACTGCGGTTTCTGCTCGCTGAGCGGCCGGACATCACCTTTGGGCGCTACACCGGCGAGACCAAGGAGAGCGAGCAACAGGCCGCCGCCGACTTCGCGGCGGCGCATCCCGGGGTAAAGCGCATGCCGAACGAATTGCTCTCACGCGAGGAGATGCGCCGGAAGCCGCCGCACATCCTTCTGACCAACTACGCAATGCTCGAATACCTCCTGCTGCGGCCCGCCGACATGGACCTGTTCGGCGGCGAGCACGGCGACCACTGGCAGTTTGTCGCGCTCGACGAGGCGCATGTCTATGACGGTGCGCAGGGGGCCGAAGTAGCGCTGCTGCTGCGGCGACTGCGCGAGCGAGTCGCTCATTCCCAGCGGTTGCAGTACATCGCGACGTCGGCGTCTTTGACCGGCAAGTCGGCGGAGACGTCGGGGGCCGAAGCCGCAGCCTTCGCCGCGAACCTCTTCGACGCGCCGTTCGAGTGGGTGGACGGTGACGAATCGCGGCAGGACGTCGTCACGGCGACGCGGCTGAAACATCCTGACTCGGCGTCCTGGGAACTGACTCCCGACGAGATCCTTCGCCTCACCGACGTCGATGCGGATCGCCTTCATCACGAGAAGCACATCGTGGCACTGCGCGGAGCGCTCGCCGACGGACCTGTGAGCGTGACTGAGCTGCGGTCGCGGATCTTCCCCGGCAGGCACGACGCCGCACAACTCCTCGACGCGCTCGTGACGATCGGCTCGGAGTCGCTCGACGCGGCTGAGAACCCCGTCTTGTCGGCGAGATACCACATGTTCGTGCGCGCGACCGAGGGCGCATTCGCCTCCTTCGGCGACGACTCACCGCACGTACTGCTCGGGCGGCACGAGATCGATCCGGACAGCGGCCGGGCTGTGTTCGAGTTCGGCACATGCCAGCGTTGCGGCGCTGTTCACCTGGCCGGCACCCCAGCGAAGATCGACGGCCGTGAGTTCTTCAAACCTGCGAACAACGAGGAGTCGGTGCGCTGGCTCGTTCTCACTGAGACCGAGGCTGGCGACGTCGTCGACGAGGACGAAGAAGCGTTCGCCGACGATGAGCGGCCAGGAACCAGGAAGCGCACTCTGTGCGGTGGCTGTGGTGCACTGGGCGACGGATCGTGTTCGAACGATTCTTGCGTCGGCGGGCCGTCGCTCGTTGTCCAGGAGCACCCGCACAAGACGAGGAAGATGGACACCTGCACCCAGTGCGGGGCCCGGGCGAAACAGGTGATCCGGCGGCTCCGCACTGACGTCAACGCGGCGCCGGCTGTGGTGTCCACGTCCCTCTATCAGCAGTTGCCGCCTGGCGAGGTGGCCGAGGATGAGGACAGTCGCAAGGTGACCGGTGACGGCCGGAAACTGCTGATGTTCTCTGACTCGCGACAAGCCGCGGCATTTGCCGCGCCGTATATGGATCGGACCTACGGCCGACTGCTCCAGCGTCGATACGTCACTCAGGCGTTGGACGCCTTCTCGCGTCGGGGCGAGGAGGCCGTCGGCGCCGAAGACCTGGCCGCGGGCGCGATGAAGCAGGCGCAGAACGCGGAGTACTTCCCCGAATTGGCGACGCGCGTCTCGAAGCTGAGGGAGGTGAACCGCTGGGTCATGGCCGAACTGATGGCAGTGGATCAGCGCCAGAGTCTGGAGGGCGTAGGACTTCTGGCGGTGGAGTTGCGCCGCCTGCGCAGAGCCCCACTGCCGTCCGGATTCACGTCGGTCGGCCTGGACACCGAGGAGGTGTGGGCGCTCCTCGCCGAGCTCGTCAAGAGTCTTCGGCTGCAAGGTGCGATGACGGTGCTCGATGATGTCGACATTCGTGACGAGATGTTCGAGCCGCGGAATGTGACAGTGCGAGTCCGCGAGCACGGTTCGAATCAGAAGGCACGAATCCTGAGCTGGTTGCCGTCGGGCAGCGGCGGTTCCACCAATAAGCGCATGCAACTGGTGACCAAGGTGCTCGACGCCGCCGGATCGGACATGGACCCCGCCAAGTACGCGCGTGGATGCTGGAAGTGGCTGAAGGAGAACAACTACCTCAAGCTTGCCGCAGACAAGCGCGACGGCGACGTCTACCAGGTGAGCTACGAGCACTTGAGCCTCGTAGCGGGAGTCGATGCGTCGTGGTTCCGGTGTACGTCGTGCCGTCGCCTGTCGGTGCACAACATTCGCGGAGTGTGCCCGGAAGGGGCGTGCGACGGGAAGCTCGAGGCCTACGAGGTACCGCGGGTCGACGCCGACCAGCATCACTACAGGCACCTGTACCGGACCATGATGCCGGCGCCGATGTCGGCGATGGAGCACACCGCGCAGTGGCGGTCGACCAAGGCGGCGGAGATCCAGCAGGACTTCGTCGACGGATGCGTCAACATTCTGTCGTGCTCGACGACCTTCGAACTCGGCGTCGACGTCGGCGATCTGCAGTCTGTGATGTTGCGGAACATGCCGCCGAAGACGGCGAACTACGTGCAACGGGCCGGCCGCGCGGGCCGCCGTGCGGCGTCCGCGGCCTTCGTCGTCACGTACGCGCGACGCAATTCGCACGACCTGTCGAAGTATCAGAACCCGGAGTCGATGATTGCCGGTGAGATGAGAATTCCGTGGATCCCGATCGACAACGAACGGATTGCACAAAGGCACATTCACTCGGTGGCCCTGGCCGCGTTCTTCCGTCACAAGTCGGACGCTGACGGTCTGACGTGGGCATATGCGGGCGACTTCTTCTCGCCGGGGGAAGCCGGTGAAGATGCTCCGTCGACTGAGGTCGCCGGGTTCCTCCGTCCTGTGCCGGCAGACGTCGTTCAGGCTGTCGACGGAATTCTGCCACCCGAGTTGCGGCCACTTCTCGGCGTCGACGACGGATCGTGGGTGGACACACTCGACGAGTTGCTCGGCAAGGCTCGTGACGACATTCGTAATGACATCAATGTGTGCGAGAAGCTCATCAAAGAGGCGGTTGACGAGGGCAAACTCTCCCTGGGCGGACGTCTGCAGAGGACGTTGACCACGATTATGAAGCGCCAGCTGATCGGGTATCTGGCCAACAAGAACGTGCTGCCGAAGTATGGATTCCCGGTCGACACCGTCGACCTGCGGACCCTGCACTGCGAGGGCGACATTGCTCGAGACCTCGAGCTCAGCCGTGATCTAGCGCAGGCCGTGTACGACTATGCACCCGGAAACCAGGTGGTGGCGGGCGGCAAGCTGATCACTTCCCGTGGCCTCCACAAGCTTCCCAAGCGCGAACTCGTGTCGATCCCGTATCGCGTATGCCGAGAGTGCGGAAACCTGGAGGCCGACCAGACGGTCTGTGATTCGGACGTGTGCGGGCGTTGCCATGCCGACCTCGGACGAGTTCGCGAGGCGGTGTTCCCGGAGTTCGGCTTCGTGGCCGAGCAGGTTGTTAAGGACGTTCGACCCGACCCGCCGGAGCGCCGCTGGGGCGGGACGAGCCACGTCGAGACCCTTGGCGACGTAGGCGCACCGGTCGGTTGGCCGGTTGTGGGCGAGCCGACGATCTCTGCGAGCGCCGGCACCCGCGCTCGCATGATGGTCATTTCAGACGGCGGCGGCCCGGGATTTCACCTGTGCGAGCGCTGCGGCTGGGCGATGTCGGCACAGGACAAGGCCCCGAAAGAGCACAAGCATCCGGTCAGCGGGCATCCGTGTGGCGGCTATCTCCGACTGCGGTCGCTGGTGCACCGCTACGAGACCGACGTCGCCGAGATCACCCTCGACGGCGTGATCTACAGCCGGGACGCCGAAGGGGAATGGCTCTCCGCGCTGTACGCGCTGCTCGAGGGCGCTTCCGAGGCACTGGAGATCAGCGCGGACGACATCGGAGGGACCCTGTCGTGGGCCGCGGACGGCGCGCGCAGCATCGTTCTGTTCGACACGGTGCCCGCCGGCGCTGGTGCAGTCAAACAGATCGTCGACAACCTCGACGTCGTTCTGGCCGCAGCGTTCGCTCGCGTCAACGACTGCGATTGCGGTAGCGAAACGTCGTGCTACGGGTGTCTGCGTTCGTTCCGAAACTCGCGCGAACATGAGCAGCTCAGCCGCGACGGCGCTCTCAGCGTGTTCGCTGATCTGGGGGTGGGGCAGTAGCGGTGCGTCTCGCGGTTCACCGAGTCGCTTCTCGTCCGGGACTCGTCGGCGGCCCTTCGACAGGCTCAGGGAGCGTGTGGGCGCTCAGGGCGCGTTGACGGTCAGCGCAGCACGAACCCGGGCACGAGATCGTCGTCGGGATCGACGGTGAAGACGTGCTCGCCGGTGCGATACGCCGTGCCGACGACGGCGGGCACCACGGCGTCGTGGTCGTCGACCACCTCCCGGCCGGCGACCCGGGCGCGGAAGACGGAGCCCACGATCGACGAGTGGATCAGTTCGTGCGCGTCGTCGAGCACCCCGCGGGCGGCGAGCGTGGCGACCCGCGCGCTGGTGCCGGAGCCGCAGGGCGAGCGGTCCACCTGGCCGTCGGCGAAGATCGTGACGTTGCGCTGACACGGATTCCCGGCGTCGTCGACGCCGTCGTCGGTGAAGAAGATGGTGCCGTAGATCCCGCTCAGCCGGTCGTCGGAGGGATGCCGGGCCAGTTCGGTGCCGGACAGGGCGGCCTTCACCTCGCGGCCCAGCGCGATCAGTTCGGTCAGGTGCTCCGGCGTCACGTCGAGCCCGACGCTGCGGGCGTCGACCTGCGCGTAGATCGCGCCGCCGAACGTGACGTCGGCCTGCACCACGCCGCGCGAGGTCTCGACGTGGACGTCGCGGTGCATCAGGTAGCTGGGCACGTTGACGAACTCGACGTCGTGCACGCGCCGTGCGTCCGAGCGGACGCGGGCGGTCACCCGGCCCGACGGCACGTCGATCCGCACGTCGGTCACCCCGCTGGGCTCCGCGTCGACCAGTCCCGTCGCGACCGCCCAGGCGCCGAGCGCGATGGTGCCGTGCCCGCAGGCCGTGGAGAAGCCGTCCTTGTGCCAGAACAGCACGCCGAGGTGCGCGCCGTCGTCGTCCGGCGGGACCAGGAAGCCGCCGTACATGTCGGCGTGGCCGCGCGGCTCGAAGCACAGGAGTCTGCGCAGGCCGTCGATCTGCGCGTCGTCGATCGCGGTGACCCGTTTGGCCGCGACGGTCTCGCCCGCGACGGCGGGGACGTCGGCGACGTTCCGGAACGGCTCGCCGGCGGTGTGATAGTCGACGGGGCGACACGGAGAGGTTCATGCGAGTCAGTGTCGTGCGCCGGGACCCGGACGGCTGCGGAATCGGGCCGGGCGGTGTGACGCGCGACGCCGAGTCAGAAGTCGGCGTCTAGACGTTCGATGCTCCGACCTCGACGAGGTCGGGGACAATCGTCGGCATGCGAATCGGATTCATCGGTGTCGGAAGCATTGCTCGCGCGATCGTCGAAGGGCTGTGCACCGGCGACGCCCCGCCGGAGATCCTGCTGGCGCCGCGCAGCGCTTCGGTGTCGGCCGAACTCGCCGAACGATTCCCGACGGTCCGGGTGTGCGCCGACAACGACGCGGTCGTCGACGCCTCCGACATCGTCTTCCTGGCGCTGCGGACCGAGCACTGCCCGGGCGTCGTCGCCGATCTGGCGTTCCGTGCGGACCAGATCATCGTGGATGTGATGATCTCCGTCGGGCTCGAACAGTTGCGGGCCATGCTCCCGGAGCACTCGCGCGCGGTGACGATCGTGCGGGCGATGCCGTTGCAGGAGGTGCGACGACGTGACTGCGTGACCGTCGTCTATCCGCCGGATCCCCGGATCGAGGA
Organism: Gordonia sp. (in: high G+C Gram-positive bacteria); assembly: GCA_047605365.1. Lineage (GTDB taxonomy): Bacteria > Actinomycetota > Actinomycetes > Mycobacteriales > Mycobacteriaceae > Gordonia. The sequence goes on from JASGFV010000015.1 coordinate 29,136, forward strand.
GCTCTTCGGTCCGCTCGGCGGCGCCCTCGCCGTCGACGGCGAAGCGGCGTTCACCGCCTTCGGCGTGCTGTCGGCGACGATGAGCTCGTACTACGCCTACCTGGCGTCGATCGCTTCGTGGGCCGCCGAGCAGGGTGTTCCGGCCGGCGACGCCGACCGTTTCCTGCGCAGCCTGTTCGGCGGGGCGGGCCGTGCGCTGGACGAGAACGACACGCCGTTCGACGCTCTCCGCGCCGAGCACGAGACTCCGGGCGGCGCCAACGAACGCATTCGCGAGCAGTGGTTCACCGCTTCCCAGCCGTCGTTGCAGACCGTGCTCGACGAACTCCTCGCGAGCCTGAGCGACTGACAGCCGGGGAGCACGCGTAGCCGTAGACAGCGAAGAGGGCGGTCCGGAATCCGGACCGCCCTCTTCGGCGAACTAGGGGTGCTGCGGGCGGGCTAGGCCGGCTTGAAGCCGCCGAATCCGAGCGAGTTCAGGCGCTTGAGGATCGGGCCCATGTTGGTGCCGGTCTCCGGACCGACGCACGAGACGAAGTAGTAGGCGTTGACCATGCCGACCAGGGTGTCGCCGACGACGACCGGGCTGCCCGAGTCGCCTTCGATGACGCACATCTGGCTGAAATGGCTGTAGCCGTCGGAGAACCAGGTGATGCCGCAGGTGTGACCGGTGGTACGGCCGTCCTTGCAGACGACGGTCGGGAAGCTGACCGGCGCGGTGCTGATCCGCTTGATCGTCACGCCGCGTACGGTCCGCACCGGGCGGACATTGCTGTTGAAGCGGATGATCGCGATGTCGAGGTCGGAGGCGCTGTAGGCGATCTTGCCGATCGGTCCGCGGTTCTGCGCCCGCTCGGCTAGCACGATCTGGCCGGGCGTGCCGCAGTGACCGGCGGTGATGCCGATGAGCTCGCCCTTGAACCTGCCCGATGTCGGGCGGCCGACAGTGGTCACGGTGCAGGCGGCGGCAGAATTGCCGCCCTTGAGAACCAGGATTCCGGTTCCGCCGCCGACGGCGACCTTGGGGGCGGCGTCAGCGGGGCTTCCACTGAGACCGACGAGCGACAGGATCGCGGCCACGACGACCGTGAACAGCACTGCCAGCTTCTTCATAAAAACTCCGCTCAACTCTGTGTTCTCCGGACCCTGCTAGGGCGGAGTCGTGCTCACTGTAGTCGTCCGGCCCAGACCGTCCCAGGGTATTCCGGCACAGTTCGCCAACCGTGACCCAACCGACACGACGGGATTGAATGTACCGGACGGCAGGTGTCGGACACCACACTCGCAGGTGGGCCGGTGAGTCTTCGCGGGGGAGCCGTTCTACCATGATCGGTGATCGACGCCGCAGTCGACACCCGCGCAGGCAGGTGGATTCCGGGGTCGGCAGCACCGCCACGACCGCATCACCCGAAAGAACTTTGGAGACACCACTGTGACCGCACCCGGCCGCCCAGTCGTTCTGATCGCCGACAAGCTCGCTCCGTCCACCGTCGAGGCCCTCGGCAGCGACGTCGAGGTCCGCTGGGTCGACGGTCCGGACCGTCCCAAGCTGCTCGAGGCCGTCGTCGACGCCGACGCGATCCTGGTCCGTTCGGCCACCACCGTCGACGCCGAGGTGCTCGACGCCGGACGCAAGCTCAAGATCATCGCCCGCGCAGGCGTCGGCCTGGACAACGTCGACGTGCCGGCCGCCACCGAGCGCGGCGTCATGGTCGTCAACGCACCGACCTCCAACATCCACTCGGCCGCCGAGCACGCCGTCGCACTGCTGATGTCGGTGGCCCGTCAGGTGCCCGCCGCCGACGTCACACTCAAGGACCACACCTGGAAGCGGTCGTCGTTCTCCGGCGTCGAGCTGTTCGACAAGACCGTCGGCGTCGTGGGCCTGGGTCGCATCGGCCAGCTGGCCGCCGCGCGCCTGGCAGCCTTCGAGACCAAGATCATCGCCTACGACCCCTACGTCTCGGCCGCTCGCGCCGCCCAGCTGGGCATCGAGCTGGTGAGCCTCGACGAGCTGCTCGAGCGCGCCGACTTCATCACCGTGCACCTGCCGAAGACTCCGGAGACCGCCGGCCTGATCGGTGCCGAGCAGCTGGCCCGCACCAAGAAGGGCGTCATCATCGTCAATGCCGCCCGCGGCGGTCTGATCGACGAGGCCGCGCTGGCTGACGCGATCCGCAGCGGCCAGGTCCGCGGAGCCGGCCTCGACGTGTTCAGCACCGAGCCGTGCACCGACTCGCCGCTGTTCGAGCTCGACCAGGTCGTGGCGACCCCGCACCTGGGTGCGTCGACCGCCGAGGCGCAGGACCGCGCCGGCACCGACGTCGCCAAGAGCGTGAAGCTGGCCCTGGCCGGCGAGTTCGTGCCGGACGCGGTCAACGTGACCGGCGGCCCGGTCGACGACGAGGTCGCCCCTTGGCTGGAGCTGGCCCGCAAGCTGGGCGTGCTGGTCGGCGTCGTCGCCGACGGCGTCCCGACGTCGCTGACCGTCGA
>JASGFV010000016.1:0-31528 GCA_047605365.1 Gordonia sp. (in: high G+C Gram-positive bacteria)
CTCGGCAACCATGTCCTGCTTCGAAGCACCCTTCTTCAGATCCTTCGCAGACCCCGACGGCACACCGGTCGGCGCACCGTTGTTGACGCTGGAAGTGTAGTTGCCGGTAGGCACCGACGCCGCCGCCCCGAGGTTCGACGGCCAGTTCTCCACCCACACCGGGGTGAGACCGGCCGACTTCGCGGCGCTGACCGACGACACCGACGACGACCCGCCTGCATTGCCGTAGCTGGTGCTTCCACTGCTCGACGTCGACGGCGTCCCACCGGTCCCGCCGGTGCCGTTGTTCGTGCCGAGCGCACCGGAGGAGGTGTCTCCGCCCATCGGCAGGTGCATCTGGTTCGGCATGCTGTCGGGGCCCTTGGCATTGGCGCCGAGTGATGCCGGCGAACCTTGCGGACCGGTGTGCTCGATGTTCTCCCCGGTCGGCAGCTGCGCGTTGGCGTGCGTGTCGGACCAGCCGACGCGCAGACTCCCGTCCGGGCCCATGCCCGGCATGAAGCCGCGAGCTTGCAGGAACCCGGACATGCCGCCGGTGGCGGTACGCTCCCCCGTACCCGGACCCGATGCCTTACCCGAGGCCATGTTCGCCAGCGACGACGTGAGGCCGGAGCAGTCAGTGTTCCAGCCGTTGCCCCAGCCGCCCCACACGTAGCCGGAGTTGACCGCGTCCCGGGCCGCGGCCAGCAGGTCACGCGGCAGCATGCCGCCCGGCGCGAACGCGGGGAGTCCACCACCGGCGGCGAGGAACTGTGCGAGTCGACGACCTGCATTGACCGCCATCAGCAGCGGCATGATGCCCGCCGCCTCGTCCGGCGGCACGTAGAACTCGCCGCGCGACACCCGCGCGAGGGCACGGCCCCGGAAGGTGCCGGTGATCGAGTCCGATGTTCCGGTGCCGGGACCGGACAGGACTCGGCCCTTCGGCGAGAGCCGGTTGAGCAGTGCGCGATTGCGGCGCGTCGCCGCTGCGTTGACGATGAACCCTCCCGGCGCGATGGTGGTGCTCGCGCCGGTGACCTCACCGCCGCCGAGCAGCCCGAGAAGCCCGCCGCTGGCCAACCCGGGAATCACGCCGCCCAACGCCAGGCCGAGCGCGCCTCGCACAGCGCCTTGGATGGGGCCCGGGAACAGGCTGACGATTGCGCTGCCGATGCTGCCGAGCATCGACTTGAGCCCGCTGATGAGCCCTTCGATGGCCTGCTTGCCGACGTCGACGAGCCACTGCCCGGCACCGGAGAGTGCGGAGGTGATCTTCCCAGGCAGTTCCTTGACGAAGTCGACGGCTTTCCCGACGCCTTCGGAGAACGCCGTGGACACCGCGCTCCACAGTTCCTGCGCCTTCGCCAACCCCTGGGAGATCAGGTCTCCGAAGAACCCGACGATCGACGTCACCCAACCACCGACCGTCGAGACGACCGAGGTGACCATCCCGACGAACGCCGCGATGATGTTCGCGACCCACCCGATGATCGTGGCCAGGGCCGTCGCGGCGAAGTTGATGATCGTCCCCAGCAACTGCGCGAAGAACCCGATGACCTGCGCCAGGAAGCTGATCAACGGCATCGCGTTGGTAATCAGCGCCGCGAACAGGCCTGCGAGCTGCACGATGATCGGCAGCAGGGCCACGATCACCTGGACGAGCGTGGGAATGAGCTGGATGATCGGCTGCAGGATCGACGTCGCCAACTGCAGCAGGACCGGGACCAGCGGCATGACTGCGGTGAGGATCTGCATGAACGCGTCGGCGATCTGCGGGAGCATCGGCGCGAGCATGTTGATGACCTGGACGACGGCGTCGATGTAGGTGCCGGCGAGCTGACCCAGAATCTCGCCGACCTGCGAGATGATCGGCGTCAGGGATTGGAATGCCGGTGCGATGGCCTGCATCGCCTGAGCGAGGGCGCCGCCGACGACGCCTGCCATCTCGCCCCACGCGCCGGCGAGCTGCTCGATGACCGGGGCGATCGCCTGCAGGATCTGCATCAGCACGCCGCCGAGGACGTCGAGCAGCGGCTCGATGGCGGGCAGAACCGCAGCGAACGCCTGCCCGATAGCAGTGACGATCGGCATCAGCGCGGTGATCGCCTGCGACAGGACCTGCCCGAGCAGAGTCGCCACCTGCGCCAGGACCGGCGACAAGGCGGCGAACACCTGTTGGATCGGTGCGATCGCGGGCATGAGCGCCTGCAGCGCCGATGTAAGCGCCCCACCGAGGGCTTGCAGAATCGGCCCGAGCGCCGAAGCGAGAGCGCCGATGATCGGGCCCGCCAGCTGGACGAACTGTGCGAGCAGTTGCCCGACGATCGGCAGGACCGGCGCCAGCGCATTGCCGATCGCGCTCAGAGCGTCGCCGAGCGGTGCAATTGCAGGCTCGAGCGCGGCCACGGCCAGCCCGAGCCCTGACACGACAGTCTGCAGGACCGGACCCAGTTGCACGGCGAGCTGGGCGATCATCGGGGCCACCTGCCCGCCGATGATTCCGGCCACCTGCAGCAGGACCGGCAGGACCGCGCCCATCGCCGCCGTCGTCGACTGGAAGAACGAGGTGAGTGCCGCCTGCCCGGGGCCGTTGATCCATTCCGAGATCGACGTCACCGACGCGAGCAGTCCACCCAGCGGGTTCCCGTTGCCTGCTGCAGAGGCCGCCCGGAACACACCTGCGATCGCCGATCCGACCTGCCCCAGAACCTGCCCGACCTGCTTGGCGGTGTTCATCAGGGACTGCATCTTGGCCTGCAGCTCGCCAGTCTGCTGCATCCGCATCATGGTCTCGGACCACTTGCTCGCCATACCTCCGATGCCGTCGGTCATCGGGGCCAGCACGCGCGTCGCCGCGGATCCGAGCGCGAGGAATCCGGGCACTGCCGAGGTGATCGCGGCACCGAAGTTCGAGCCCATTCGGCCGGCGTCGCCTAGCAGCGACTTCATCATCGCCATGCCGCGCGCCGAGTTGATCATCCGCAGGGCGCCAACGGCGCCGTCGTTGAAGCCCTGCGCGACGTCGACGAGGCTGTCGCGCACGGATGGCAGCAGGCGGCCCAGCTGCGCGATCTTGGGAGCCAGGCCCGCGAACATCGCCTCCTGGACAGGCTTCTTCACGATCTCCGAGTACGCCTTGCCCAGCCCCTGCACGGCGCGCATCGTCGACTGCGCCGACGGCGTCAGCTTCGCCATCGCCTTCTCGAAGTCTTCGGCCTTCTCTGGGTCGAACATGTTCTTCATGACGTCGTCGAGACCGGAGAACGCGGTCTTGAGTGCGGCGGCACCGGCGACGGCGGCGAACAGTCCACCCACGGCGACGACGCCGGCCGCGCCGCCGACTGCCGCCAGCGCCGAACCCAGCGCCGCGACGACGGGCACCAACGATCCTGCGGCCACGACTGCGGTACCGGCCAGCGCACCGAACTTGAGCACCGAAGCGCCCGCCGACAATGCCGAGCGACCCAGCCCGGTCAGGGATGAGCCGATGCGACCCAGGACGCCCGACGCACGGCGGTCGACGTCGACGTTCACCGTGGAGGTGCGGGTCTGGGCGAGGAGCGCCAGGCGCGCTTCGGCGGCCGCCGCCCCCTGCAGGTCGACGTCGATGCGGGCAGTCCGGTCCCGGACCAGCTGGCTCAGCACCGTGTTCGCCTCGGCGACACCGGAGAGGTCGACGCCGACGCGCAGCGGGTTCGCCGTCAGAAACGCCTGCATCTGAGCGTGACCGGCCCGGACCCGGGCCATCGCGGCAGCGGTGTCGACGTCCAGGCGCAGGTTGAGAGTCTGGCCGGTCAGGTCCTGCACGCGTGCGTGCAGTGCGGTGAGCTTGGTGCGCGCCTGCGCATCATCGAGGTCGACCTTGATCGTGCCGCCCGCCGCGGCCAGGTCGGCACGCACCTTCGTCGCCAGCTGCTGCGACGCCTTGGTGACCTGCCGGAACTCGGTCTCGAAGCTGCGGGAGATCTGCTTGGCCTGCCGGGCGGCGTGCTGGGCGAGGCGAGAGAAGTGGACCTGGCACTGCCGCGAGGCCACCGCGACCGAACGCTCCAGACGGGTGCGGAGTTCGGTGTCGATGTCACCCCAGTCGAGGTGTGCCTCGACCCGAGCATCTGCCCACGGAGCCGTCACGCTGCTGACCGACCTTCACCAAGGCCCGGCCCACGGCCAGCAGCGACTTACGTTTCCCCCAGCGTATCGGACTCCCCCATGTGGATCAGGGAGTCACCCGCGGCAGGTTGCGCGGCGTCGGCCGCGTCCTGCATCAGCGCCTGTGCGGCCGCGAAGTCGGCTTCGGCCTGCCCTGCCGCCGACTCCTCGATGTCGCGCCGGATCTTGCGTGGCGGTTCACGCACCAGCGCGTCGGACCACTTGCGCCAGGCGTCGCCGTCGTGCTCGAACCGGTGCCGCCACGTCGCGAACACTGCCGCCGACGCCGCCGCGACCGGCATCGCTGCGACGTCGACACCGTCGGCGAGGAGGCGGCCGCCCACCAGCGGCCACGCCTCGAAGGTGTTCCGCCACAGCCGTTCCAGGATCCAGCGCTGCCATCCGGTCACGTGCAGGCACAGGTCGTCGGCGATCCGGTCGATCTGCCTGCGGGAGACCGGAGGCCGCGCCGGGTCCAGAAGCAGTCCCATCAGGTCGACCCGATCCTGTAGAGCGGTCACTTCCAGGCAGACGTTGACCGCGCCCAAGATCGGCCGGCGTTCGGCGATCTGCAGTGCCCGCGTGAACCGGACGGTGTCCGGCGGTGCGGTGGCCAGGCGTCGACCGTGCAGCGACCAGGCCGACGGCGCGGGCTCCCACGGCGGCCCGAGCACCTACCGGCGCTTCTTGGTGCCCCGCCGCTGCGCGCGGTTCGCGTCGGGACGCGCAGGACGGACCGGCTTGTCCTGGTCGCGCTGGATCTCTTCCCCACCGGCCCAGCGTTCGAGGATGGTGTTGACCAGGTCGGCCAACAGGTTCTCGTTGAAGCGTCGGCCGCTCTGCCGCGGCGCAAGCAGGTTCTGCCGCAAATACACGTAGCCGGCGCGGTCCATCGCGGTGGAGATGATGCCCAGCAGCGCCAGCGCCTGATCCATCGTGGTCTCGGCGGCGTTGTACTCGGCGTACCGCAGCGACAGCGCCGTCTGGGACGGCGGGATCAGCGTGAACTTGATGCCGTCGATGGTGATGTCGAGCGGCCCGGCTTCGTCGTCGACGCTGTCGTCGTCGACGGTGGCAGTGAACTGCAGCGCCTCGGGGACGTCGGCCAGGTCGTCGTACTCGTCGACGATGCCGGTGTCGAACTCCTCGTCGACGTCGTACTCGTCGTCGACCACTTCGAGGTCGGGTTCGGGCGTCCGGGTCTTCTGGGCCGCGGCCTTCTTCGCCGGGGTGCTGGTGGTGCGGGTTGCCATCTTGGTTGCCTTTCGATGAGGTACTGCTAGGTGCGGGTCCGGGTGACGGACCCGAGGACGTCTCGGAGTGCGTCGGCCAGGAACGGTGAGGCCTTCATGCCCTTGACCGAGCGCCGGAACAGATAGGTGTTGCTGCCGCGCGGCGCAAATTTCAGGTACGGCGGCCCGCCGGTGACCGATCGCCGCCGGGTCGGCACGATCGGTGTGCCGTACGGACCGTGAACGCCGGTGCCGGTGTGGAAGAACCCGGCGTAGTCGGCTGAGGAGCCCACGACGACCGTGGCTCCGCGGGCTGAGGCGGTGACGACGGTGTGATCGACCGACCGCAATAGGTTGCCGTCCCCGACGTGGCCGCGTTCGACGAGGATCGCCTGCGCGCGGTCGACGACGGTGCGGCCGAGGCTGTCGGCCCAGATGAACGCTGCGCGGGTCAGGGCCGTGTCGATGACCGATCGGTGGATTTCGACGGCCATCAGCGTGGCACTGCGGCGTCGTCGTGCTCGGCGCAGTCGTGAGCGCCCCACACGACGATCAGGTCGTCGCGGGTCTGCTTGGACGCGGAGGTGACGCCGTGGCGGCTGAGGAACTCGACCCACGCCGCCCGGGGCGCGGTGCGGTCGGGGACACCGAGTTCAGCGCGCGCCGACGCGGCCTGTTCGGCAGCGGCGTCGTCGACGAGTACGACGCGGCCGGCGGCGAGCAGTTTGTCGACGAACGCGGTGCGCTCCAGGGTGACGACTTCGCCGTCGGCGAAGTCGCGCATCGGCTGCTGCACCTGAACCGTGACCTCAGACATAAATACAGGCTACCTTCACGATAGTGTCCCGGGTTTTAGGCTCGCGGATCATCCGGGAGCATCGGCACGACGTCCGGCGTCATCGTCCCGAGCTCGGTCGCGACGTTCACCAGCATCACGCCGCCGTGGATGCCACCCTTCGGGCCGACGGGTCGCCAGGGACCCGCAGCGGCACGCAGCTGCGTGAGAGCCCGGAACTCGGTGATCGCCGCCCGCATGGCGCGGGCGTCGTCGACGACGTCGCGCACCGCGGAGTCGAGGACGCCCGCCGCGGGCATCGCATTGTTCTCTGGCGTGGCGTAGCAGCGCACCATCCGCAGTTCGAGCACCACGCGGTGCTCGTCGACCAGGCACGCGGTCTGCGTCGCCGTAGTCACCTCGGCCGAGACGATCCGGACCGTCGCCAGGCCGCACCCGTAGTCGGGGACGATCTCGCCGGGATGAACGACGGCGACGTCTGCGGCGCCTCCGCGGGTGTCTTCGAGGGCCTGCGCGAACAGCGTGAGTAGTTGTCCGGCGATCAGGTATTCCGAGCACCCGATCACGGTCAGGTCGATCTGGTGCGGGGTGCTCATGTGAAGCTCGCCGCCTGATCGGAAGCGTCCGGAGACAGGACCCGCGGCGTCGAGCGCAGTCCGCGCGGGTTGACAGAGCGGATCCACTGGTCGACGACGCTGATGCCGGTGAGTCCGGCGTCGAGGTAGGCCACCGGGTCGATCTCGATGTTGACGCCTTGCCGTGCGACGGAAGTGACGTTCGCCGGGAGTGCGCACGCGCCACCGCCGATGCCCGAAAGGATGTCGCAGGCGAGCAGCCCGGCGGCGAGCTGCCCTTCGGACGGCGGGAGCAGACCGCGGCGGTAGGTGACGGTGAACGCGCCTTCGGCATCGTCTGCGGCGTCCATGCGCTGGTGCTGCGGCCAGCGGTGGCCGTCGATCCGGCACAGCCAGCGCCGGTCACGCACCTTGTAGTCCGCCGTGGCCAGGGTGTGCCCGTCGATCATGACGGCCACCACGTCGTGCACCGGTCCGGGCAGTGCGATCTGCGATCCGGCCACACACGGGCACGGGAAACTGCTGCATCCGCACGCCGACAGCAGGAGCACGCCCGGGCGGGTGATCGGGCCGGAGGCGTACTGGCCGCCGTAGGTGGAGAACGCGGGCGCGGGCACTCCACAGGGCCGGACGGTGACCTCGGCGAGGCCGAACACGCGGCCGGTCAGCGAGTGCAGCAGCGACACCGCCAGCGCGGTCGCGGACTCCCGGTCGGCAGCGGTTGCGGTGTCCCAGGCTGAACGGCGGGCGTCGGGAATGATCAGCGGCCAGTCCACGCGAATACTCCTTCTGTCGGATATGAGTGCGCCCCGCGGCACCGGGCGGCAACAACCCAGGTGCCGCGGGGCGGCTTCATCCCTCGTCGGGTGAGGGTCACGGACCGACCGGCGCGGTCAGGGCGACGGCACCGGCGGTCGGCGCCGGCGGCGCGACGTACACGCGCTGGGGCCACAGGTGGTCGGTGGGGCGCACCGGCTGGAACAGCGGCGCGGGCACCGGGGTCGCCGAGTCGTCGAGGTCGACCTTGTACGGGCCCTTGCCCCACGCGTTCGGTGCGCGGGTCTCGGCGGTCATCGAGAACGTCGCGGCCTTCTCCTCGATCGTGAAGTCGCCGAAGGTGCCGTTGGTCATGAACGGCAGGACGTAGTAGAAGTACGGGCGCGCACCGCCGGAGCCGCACGCCGCGCCGGGGATGTCGGCCCACACCTCGAGTGCGAACCACGACTCGATGGTTTCGCCGATCGGCACGCCGACCGCGTCGCCGGCGGCGTTGAGGATGACCGGCTGGCCCGTGATCATCGACGCCATCTCGGGGTTGACGCCACAGAACTCCATCTCGGCGCCCATGTACTTGAGCTGCGGCGGGGCCTTGTCGACGATGCAGAGCTTGCCGTTGGCGTTCTTCTGGTTGGTCTCCTCGCCGTCTTCCTTCTCCTGCTTCAGGTCGATCTTGATGAAGCCGTCGGTGACGAGGCTGGACTTGGTGCCGTAGACGATGCCGCCGCACGCGTCGAGCTTGGTGATGCGCAGCGCCTTGCCGCGGATGGAACTGGAAGTCTGGTTCGTCGGCATGATGGCCGCCTCCTGTGTCGGGGGTTGCGCCCGGCCCACGGCCAGCGGCATCAGTGTTCAGGGTATCGCGGACACCTACTGGTTGGTGTCCGCCTCGCCCGCCGATGTGGCGGTCTTCGGCGCGGTCTTGCGGGGAGCGCGCTTGGGCTTCTGCGACTTCGCGGCGTCGGGTGCTGCGAGCAGTCCGGCCTTCGCGGCGACCTCGTCGGGCACCTCGAAGCCGAGGCCTCTGTCGGTGCTGACGGTCCGCACCTGAGACGGGGTGTCCGCGGCGGCCAGGAGCAGCGCCGCGACGGTGCCCTGCTCGTCGACGTCAGGCGTGATGATCATGATGATCCCCCTTTAGGTGGTGACCGGGACGGCGGCAGTGATGCCGTCCCACGAGACGACGTAGGTGCGGCGCGCCGACACCCGCGTCCGGTTGGTTCGCCGGTTCAGGCTCGACCGAAGGTCGACTCCGTCGACGACGACGTCGGAACGTCGGATCTGGACCTGCCCAGAGGCCACCAGCCACAGCGGTGGAACCGAACCGCCGGTCTCCGACGCCGGCGCGGTACCCGGATAGTTGCCGAACGACCAGACACTGCCGAGCGGGGTGATGAGCTTGGCGCCGTCGCGTTCTGCGGCGTGCGCGTCGCGTGCCCGCACCCCGAGGCGGCGCGGCGCGTGAATCACTGGAGTGCCGCCGTACCGTGCGTCGAACCATTCCTCGAGAAGGCCGACGGCGTCAGCGAGCGCCAGCGCGGAGTGCGACAGCACCGTGGGGTTCGCGGTCAGCGGGTGTGCGGCTGACGCCCACATCCGCTTCTCGACGGCGGCGACCTCACCGGCGGCCAGACGTGCGCGGGCCCGTGCTGCGGCGTCGGCGGGGTCGAGCGCGAACGACGGCAGCGTGATACCGGCGACGACAGGGATCGGCCCGGACACCACGGTGGCCAGTCCGTCGTCGAGGACCGCGGCGGTGTGGTCGTCGCAGTCGGTCGAGGCGATACCGGCCTCGCCTGTCGCGTTGGGCACGTATTCGATGCCGTTGTGCAGATGCGGGTCGTTCCAGTCGACGAGCTCACCGGCGGACAGCAGTCCGAAGCGCGGCGGGTTCAGCGACGGCGCGGCGTCGAGGAGGACGGGCGGCGCTACAGGCATCAGGCTTCCTTCCAGTGGTCAGGAGACGGGGACCGGTGGCCGCCCCGCCCCGCTTCCCCGGCGGGGTGGGACGGCCACACGGTCAGGCCGCCTTCTTGCCGTTGCCGTCGAGGATGGCCGGTGCGCCGGTCATGCCGTTCACGGCCAGCGGCACCGTCAGCTTGAACGACTGGTGCGCACGCTTGTGGACCAGGAGCTTCTCCTCGACCATCAGCTGCAGGAAGTCGTTGACCTTGACGTTCGTCGAGTCGTAGACGGCGTCGAGGTTGACGATCTCCGACCGGCCGCGGACGAAGGTGCCGGCCGGGTACACCAGTGCGTCGACGGTCGTCGGGTACTGGGTGGGCGCGGTGGCGCCGCCGAATGCCGCGTTGCCGGTGGCGCCGGTGTAGGCGTCCTGCCAGTCGTACACCCACTGCACCTTGGCGTTGCGGGTGGCGAACCAGCCGTCGATCTGCGCGTCGGTGACGTTGTCGAGGGGCACACCGCTGCGCAGGCTGTAGTCCGCGCGCACGACTTCCTTGATGTACTCGGGCAGCACGACCTCCAGCAGCAGGCCGGGGGTGGCGCGATGCTTGTAGGCGACGTGCTTGATGAGCAGGCCGACGGCGTTGAGCAGCGACGCCACGGCCGACGGACCGAATGCCGCACCCGAGACGGTGGTCGACTTGGCGACCATGCGTGCGATCGACGACGCGTTGATCTTGTGCGCGTGGACGGCCAGCGCGAGTTCGACGTGCCGGCGGTTCTGCTCGGGGAACGCGTCGGCCTGCAGGATGCCGGACTCGATGATGGTGTACACCGCGTCGGCGCGTTCCTCGGCCCAGGTGACGCACGGGATCCGGTAGACGTCCTTGGTGTAGTCCTCCGGGTCGGCGCTGGAGGCCTGCGCCTCGGTCTGGATCAGACCGATGTTGCCGCCGAACACGCCGGAGTAGTCGGGGCTGACCGGGGTGCGGATGCCGCCGCGGTTGACCGCGATGCCGGGCAGATCGACCAGACCGGAGTTCGCCGACTCCAGGCCCGGGGCGAGCTGCCACAGGATCTCCGACGGTGCGCACCAGCCGCCGGCCGCGACGAGCGACTGACCGGTGCGGCCCTGAACGTCGACGGCACGCTCGATGGCGCGGACGTCACCGTTGTCGTCGTTGGCTTTCAGGTCGTCCGGGTAGTGCTGGGTCAGCGATGCGACACCGGCCTGAATGCGGGTGCCTTCGCCGACCGCGCCGTGCCGCGGCAGCTGACTGAGCTTGGCGACCGCAGCGGCGGTCAGCTTGTCGATGTCGGGCAGTTCCTGACCGGTGGCGAATCCGCGGACGTCGGCGGCGGCGACCATCGACACCGTCGGCGCCGCCGGGGTGTCGGGCTCGTCGTTGGGCTGCGGCGCAAGGTGCTGGAGCTGCGACAGGCGCACGCGGGCGGCAGCGACGACCGGGGCGGGTGCGGCTTCGGCCTTGCGCTTCTTCTCCTCGTCGTCCTCTTCGTCGTCGACGGCGGGCGCGGGGACCTGCGGGGCCACTGCGGCGGCGGCCGGTTCAGGGGTGGCGGCTTCGGCCGGTGCCGGGGTGTCGCCGTCCTGGGTGTCGGCGTCCGCGTCGCCGCTCGCGGCCGGCTCGGTGGCCATGCGGGCGTCGAGCTCGTCGAGCTGGTTCTTCATCTCGGCCTCGGCGGCGTCGATCTTGCCCAGTTCGCTCTTCGCGGCGTCGGACACTTCGGCGAGGACCGCGAGGGTCGCCATGTCGTCGGCGCCGACGGAGTCCTGCTTGCGGAGTTCGCTGAACCGGTCGATGGCTTCGCTGCGGAGGGTTTCGACGTCGGCGCGAGAGGCCTGGTGGTCGTTGAACAGCTTCGCGATGGCGTCTGCGGGGTTCTCGCCCTTGGCTGCGTCGATGAGGGTGTCGAGAGTGAGCGACATTGCCGGCTCCTTGGTCGGGTCACATTCGTGTGCCCGGCCCACGGCCAGCGGCTCTAACAGCCCCCACTCTAGCGGGTGGGTGCGGGTTTACTGCTGCACTGGGGCGTACGTGCCGGATTTCGCGGCTGCGGCGGCTCGTGCTTCACCTTCGGTGGCGTAGCGGCTGGTCTTTCCGTCCGGCCAGACGACGCGGTGCACGGTGCGTTTGGGTCGACCGCCGCCGCCACACGATGAACAGCTCATACCCGAAGAGTAGCGGACACACTCGGAATCGTGTCGGACCGAACGGCGGGCAGCGCGAACCGGCTAGGCCGACATGGCGTCGTAGAGTGCGTCCACTTCCGAATCGCTGTACGTCTTGAAGCCGAGTGCCTCTATCGCCTCACGCGCCACCGACTCGACGCCGTCGGCGTCGCGTCGCATTGTCACGTTGACGTGGACGTGATCGCCGAGGGGCTCGTTGTCCCAGTCCTCGACAATTGCCCAAGCGTGATCGGGAAGAGCCGTCTTCACCGCACGCTCGATCTGCCCCTTCTCGGATTGGGGCGCGGCGACTGCGATCTCACGGTTGGGCACGTGTCCATCTTACGCCACCGTGGGCTGTGAGGATCCACAGATCATCGAGGTACGGGCCGATGTCGCTGCTGCCCACCGACCGCTCGATCGCCTCCCGAGCTCCCTCAACGCTGAGGTCGGACCGCGTGCTATCGATCAACACGGACCTGGCCTGACGCCGCCCTTCTCGGACCTTCTCCTTGATCCGACCGGGGCTCGCTGTGGTCAAGCCCTTGACTTCGACCATCGTGGCGTCGTCGACGAGCAGCAGATCCGAGGTCGTCCAGCCGTCCTTGTAGCCGTCGATCTGGTTGATCTCCTTGAGGGTGCGGGCGTCCTGCCCCAACGAGATGAGGGCCGCGGCAGCGCGCGCGGCGTTCACGTCCGGATCGCTACCATCGCTCGGGCGCAGCGCGTGCTGCAACGGGTCGGAGATCGGCGAGGCGAGATCGTGCTGCTGCACCAGCGCCGGCGTGGTCTGATCGGCGCCGCTGTACTCCTGCCGGTCCGGTGGGGCGATCTCGATCCGCTCCGCGTTCTTCAGGGCGTCGGCGACCTCTTTCCAGCCGTCCGGCGCGTCTCCCGGCACATGCGGCCCCGCAGCGGACTCGGCGTCGCCACCAGACGGGGACGACATGCCGTGCTTTCCGACCCACTTCCCGCCGCCTGGACTGCCCGGCGGATTCCGCCGCTGGCCCGGGTCGTATGCGGCCGACATCCGCTGGTCCAATCGGGCCAGCCTCATCGGACCCATCCGCCGATCGAGCTGGTCGAGGCGCGCGGCATTCATCCGTGCGTCGAGCACTGCGAGTTCTGGCCCGAACACGCGGGCGTCCAACGCTGCGACGAGCGAAGCCTGATCGAGCGGAATGTCGGTGTGCTCGCCGCGCACCGAGATGCGGATCCGATCAAATGTGACCGTCCCAGCGGCGTCGAGGCCGACGTCGCCGCTGTAGCGGATCGTGATGTGCGGGACGTACGCGTCGAACGTGCCGCCCGCCGGGGCGAAGTGGTCGTGCAACCCGGCCAGGCCGTCAGCCTGCACCAAGTACACCGAACACGGGTTGTCGCTGTCGAACGTCGCGGTGCCGGAGATCACGGCCTCGACCGGGCCGTGGTAGGTCGCGGTGATGAAGTCGGCGACCTCGACGGGGCTGGGCATCTGGTCGGCGTCCGGGTAGTAGGCGATCGTGCAGTGCAGTTCGTCGGCCGGTTCCCCACCGGCGGCTGCGAGGCGTGCAGCGTCGTGTGCGGTGGGCAGAAGCGCGATCATGCCGTCGGCATCGTGGTCACCGGATCCGCTCACCGATGCTTGCATGGTCGCCGTGCTGCTGCACGGTGCGCGGGTGCCGCCCTCGGCGCGGTTTGCCACGACCCCGGCGGCGACGAGCGCCAGTTGCCCGCCGGCCGCCAGCGATTCGGTGCGTGGCACCGGGAATCCGGGCACGTTCACGCACAACGCGGCTACCAGCTCCAGGGCGCCGCCGATCGAACGCCAGTCCCCCGACACCCCGCACCGCCGCATCTCGGTGATCCGCTCATCATCGAGACCGGGAAGGATGCGGCCGCACAGCCAGATACCGTGCTCGTCCTCTCCTGCGCGGACCACCGCGGTGACCGTGCCCGAGTGGTCGTAGTGCGCTGCGGCTGAGGTCGCGTCGTCGCCGAGTCCCGCGTGCCCGGTGCCGAGGGTCAGCTTCCCGACCGGCAGGTCACCGGCGTCCGTGGCGACGACACCCTGGTGGAAGTACTTGTAGGCCGACGCCGAATGCGGCGGCGTCACGCACGATCCGGCGTACCCGATGTGGCAGGTCCCGAAGATCGCCAGATGCCCGAACACCTTGCCGTCCGGGGTGACGGTCAGCGCCGTCGGACCGTCGAGCTGCGGGTCGGCGAAGTCGGCGGCGGTGTAGACGACGCCCGCAGCGGTGAGCGCTGCAGTGACCGGTTCGACGGCGGCCCCGACGTCGGCGGGCGCGATCTTCGCTTCGGCGAACGCAGGACCGGACACGAGGGTGGCGCCCATGATCCGCCACCGCGAGATCTGCAGCAGCGGGGTGCCTTCGGCGACAGCACCGGAGGCGACGTCGGTCGGGTCGACCTCGTTGCCGTCGATGTCGCGGGGGATCTGCGTGTACTGGGTGCGGTCCATGTCGGCAGACACCCACCCGGCGAATCCTTCGTCGAGGCGACGTGCCCACTCCGCGGCGTTGGCGTCTGCCAGGTCGAAGGTTCCTTCGCCCCAGACCGCGCCGTCCTGCACCCAGACCCGGTCGATGCGGCCGACGACGCGGCCGCCGTCGTGGCCTTCGGCGATCTCGTCCTGGGCGCACAGCGGGAGCGGGAGGGGCCGTACGTCGAGGTCGGCGTCGTCGTTGAGGAGGTAGACGCGGCCGTCGCCGGATTCGGTGTTGATCGGGAGAATCGGGCCGCGCCAGCCCGCCGAGACGGGATCGGGGCGTGCGGCGGGTTCGGTGACCGGGGCGGACATGGGCGGGCTCCTCGGGAGGGAGGCCCGGCCCACGGCCAGCAGCGCTGATCAGATCACTTCACGATAGCCCGCGGTCAGTGCACGTCGTCAGAGCTGACGCGGCAAGGTCAGCTGGCGCGGCGGGCCGCTACAGGGCCGTCGAATCCCTGCCGCCGAAGACTGCGCACCAGCCCTTCGGGCGGAGCGTTGGAGCTGAGCCACCGCGCGATTCCACGTCGCTGTGACTCATGGTCCGAGTAGTGGAGGCCGAGGAGGACAAGCAGAGCGCCAGCCGATTGAGGCTGCGGGGCCTCACCGACAGAGTGGTACTCGACGCCGTCAACCAACCGCCCACCGGTGTCCGACGAAGCGCCCATCGGCTAGCTGGCGCGCCTCAGGAGGTCGCCGTACCCGCGACGAACGATGCTGCGCGCCAGCTTCTCGCTGGGTGTGTGCCCCGTCAACCACGACCGCAGCGCATCCAGACGAGTCGAACTATCGGCATATCGGACACCGAGCTGGCTGAACAGGACGCCCACCGACTGAGGTTCAGGCGTGCGCTCACCGAGCGGGGTGAATGCCGAGTCGTCCCAGAGCCGCTCGTTCGAGGTAGCGACCATCGGTTCGATCACCTCATCTCCACATCGACTTGGACTAGTCCCTCGTCGGTTTGTCTGACTCCCACAATGTACAGCGCAGCCGGCGCGAACAGAAGCTCCTGCTGGCTTCGGAGCTGCGGGTTTCCGGCCTTCGCTACCCACAGAGCCCCGACGTGCGAGGCCACCAGGAGACGCAAGATGACTGGATCCCGACCTGGATCGGTGAATGACACGGCGACCTCACGCGCGACGCTGGTCGCGATGAATCCACCCGGCTGCAACGTCGCACCGACGATCGAACCGAGATCCTCGGCATGGACACCAAACATCGCGTGCGCATTCCGGATTCCTCGCCACGCGACGACGTCACGGCCCAACGGGTGCGCGTCGATCAGGTCATCGAGAACGTCAACAATCCGTTCAGCTTCCGGTGACCCGCTTTCCCCACGTAGTTCACGCTGGACACGCTGGTAGAAGCGGTCCATGCCCTGCCAGCGTTCGACCGCCGCGCGCTCGTCAGCGTCAAGGTCGTCGCCGGGCATCGCCTCGTCGAGATAGGCGGCGAGGGCGTCGGCGTCCTCCGGTGTCGGCCCGCCCAGCGGCGGTTCGTCACCCGGGGCGAGCAGGTCCGTCGAGTCCTCGGGCGGCGGCACCAGTCCGTCGTCGATCGTCACCTCGTCCGGACCCGCATTCGGCTCGTCGGGATCGTCGAGGGCCTCGCCGATGCCTCCGGAGTCCTCGCGGCGTACCCACTCTGCATCCGCAGCATCGTACAGATCGTCGTCACCATCGTCGTGGGCTCTGGCGAGCACCTCCACGAGCGCGTCGTCGGACAGCGTCGCCAGCTGGTCGGCACTCGGCACCGGTTCGTCGCGCTCACCGCGGCGCGGTGCCGGCTCGGCGTCGTCGACGGCTTTGCCGACGGCGCCGGGATCGTCGGGCCCAAGCCGCACACCGCCGGGCTTCACCTCCCCAATCGACCCGTCCGATCCCTGCAGCCCGGCCTGGACCTGTTCGCCCGATTGCACCGCGGTCACGCAACGGCAGTTGATGACCTCCTGCGGCGCCATCGCCGCCGGGTCGCCCGGGAACTGCAGCAGCGCGACACCGACCCGGAACGGATCGGCGAGCTTCACGATCTGACCGTCGGCCACGCGGTGCGTGGCACGCACCCGCCGGTCCCGTGCAGACTTCCACCGTTTGAACGTCTCGATGCCGGCCGCATCAGCGATGTCCTGCGCAGCCCGCAGCCGCGCGGACTCCGACGCGGCATGCGCCTCGGTCCGCGCGATGCGGCGCGCCTTCCACCGCCACTCGCCCAGCGACTCGTCGTGCTCGGCCCACAGGATCCGGCGGCGCGCCGCCAACGCTCGACGCGTGACCGGACCCAGGTCTTCGTGCTGCAGGCGGTTCTCCACCTCGCTGATCTCCGCCCGCAGTGCCCGGGTGCGTGCGTCGATCCCGAGGACCGCGCCGATCCGGTCGGCGATCTGCTCGTAGTCGTCGCCGTCGGTGACCGCGTCGATCAGCAGCGGCCGCATGTCCTCGAACACCCCGGCCGGCCACGCCTTCAGTCGGTCCGACACCTGCTCGAGGTAGCCGATCTCGTGGCGATGCGCGGGGCTGCCGTCCCGGATCTGCCGGTAGGCCTCCCCGTAGGCGATGCCGATCTGCGGGACCAGCTCGTTGTTGAGGCCGCGACGCCACACGTTGTAGGCCGCTGCCGCGGCGTCCACCGCGGCGGACGGATCGGAGTAGCCCGCGGCGGTCAGGCCGAGCGCGCTGCGCAGTTCACGATGCACGGCGAAGCGGGTCGCCTCCAGCCAGTCGTCCAGAACGTCGAGGACGACGTGCTCGATGGCGCGTTCGGCGCGGACGAGGCCGACCAGCCCGCGCCGGTACTGGACGGTGTCAGGCGGGAAGTGGGACACGCTCACCGGCCAGGTATGCGGCGAAGTCGGCAGGGTTGAACGCGGTGCCCGTCACCAGGAGCAGGACCGCGTAGTCGTGGCACGCCTCGACCGCGCGCACAGCCTCCGGAGTGTTCGGGAGCACCGCGGCCAGCAGGTCCCACACACCGTTGAGGAGTCGCCCGCAGTCCGCGGACCGAGCGGCCAGCCGGACGTGCAGGTGAACTTCCCAGGCTGGGACTCCCTCTGCGCGCAGACGTCCGATCGTGGATCGGGGCAGACGTCCGCGTTTGCCGGCGGCTTCGAGGGCCCGGAGCACACCGAGGGTGCAAGCGGCGCTCCAGTCGGCGGGAACGGTCGGCGCGGTCACAGGGTCGGCCCGTCGTCGAGGGTCGTCGGGATCGTGTCGGCGTCCTCGTCGGCTGCGGTCGGCTCATCCGACGTGGGTTCGCCGGGGTCGGTCGCCGCCGGGTCGGTGGTCGCGGCCTTCGACCAGTCGAGGATGATGCCGAGCTTGTCCAGGATCGGCTCAGCCAGCTCAGAACGGGCCTTGAGCAGGTCGATGAGGATCCGGCGCTCATCTTCGGACTGGTCGGGCGCGTCGTCGTCGTTGAATCCGTTCTCGCGGCGCACTGCCTCGGCCGACAGCGTGCCCGCCGTGTAGAGGCCTTGCGCGTCCTTCGACCGGTCGGGACGCAGTTCGAGGGGCGTCGCATCGAACCACACCTGGTACTGGTGAGCGTCCGCGACGCCCGCCGCAGCGAGATAGGGGCGGAGCCAGCCGGCGGTGAGAGCGTGGCAGATGGTGGCGACGATCGGCGCGATGACCATCTGCACTTCCTGATCGGACACCAACCAGGCCGACCAGTGATTGGTGGTCGCCGCACCCAGCAGGACCGACGGGTCCGAATCCATGCCGAGGCCGACCCGCCGGATCGCCTCGTCCCGCAACTCGTGAGCCTTCGGGTCCAGGACGGTGTCGAACTTGATGTGCTTGACCTTGTCGATCAGCGCCGGGTCGAGCTCCCCGATCAGCGGCACCAGCGAGGCCGCGGAGTCGCGATTGGTGACCGGGGTGACCATCGACGACAGCAGTGCTTGGGCGAACGACACCCCGGCGTCGAAGCCCTGTCCCTGCATCGGGACGATGCCCTCGGGCACCAGCAGCAGCCCCGCACCGGCGAGCCGCGAATCGATCTGCGCGGACACATACTTGGTGAGGCCGACGAGTTCGCGGAGCACGGGCAGCAGGGAGCGGGTCGGCGCGTCGGCGTACTGCATCAGCGAGGGGTTCGGAGACCAGCAGCGGATCAGGAGGTCGTCGGCGCCGAGGTTGCGGCTCTCCACGCCGTCGTTGATCTTCCAGCCCATCTGCGCCGACCCGGTGACCTCCTGCGCCGACCACGGGTACCAGGAGCGGTCACCTGCGCTCTCGGTGACGACGAGTTCGGATTCGCCGTTGTACACCAGGTGCTGGGCGGCGCGGCGGATCGACTGCTGGTTCGCTGCTTCGTCACCGAACATGTCGTCGCTGATCGCCGCTACCGGCCCGTCGGTGACCGGCGTCGGCTGCGCGTCGGTGGCGGGCTTGGTGCCGATGAACAGGCGGCACAGGCTCGCTGCAGCGGCCTGCCGGTCGCCGAGGAACCGCAGCTCCCCCACCTCGCTACGCAGCTCCCACGTCTCCTTCTGCCACGATTCGGCAGGGATCCGCACTTTCGACTCCGGTGCCAGCAGCCCGGACAGGACCTGCGCGGCCGCAGTCATGCCGCGCTGCGGCTGCCGTCCGGGCGGCGGGTTCATGCCGAGGTCGGCCGGATGCACCGAGGTGACCATCGCGCCGGCCGGTGGACTGTACGCGCGGCCACGGCCGCCGCGTCGTGCTGCTGCCAGGCCCGCGGTCGAGTCCGGGCGCCGCTTCACTGGGCCTCACCTGCCGGGGCGTCGAGCCAGGACGACGAGACCCCGATCAGCCAGGACGCCGTCAGTGTGCACGCGACGATCACGAACGCCGCGGTGTCCCCGTAGAACCAGGCCGTGGTGAACACTGCGCCGCCGATGTACGGCGAGACGCACCACGGGCAGTACAGCCAGTACGTGATCGGATGCTCAGACCCCCACCGTCTCAGCGCCCACGCCCGGAGGCGGCCGAGGAGCCGGTCGTCGGTGATCAGGCGAGTGAGGCGGGCTGCTGCGCCCAGGGCAAGGAAGAACAGTGCGGCGGTCACATTGTTCATCGTATCCGTGATAATTGACTACGCCGAGAATCCGACATGTCACGAGCGGCTGTGTCACGAGAAGGAGGTGGTTCTGGTGGGTAGCGCGAATGATTCCCCGCAGGTCCAGGGGCCGATTGTTGCGCGACAGGCTGAGGCGCTTCGTCTGCGGATCGAGGGGCTTAGCTATCAGCAGATCGCGGACCGGCTGGGTTACGAGTCGCGCAACGGTCCGCATGCGGCGGTGAAGTCTGCGTTGGAGTTGGCGAGGGCTGATCGTCTGGAGTTGGCGGGGGAAGTACTGGATCTTCAGATCGCACGGTATGAGGAGTTGTTCTCTCGGAATGTGCAGGCGCTCGATGAGATGGAGGCTGAGGGGCGGGAGGTTGGGCGTGCTGCGCTGTTTGTGTCGGCGCGTGGCTACCTTGACTCGTTGTCTCGGTTGTACGGGGTTGATAGGCCGTCGGCTGTGGTGACAGTGCGCACTGAGTCGGGGCTGAACTCCGATCTGGCGCGGCTGGCGGAGTTCGTTGCTGGTGTCGGGGATGACGCCGATGACGAGTCCTGAGACTGCCGCGCGGGTCGCGCTGCGGCGGGAGGCGACGGAGCGGGTGCTGGCCGAGCATGGTGTGCAGGAGTGGATCGGGCCGGCGGCGTTGGCGGAGACGGTGGATCCGCGGCGGTTCTGGCGGCGGCCGCACACGAATGTGATCAACGCGGCGCTCGCGCAGCTGCTGATCGAGCCGGGTGGGGCGCTGATGGTCGAGACCCCGCCACGGGTGGGTAAGTCGATGTTGGTGTCGCAGTTCTTTCCGTTCTGGTGGTTGACGATGAGGCCGTCGGACCGGATGGTGTTGTCGTCGTATGCGGAGTCGCTGGCGTTGCGGCATTCGGTGGCGGCGCGCGGGTTGGTGCAGGCGTACGGCACCGAGTACGGGCTCGAGTTGTCGAAGACTCAGGCGGAGAAGCGGCGGTGGGACGTGACCGACGGTGGCGGGATGATCGCGCGTGGTGTGTCGTCGGGTCTGACGGGTGAGGACATGGATCTGGGGATCATCGACGACCCGGTGAAGGATCGTGCGGCGGCGGAGTCGGAGTTGGTTCGGGATGCGGCGTGGGATTGGTATTCGTCGACGTTCGGGTCTCGGCGGATGCCGGAGACCCGCGAAGTGGTGTGCATGACCCGGTGGCGAAAGGACGACCTGGCCGGCCGGATTCTGGACGCGCAGGGTCGTGTGGAGGAGGGCGGTCGGTGGCGGGTGGTGCACCTGCCTGCGCTTGCGCTGCCGGAGAACCATGAGCGTGGTGTGTGGGCCGATCCGCTGGGGCGGTCGCCGGGTGAACCGCTCACCCATCCGCGGATCGATCCCGCGGATTCGGCGGCGATGCTCGAGCATTGGGAGAAGCAGCGGGCGCGGTCGACGTCGAGGGACTGGAATGCGCTGTACCAGGGTGTGCCGTATGACGCGGAGGGTGCGCTGTTGGCGGAGGCGGATCTGCGGGCCGCGACGGGGCGTGCGCCGACGTCGTTTCGGCGGGTGTGTGTGGCTGTCGACCCGGCTGGCGGTGGGCGGGACACGGTCGGCGTCGTCGCGGTCGGGCTGGATGAGGCCGGGCGGGTGTGGTTTGTGCAGGATCGGACGCGGCGTATGCCGGCCGATGAGTGGCCGCGTGTCGCGTGCCAGCTGGCGGAGGAGCTCGATGCCGGGGAGATCGTGGTGGAGAAGAACTTCGGCGGCGACATGGCGACCACGCTGGTTGCGCAGGCGTGGCAGCAGTTGCAGCGCGACGGCGCGGTGCGCGGGCTGTGTCCGATGATCCGGGAGGTGACTGCGCGGCGGTCGAAGGTGTTGCGGGCCGAGCCGATCGCGCAGGCGGTGAAGACCGGGCGGGTGTGGTTCGTGCCCGGGTTGCCGACGTTGGTGAACGAGTTTCAGATGTGGACGCCCGGCAGTACGTGGTCGCCGGGTGCGCTTGATGCGGCGGTGCATGGTGCGACGCATCTGTTGCCGACGTTGCCGCGCGGCGCCCGGCTGACAGACGCGGCCGGCTTATCGCGTGCCGAGGTCGCCGCGCAGGGCCTGGCGGGGCGGACGATCGGCGACGTGTGACTGGCCGGGCGTTACGGTGTGGTGCAGCTGCTGGCCGTGGGCCGGGCGTCGTTCCGATCGCCTGCCAGGAGTCCACCGCCATGCCGCTCACGCCCGAACAGCAGACCGCGCTCGACGCGCTCGACGCCCGCATCCTCACGTCCCAGCTGGCTGCGCTCGACCGCCGGATGAGCAGGGCACGAGCGCCCGTCGGCCGGGCGGTGAATCGCCGCTATCTGTACGACCCGCTGCAGCCGCGCGACGGCGGTGGGCGCTGGTCCCGTTCGGGTGGGCCGCGGCGGGTGACGCACCCGTTCCTGACCGATCCGCGGCTGCCGGAAGTGATGAAGTCGCCGCGAGTGCGGCGGCACATCCTCGACGGTGAGCCGAACGATCAGAGTCTCGGAGGCCATCGATGGAACTCGAAGCGACCGGCCAAGACGCTGTTCCCGCGGGATTGGACCGACGACGATGTAATGGATGCGTGCGCCCAGGTCGTCCTCGATCCGAGCCACTACAAGCAGCAGAAGAGTGGCGACCGGGCGCTGGTCCGGGAGGTCAATGGCGTGCTCATCATCGTCAACTTCAAGGCTAGCGGTGCGTTCAAGAGCGCATTCCCGGTCAACGGAGTCGGTGTGATGCGGACTCCGAAGGTAGGTGCTCCCAAGGGCTCGCGTCCGAGCACGCGGCCGTTGAATCTCGCTGTCCTGCGCAGCTTCCGCCGCGTAGAATCGTGACCCATGATCGACCCTGCGGAAGACCTCTACGACGTCTGCGAGCATCGGCTGTTGCCGTTGGTGCGCGACGAGAGCATTCGCGATGACGTCGCGCTGTACATCGACGTCGGCGAGGGGTACCACGCGGTCAATGCCGCAATCGGCGACCTTGCCTTCGCAGGAGCGGCCTTCCCTGCCGATCTCGCCGACTACTTCCGCGGACAGTTCGCAAACGACTCCGTCCATGCCGACTTCTACAAGCTGCTCGGCGAGGTCAAGATCGGCTGACGCTGGGCATGACCCGCAACCACCTGAACTTCGACGACATCGAGGATTACCTCGTCGAACAGGTCGTGCCGTCGATCAAAAGCGACGAAGGCGAGCACGCAGCACTCCTGTTCAGTGTCGGCGAAGGCCACGGCGCCGTAGGCGCACTCCTCTTCGGCCTCCACTTCGACGCGCGCCCCGTACCGTCGAACATCGCCGAGGTACTCCGAAGGACATGGCCGCGCACGTCGGCGAACAGCGACATCTACGAGCCGCTCGACATGCTGACGATCGGCCCACCCGCACCGATCGGCTGACCGAAATGAACCATGATCGACCCCGCTCCCCTGCGTGTTCAGCCGGCGGCTGGTCGGGTCCATGACCAGTCGCCGTCGCAGGCCGCTTCGATGTCGGCGACTTCCACGGCGTCGAGGTGTTCCATCCGGACCAGGGCCGTCTGCTGGTCGACCCAGAGGTGTTCGGCGAGGTCGTGGAGTGTCGGGTGCCGGAGCCAGCGGAAGGCGTCGACGAGTTGGTGGTGGTTGATGAGCAGGCGCGCGGCGTGCAGCTCGACGATCGACTCTTCGATGTCGGGGTTGGGGTGCTCGCGGCCTCGGCGCTCGACGTGGACGAGTTCGTGGGCGAGGGTGCAGCGACGTTCGGCCTGCGACAACCTGTCGTGCAGGCGGATGATCGGCCCTGATACCTCACCCATCCGGTCTCCGGGCAAGGGGACGTGGCGGACTACGACGTCGGGGTGTTGGTCGCGGAGCCAGCGTCAGGGATGCCACAGCTTCATGGTCGGGACGGTATCGTTCGGGTCTGACAAAACCAGCTGTGACCTGGAACGACATGCGTGTCATTCGCATGTTCCTGTCGGAGTTCGGCGTATAGTCACAGATGCGAACGCATGTTCGATTTCAGAGGTTGGAGAGCTCATGGCAGATAAGTCGTCGATCGAGTGGACCGAGGCAACTTGGAACCCGGTGACCGGATGCGACCGCGTGTCGGCCGGATGCGACCACTGCTATGCGATGACCCTGGCGAAACGCCTGAAAGCGATGGGGTCGGACAAGTACCAGAACGACGGCGACCCTCGTACATCCGGCCCGGGTTTCGGCTTAGCGATCCATCCGCAAGCACTCGGCGAGCCGAAGAAGTGGCGGGCACCGCGCACGGTGTTCGTGAACTCGATGTCCGACCTGTTCCACGCCAAGGTTCCGGTGTCGTTCATCGCCGACGTGTTCGACGTGATGCGCGAGACCCCGCAGCACACCTACCAGGTGCTGACGAAGCGCTCCCTACGGCTCAAGCGCGTGGCCGACAAGCTCGATTGGCCGGACAACTGCTGGATGGGTGTTTCAGTGGAGTCCGCCGACGTCCTCGACCGCGTCGATCACCTCCGCGAGGTGCCGGCAGCGGTGCGGTTCCTGTCGTGCGAGCCGCTCCTCGGTCCGCTCGACGGCATCCGGCTCGACGGCATCGACTGGGTGATCGCGGGCGGCGAGTCAGGACCGCGGTACCGGCCGATGGAGCTGTCGTGGGCGCGCGGAATCCGAGACGCCTGCACTGAGGCGGAGGTCGCGTTCTTTTTCAAGCAGTGGGGCGGCCGCACTCCGAAGGCCCTCGGCCGAGAACTCGACGGCCAACTCTGGGACGAAATGCCACAGCACGCGGCCGGCTAGTACTCGGCGCATCGCACGACCAGCTTCTCCGGCTTGCCGCCTTTTCCGTCACTCGGCGTGCGACGCTGCTGGTGGAGTTGCTTGACGGCCGATCTGGCCGTGGATTCGCGAACGCGCCCGAAGTAGTCTCCGAACACCTCGACCGGGTATTCACCGAGGGTTATCTGCCCATGTTTTTCAACGAGTCGCGCAATGTTCTCGGCGATCACGGGGATGGCTTCGGATTCGATGTTCGCAAGAGTCGGTCGGCCGGTCTCACGCGGTAGCTCGATGAGAGAAAGCTGATCACCGTCTGAGTTGTCGCGGCGTTCGAGTTCAATCTCGTCGGCCGCCTGCCACCAGGCCTCGGTGGCCAGTGCGGCGTTGTGCGCGAACTGCCAGATACCGCCGGGGTGCCGAGTTGCGAACACGAGATGGTAAATGGGCTGGTGATGCGAAGCGCGCCGGACCGGGGCGTAGACGACCTTGGCACCAGTCGCCTCGGCCAGACGCTGCGTGAACTCCTCGACCGCGTCATGGACTGCTCGCTGACTCACGCCCTGCTTGAAGTGCTGCTGCCACCAATCTCCACCAAGTGCTTCATCGAGCCTGGCAAGGGTCTTTGCGTTCGGATTCTCCGACGCCGCTAGCCCGCCGATGCGACGGATTGCCTCCAGGCTCAGATTCAACAGAAGCTCTGTGGGAGGCCAGGGCTTGTCTCCCGAGCGGTTCATCGCAGCTACGAGATCGTCGAATGGAACCCCAATGCCGGTGGGATCCTCGAAGATGAATGCTGGGACCTTGCTGACCTTTGGAAGCGTGGCCAGCAGGTGGGCGCGAGCATCGCCGCATTCGACTTCGACATCAATGTTTCGTTGCTTGTACTGATCTACTAGGATCGCCAGCTCAGCATGTGATTTCTGGTCTTTCTCGCAGAGGTAGAGCGAAATTCGCGTGGCAGTATCTGCCGCGGCTTGACCGGCTGCGAGTTCTAAGACAATTCCTGGTGATCCAAAATCCCCATTGTCGTAGACCCCGCGTCCAGCAAACCCGTCAACGTAGGCGACCTCCTTGCCGACGCTGCCCGTCCGGAATAGGAAAACGGGGAGGTACTTGCTGATGAGCGTGAGCTTCAGGACGCCCGGCAGCCTGCTGTTCTCCCAGTACTTTTCATTTGCTCCAGTCGCCATCCCGCTCGCCTATCCCATGTACTGGCTCCTTCGAGCTTCGACGTCGGCGGATGAACGTCGACTAACCGTCTGATCTTGCCCCGGTGTGCCCGCTATCGCCCGCTGACACGCGCCGATGACCGCCTGAGTCGTTCGAACGATCGACACGCGAGGAGGTGCCGCTACGCCGCGAGCACGTACTCCTGCTGCCGCCAGGGCCTGCGCGGCACCGCGATCATCACGATGAGGAGTGCCAGCAGTGCCGTGATCTGCAGCTCGATTCGCTGCGGCTGGAGAATCGCTTGCACGGCCAGATAGGTGAAGAAGTGCATGGCGACGAGCGGTGCGATGACCGACGTTCTGCGACCTCTCCGCAGCCTCCGGAGGTGATGGACTGCGATGCCAATGCAGGCAACGGTGACCAAGAGCGCGGCGAATGCCATTACGGGAGCCAGGATCGACCAGGCATTCTCCTCGAGCAGTGATCCGCCGCCAATCGACAGCACGGATTCGCCGAGCGGCGACCAGGCGAGGAGGCTTTGGAGGATTCCTGCGCCCGACGTCGAGATCACCAGTCCGACCGCGCCGATGGTGACCGCGTCGAGTAGCGCGTGGCGGCGGAATCGCCGCCCGTTCCGCGCGAAGGAAATCGCGGCGACCGCCAGAATGGCCGCCACCATGATCAGGTACTTACCGTCGCTCACTTCGCAGACTCCCTATGACCAGTACTCGTCGTAGGCCGCATTGACCTGCGATTCCTCGCCGACTCCTTCTCCCCCGTCGTTCTCTGGCTCAGTTCCCGGCCGACGCGTACGGGCAGCGACGTCAGAGTCGGGCCGGCGCTGCTCGCCGTCGGCGAGCCAGGAGAGGTCCGTGACTACTTCGAGTTTCGCTTCGGTCTGCGGCCTCGTCTGACCTTGGCCAATACCCGACCCGAGCCCTCGCCTGATCTGAATCATCGTCTGCTTGCGCGTCAAGTTTCGAATCAGATCTTGGAGGTGCGCGAAGTCCTCGCCCTGAGTCAGCTGGGCTGACGACCTCGCGATGTTCCCGATGATCATCTCGACTGCACGGAGTAGCTCTCCGGCTGCGCTGCTCGGCACGTAGGCCGACGCGCCTTCCGGCTGAGCGACGGCGTCGAGGATCTCGTCGACCTGTTCGAGCACGCCGGTCGTATAGGCGGCTAGCGATCCGTCGCCGTGCGCGATGTCGTTGCGACCTTCGCGCACTCGCCCCGCTGCGAGCGCCAGTTCGTCGTCGGCTGCCGGCAAACTCGCCAGAGCGTCCGCCGCGTCTTCACGGCCGGCGTCGCGGAGTTGGGCCGGCGTGATGTTGAGCGCATGCGCCATCGCCGCGAGCGTCGGTGCAGGCGCGATCACGATGCTGCGCTCACCGGCGCGGACTGTCTGGTAACCCGATTCGATCTGTCGCCATCTGGCCTCACTGAGGCCAACGCTGGCAGCAGCAGCGCGAATCGACAGCTTCGGCGATATCCGCGTCCTTGCCCGGCGGATCAGCTGAGCTTCGGCGGGGACTTCGGGATCGTCCATGAGTTCAGCGTGACACCGCGAAGTGTGCGAAGTCCAGTCCTCAGACTTTCATTGTTCTTCGCACTTACACGCGTGCAGTTCGCGAACGCCGCAGGTCTCCGCATTTCGCAGGCGATCAATCGCGAAGTGCTTGCACTTCGCGCTAGTTCGCGTTAGTGTTCACGGCATGGCAACCAGCGAGTCGCACCCACACGGACCGTGGACGGAGTTCCGCGTCATCCGCACCAAGGATGGGCAGACCCTCACGTCAGTCCACAAGAAGACCGGCATCTCGCTTTCGCACCTGAGTGACCTGGAGAGCGGTCGTCGGATGCCGACCGAGTCGGTGCTCAAGAAGATTGCGGCCGCGCTGAACTGTCCGGTCAGCGTCCTCGAGCGCGATCGCTTCGTCGACGAGTCGGGCAACGACGTGAACCTCCGTGACTTCATCCGCCGCGTCGTGCGCGAAGAGGTCGCCTGATGGCCGGGTTCCAGGTGATGCCTCGCCTGACGTCCGAGGAGTACGCCGAGCTCGAGGCCTCGATCGTCGAGCACGGCGTCCAGGTGCCGATCACTGTCGCGGCCGATGGAGTCATCGTCGATGGGCATCACCGGGACGAGATCGCCCGCAAGCACGATCTGCACTGCCCGCGGCGTTCCGCCGAAGGGTCAGCGGAGCAGCTGCGCGGGCTGGCGTTCTCCCTGAACCTGCACCGCCGTCACCTGACCCGGGAGCAGAAGCGGCAGATCGTCGCCGAATCCATCAAGGCCGACCCGCAACTGTCCGACCGCGAGCACGGACGACGCACTGGGGTCGATCACAAGACTGCGGCGACGGTGCGAGACGACCTCGCCGAAAGTGGGGAAATTCCCCACTTCTCCGAGCGGATCGATCCGCGCACAGGGAACGCCTCACAGCCTGCCTCGAAGCCACGCCCCGAACCGACTGCGGAGCCGGGGCAGGACTGGATCGACGAAGCGCTCGCTGACGGCAGGGACTCCGACGGCGATCGACCCCTCGCTGACGAATACGAGGACGGCGCCGAACAGGTTGCCGCGTCGGACGAGAAGCCGTCGAACGAACCGATCAAGCCTCGGCGCAAGCCGCTGGAAGCAGGCTTCTTCGACGCCACCATGCGACTGGCCAAGGTCGTCACGTCGCTACAGAACCTCGGGAAAGACGACCGTCTCACCCGAAACAAAGAGCAGGTCGCGCGATACCGCCACGACCTGCTCCGAGCAATCGACCAGCTGCAACTGGTCGCCGACCAACTCAAGTAGCACCACCCGAGATTGAACGTCACCTAGGAGCATAGTCAATGACCATTCCCAGCGCAGCTGACCTCGATGTCGTCAGCAGCCGTATCAGCCACAGCGTCGTCATGGTCGACGCCGAAACGGCACGGCGGTGGTTGACCCACAACAAGAAGAACCGGACCGTCAGCGAAGTCGATGTCGCCAAGTATCGGGCCGACATGGCGGCCGGGCGCTGGCAGTTCGCTGGCGACCCGATCCGCTTCGATGTCGAGGGCAACTTGAACGACGGGCAGCACCGCCTGTTCGCGTTGTCCGAACTCGACGACGTCACCATCCCCATGCTCGTGATCCGCGGCCTTCCGATCGAGTCGCAGAAGGTGATGGACCAGGGCCGCAAGCGGACGCCCGGCCAGCAGCTCTCCCTCCTGGGAGTGAAGGATGCGAACCTCACCGCGTCGATCACCAAGCAGGTCATTCTGTGGGAATCGGGGCTGATGTTCCGTGATCACTCGCTCCACCGAATGATCACCACCGCCGCGATCGAGGACTACGTCGCCGAGCATCACGACGATATGGCGTACCTCGCCCCGCTGTTCGGCATCTGCCGCGCCGTCGACGCTCCCCCGTCGATCGTCGGCACCTTCGCGATCATCGCTGGACGCCAGCACCCGGACGACACCACGAAGTTCCTCAAGCAACTCCACTCGATGGTGGGGCTGTCGGAGGGGCATCCGGTTCACACGCTCGACCGCCGCCTGCGGAACATCAGGAAGAACGCTCAGAAGGTGTCCAATCGCGACTACCTCGCGCTCTTCATTCAGGCATTCAACGCCTACCGCGCCGGCCGGAAGCTGGCGACCCTGCCGCGGCCCAAGAACAGCGGGTGGACGCGTGAGAACTTCCCGGAGCCGAAGTGACCAGCTCCAACGACACCGAAGGACAGAACACCATGACCGACACCTCCAGCATCGAGCGCCTTCAGGCGCTCGTCATCGAACTGGTCGAGCGGATCGACCAGCATCACCGCAAGAGCCACGACCACTCGTGCGACGACGAGCTGGCCGAAGTGATCGACGACTTCTCGACCGGCATGATCGGGCCCGACGACCCGCGCCTGGACGTGACCTACCCGGTGACGCGGGAACTGCGCAAGCCCCTGCGGCACTGGACGTACGACGACGTGCAGACCGCCTACGGCCGGCTCAACGGTCCTGGCATCGAGGACGGAGACCTCGTCTTCTATGCCGAGGCGAGCGAGATCGGACGGTTCTCGGTGGGCGCCGGCGATGTCGTGGGCGGTGACGGCTGCACGCGAATCGGGATCGTGGGGCCGCTCGCCGCCGAACCGGGGTCGAGTGAGCGGTGTGCCGCGTTCTACCTGACGGTCGAGGAGGCGAAGGGTCTGGCGGCCTGCCTGCGCGAGGTCGTCACTGCCGTTGAGGAGCCGTGGTGACCGCGGCGCACCGCACCCCAGGCTGGGTGCGCCGCGGGTTCGATCTGCTCGTCGGGTCAGGCTTCGGCGAAGAGCCGCGGCTGTCAGGCGGGGTGGCGGTCGAGGTACTCGACGAGGGCTCGGCGGATAATCTCGGCGGGTTTGACCGCTTCGTCGGCGGCGCGAGCGTCCAGACGGGTCTTGATGTCGGCGGGCAGGCGCACCGAGGTGGTCGGGGTGCGGCCCCGCGGCGAGCCTCCGCCGGCTGGCCGGCCGGTGCGCAGGACCGTCACGTTGACGTCGGGGTGGTCGGGGTTGATCTCGACGGGTCCGGCGGTTTCGTCGGCGCGCAGCGGGTTGGCGGCGTAGTCGTCGGCCATCGCGGCGTAGTCGGCGTCGGTGAGGCGTTGGCGGGTGGTCATGGTGCTCTCCTGTGTTCAGGCTCGCTGGCGGGCGTAGCGCGGCGTGAAGACGCCGGCGAGGTGGGTGTTGTAAGTGCTCGGCCGCAGCAGCATCGCGTGGAAGACGATGGTGTCGTCGTCGATGTGGTCGGCGATGACTTCGATGTGCGGCTGGCGGCCGTCGGCCGCGCCGGCGTAGAGGTACAGGTCGGCGGGGTGTCGGCGGGCGGGGATGGACTGTCGGGCGATCGGGTAGGTGATGACCGCGCGGATCTCGTCGTCGGTGATCCCGTGCTGTCGGGCGCTGGGGGTGATGGTGATCCGCACCCCGTAAAGGTAGCACCATTACCGGTTAAGTGCAACACCTTTTCTTGTGGCTACCCCGAGGAGGACCGATGACCATCATGATCATCTGCTGCCTGGCCGTCGCCGTCGTCGCATGCGTCGCCTCGGGGATGTTCGCGGCGAGCGCGCACCTGAACCGGGTCAGGGCAGAGCGAGTTGCACGACGTGAGGCCCAAGTCCGTCGGGGGTGGTCCAGGTGACGACGACAGTCCCCTCAAAGCTCCCGGTCCGCATCACCAGGAAGACCGCTTCAGACCCGGCGCCGATCGCACCGAGCGCCTGCTCGCCGGCCGGGGACCGAGTGTCGACGACGACGTCGCCCGCATTCACGCCGGAGGTGTTGGCGAGGGTGTATTGGGAGCGGTTGTTCGGGGTGATCCGCCACGGCGGCCGGGCGGCGTTGGCCTGCTCTAGCGCGTCGGCCATGCGGCCGATTCTCTCGGCCTGCGCGTGTGCGGCGTCGCGGGCGGCCTCACTGTCGGCGCGGGCTTGTTCGGCGTCGGCGCGGGCCGCGCGGGACTGGGTTGCCGAGTACCAGGACCAGATGCTGAACGATAACGCCAGAAGCGCGATGACGGCCGAGGCGACGGGGGCGGCTATCTCCATGCCCGGATCGTTCCACAACCCGCCTCGACGGGCACCCGCTCAGCGAGGACATG
This sequence comes from Gordonia sp. (in: high G+C Gram-positive bacteria), assembly GCA_047605365.1. Classification (GTDB taxonomy): domain Bacteria; phylum Actinomycetota; class Actinomycetes; order Mycobacteriales; family Mycobacteriaceae; genus Gordonia. Next base: position 30,644 of record JASGFV010000016.1, read on the forward strand.
ACGGCGCGGACCTGGCGACGATCCCCCTGGCACACGGGGCGATGAGGTGAATGCCGTGGACACCGGACTCGTTCACCTTCGACGAACGCCGGGCGGCGGCACGCACGTGTGCACGCGCCCAGGCTCTCATCGATCAACTCGACCGGGACGTCCTTGGGGACGAGAACGCCATTGCGGTCGCGTTCGCCTATGCGGAGGCCGATCGGGTGCTGGCCGAGCTGATCGAGGAACTGCTTCAGCCTCCGACGATCGCCTGAACGACCGGAGCTGCGGCGAGCGTCGCTGCGACGTTCACGATGAACGGGTTCACCCAGTCGCCGACCAGGGTTGCCCATTTGCCCGGCTCGTTGCTCTGCCGCTCTGCGCGGGCGATGACGTCGGCGAGGCTGTCGAGTGCTTCGCTGAGGTTGAAGTCGCCTTCGAGGGCGTACTCGTCGACGCAAGATTGCGCGTGGCGAACCACCCTGATGACGTGCAGCCGCAGGTCGTCGGGAATCGATGGGTCGTCTGCGAGGGTGCGGAGGACTGCCGTGAGGTAGTCGGAGACGCTGGCGAGTGCGGCCGGATCGGCCGCAGGGACGTAGTCGTCGAGTCGGTCGGCGAGAGTCTCCAGGTGCGCGAGTGTGGTGTTGTCGATCGCGGCGGTTCCTTGCCCAGCCCACCCCTGCGGGTAGGCGAAGACGATGTTCACCCACGCCGGGAAGTACCGCCGGTAGACGTTCACGTTCTTCCCGCGTTCCTCCATTCCCATGAGGATCTGGTCGATGGCCGCGAGGTGGCCGACAGCCCGATGGTGCGCTTCCCACAGGCCGGCGTTTGCAGACCGCTGGTCCGAGGCGCTCTGGCCGGGGTGGCTCCACGCGACATTCAACTCGTGGAACCACC
>JASGFV010000017.1:0-30226 GCA_047605365.1 Gordonia sp. (in: high G+C Gram-positive bacteria)
GCCGAGCAACGCTTCGGCCTCGTGCGCGACGCGGCGCACACTCAGATCAGCGCCCAGACGCAGCTCGGTGAGCGCCTTTCCCAGCTCCTCGCGAGTGTGCACAGCGTCTGGTCGCATAGTTCTCAACAGCCCCCGGCGTCGAACGGTCAGTGCAGGTCAACGTATCGAGAAATGTATCGACTTGCGGTTCGAGGCAATTCTCACATGACACCGGCCGGTCCACCCGGACACGATGGCCCTCGCCACCGTGAATTCGTCTGATCAGGTCATCCCGATCATCCCGCGGAGTCACCCCGAGACTGGAGGCCCGCCATCATCTCCACCTTCGAACCCGTCACCGACGCCGACCGCACGCCGTACGGCCCACGGCCGCTGCTGTCCGCGCGCGAGGTGGAAGTCCTGACCGTCTGGCTGCGCACCGAGTCCAAGCGCGAGGCGGCCGCCGCCCTCTTCATCAGCCCGTCGACGGTCAGCACACACATCGTGCGGATCCGCGCCAAATACACCGCTGTCGGGCGCGACGCATCGACCAAGTCGACGCTGTTCGCCCGCGCCGTACAGGACGGCTACATCAGTCTCGACGAGTGGTGACGGCTGAGCCCGGAATCACTGCTCTCGCGACTTATAGTTGAGCCATGTCTGAATTCACCCACAAGATCAAGGAGAAGGCCGAGGCCCTCTCCGCCGCGATCGACAACGAACTCACTGTGCTCGAGGGCGCCGGCGGCGATGATCCGCTGAACCACGAGGACGACGAAGCCGCCGCAGAGAAGTCCGAATAGGACTACCGGCCCGCCGATCGGGTGCCGATCTCGCCGCCGATGCGCACCACCATCGCGTCGACGGCGAGTTTCGGCTTCACGTTCTGATCCAGCGTCTCCCGGCACTGCAGCACGGCCTCGATGCAGCGCAGCAGCCGGTCCGGAGCGGCGTAGGCCGCCATCGGCGCGGTGACCCGGTCCGTCTTGTCCGGATGCATCATCGTCACCTGCGCGCCCAGCGACTGAGCGAGCGCGTCGCGGAACAGCGCGGCCAGGTCGACCAGCGCACGGTCGAGCACGTCGCGCGTCATCCTGGTGCGCCGCGACTTCTGCTGCCGCTCCAGTTCCTTGATCACTCCGGCGGTGCCCCGCGGCGGTCGCGCCGTGCCCTTGCCGGTGCCGCCCGCACCGAGTGCGGTCATCAGCTTCTCGGTCTCCGGGGCGTCCAGCTCCGCGCTCAGTTCCTTCGCCGCCTCTTCGGCAGACTTCACCAGCCTCTCGGCCGCCCCGAACGCCTCGGACTCCCGGGCCGCCGCACTGGCCATCGCCAGCGCCTGTTCGCGCTGGGCGCGGGCCTGCTCGTCGGTCGCCAGCCGCTTGGCCCGCCCGACGTGCCCGCCGGACACCCCGGCCGCCCACGCCGCCTGCTTCGGATCCACGCCGTCGCGCCGCACCAGCACGTCCGCGATGTCGTCGACGCCGGGCGCGGTCAGCGCCACATGCCGGCAGCGTGACCGCAGCGTCACCGAGATGTCCTCCGGCGACACCGACGGCGCGCACAGCAGGAAGATCGTGCGCTCCGGCGGCTCCTCCACCGCCTTCAGCAGCGCATTCGCGCCCTGCTCGGTGAGCCGGTCCGCGTCTTCGACGACGACGATCTGCCAGCGCCCCGTGGTCGGCCGGCGCGCCGAGACGCGCACGATCTCACGGATCTGCTTGACCGAGATCGTCAGCCCCTCGGGCACGATGTGCCGGACGTCGCCGTGCGTGCCGGCCATCACCGTGGTGCAGGCGCGGCACTCTCCGCAGCCGACCTCTCCGGGGGCCTGACACTGCAGCGCCGCGGCGAAGCAGGTCGCCGCCACCGACCGGCCGCTGCCGGGCGGCCCGGTGAACAGCCACGCGTGCGTCATCGACTCGCGGACCCCGACCGGCAGGTCCTCGACGCCGGACTCGTCTGCGTCGTCGAACATCGACATGGCGCCGAGGTCGGTCTCATCGAGCCGCGCGGCGACCACACGCGCCGAGGTGGCGGCCCCGACCAGGTCGGCGGCCAGACTGCGCTGGCCGATCAGCCGGTGAAAGACATTTGTCACATCCACCACCCTAAGTCCCAGCTCAGACATCCCGGCATTCGCCAGAATTGTTTAACATCTGCAAGCACCCCGGTACTTTGGACTTCGTGGTGAGTCGTCGGCAGTCGCGTTTCTCCAGGGCAGTGCACACACTGCGCTGGCTGTCGCGCACGCCCTGGCCGCTGCTGGCGCTCGACATGCTGCGCGCCAACCTCCTCGGAGCCCTCTTCACCTTCGCCTTCCTGCGGTTCGGCATGCCGCCGAGCGACTCGGTCACCCTCAGCCAGGTCAACACCAGCAACCAGGCGCTGTTCCTGACGTACCTGCTGATCGCCATCCTGGTCGGCATGTGGGGCTCCATCAGGCTGAGCATGCCGGTCCTGATCTGGCACCGGCGACGCTCCCGGCTCGACGACGAGGCCGCCCGCAAACGCGCCCTCGACCTCCCGACCCTGCTGACCTTGCAGAACATCGCCCTGTGGGTGGTCGGCGGCGTGATCCTGTCGCTGGCCAACCTGCGAGTCTCCGGCAAGGACGCCGTGCTGGTGGCGATCGCCAGCGCGATCGGCGCCCTGGTCACCGCGGTATTGGGCTTCATGCAGGCCGAGAAGGTGCTGCGGCCGATCACGGTCGCCGCCATGGCCAACGACCCGGACTCTGCCAACGCCCCCAGCATCACCACCCGCATCGGCGTCTTCTGGGCGATCACCGTGGCCGTCCCCATGACCACCATCGTCGGCCTGATCGTCCTGCAGCACACCAACGTCATCGACGCCGGTCCGGAAGCCATCCAGCGACCGATCCTGTGGCTGTGCGTCGCCTCGCTCGCCTTCGGCGTGCTGGCGTTCTGGCGGCTGGTCCGCGCCATCACCGACCCGATCAAGCAGATGCGGGTGGCGCTGAGTCAGGTGCGTGCCGGAAACCTGAACGTCGCGGTCAAGATCTACGACGGCAACGATCTCGGCCTGCTGCAGGCCGGCTTCAACGAGATGGTCGACGACCTGCGCGAACGACAGCAACTGCGCAACCTGTTCGGTCGCTACGTCGGCGAGGACGTCGCCCGCCGGGCCATCGAGACCGGCACCGAGCTGGGCGGCGAGGAACGTTACATCGGTGTGCTGTTCGTCGACATCGTCGGGTCCACCCGGCTCGCCGTGAACCGCCCTCCGCGCGAAGTGGTCGAGCTGCTCAACGAGTTCTTCGAGGTGGTCGTCGAGGTGGTCGCGCACCACAACGGTTTCGTCAACAAGTTCCAGGGCGACGCGGCGCTGGCCATCTTCGGCGCACCGCTCGACCAAGACGACTTCGCCGGCGACGCCCTCGCCGCCGCCCGCGAACTGCGCGTGGAACTGGACCGCCGGCTCGGCGACGTCGACATGGGCATCGGCGTCTCGGCCGGCAAGGCCGTCGCCGGCCACATCGGCTCCCAGCAACGTCTGGAGTACACGGTGATCGGCGACCCGGTGAACGAGGCCGCCCGCCTCACCGAACTCGCCAAGGACGAACCCAGCCGTGTCCTCGGCTCGGCCCGCGCCGTGTTCCTCGCCTCCGAAGGCGAGGCCCGCCACTGGCGCATCGGCGAGGGCGTCGAACTCCGCGGCCGCGGCATCGAGACCCTGCTGGCCCGCCCCGACCTCACCGTCACCTCCCTCCCACCGGGCAGCGACGTCGAGACCGACTGACCGCTGTCCCTACCCGGACGTATCGCGCCTGCCACCGCGCGCCACGCGCCTGGCGGTCCTCATACTCCCGGGTAGGGACAGGGATTCCGAGGCCCAGTGTGGAATCCCAACGGAGAGCGCCTAGCACTGCCGAGCGTCGCCGTCCAGGTGCAGGGCGCGTCGGCTGTGGATGATCGCTCGGTTGTCCACAACCCACCCCGACCCCGTCCGTCGGCCGTCGCCGCCAACGACGCTTTGACGCATGACTGATCCAGAGAAGGTGCTCACGCAAAGCCACGGCGTCGCCAGTTGGCGATCCCTGCGGTCGGCCGGCATGACCCGGACCGAACTCCGGCACGCACTGACCGACGGGTGGCTCGAGAAGGCCCGCCGCGGCTGGTACGCCACGTCGACGGCCCACCCGACGGTGAAGGCGGCAGTCAAGACCGGCGGCGTCTGCAGCTGCCTGTCGGCGCTCGCGCTGCACGGAGTCTGGCTCCCGGAGGGCGACGACCGGACGCATACTCGCGCCCGGTCCAACGTGCACAACGACCCGGGTGCACACCCGAGACACTGCCGTCGGTACGGCCGCCCGCTCGTCGAGGACGGTGCCGTCGACGATGTCGCGACCGCCTTCGCCCATGCGCTCCGATGCCTGAACTCCGAGGGGATCGTCGTCGTGATGGACTCGATCATGAACCTCGAGCTCATGTCCCGCGACGAACTCGAAGCGATCCTGAAGCCCGCGCCGAAGAAGGTCCGGAAGCTGCTCGATCGAACCGCCGACTCCGGCTCCGGGACCGAGACGATGACGCGGTTCCGGCTGGCCCGATACGGGCTCGAGATGAAGACTCAGGTGAAGATCCCCGAGGTCGGCCGGGTCGACATGCTGGTCGGGACGCGACTGATCATCGAGGTGGACGGCGAGGAGTACCACGCCAGCAGCGAGCAGTTTCACAAAGATCGCGAACGCGATCTCGCTGCTCACCGCCTCGGATACATCACGATTCGGCTCACCTATCGCCAGGTGGTCCACCAGTGGGAGAGCACTCGCGAGGCCATCCTCTCCGTCATCCGGCGCGGCGACCACCTGGTTCCGCTGCCCGCCCCGGAAACCGCGTCCGAACCGGCCGAGTGCTTTCCGTAGTTGTCCCTACCCGGGAGTATGGGGCCGACCAGTCGCCATATAGGCCCGGCCGACCTCATACTCCCGGGTAGGGACAGGCCCTCAGATCAGTCAGCAGCCTTCTTCGCCGCCGTCTTCTTGGCAGCAGCGGTCTTCGTGGCCGTCTTCTTCGCCGCCGCGGTCTTGGTGGCCGTGGTCTTCTTGGCCGCCGTGGTCTTCTTCGCCGCCGTCTTCTTCGCGGTGGTCTTCTTGGCCGTCTTCTTCGCGGCCTTCTTCGCCGGCCCCCGCGCACGACGATCAGCCAGCAACTCCATGGCCCGCTCGGGCGTGATCGATGCGACCTCGTCGCCCTTGCGCAGGCTGGCGTTGGTCTCGCCGTCGGTGACGTACGGGCCGAAGCGGCCGTCCTTGATGACCATCGGCTTCTCGCTGACCGAGTCCGGACCCAGTTCGCGCAGCGGCGGTGCGGCCGCGGCCCGGCCGCGGCGCTTGGGCTCGGCGTAGATCTTGAGCGCCTCGTCGAGGGTGATCTCGAAGAGCTGCTCCTCATTCGCCAGCGATCGCGAGTCGGCACCCTTCTTCAGATACGGGCCGTAGCGGCCGTTCTGCGCGGTGATCTCCTCGTTCGTCGCCGGGTCGACGCCGACGACGCGCGGCAGCGACAGCAGTTTGAGCGCCTCGTCGAGGGTCACCGTCGTGGTGTCCATCGACTTGAACAGCGACCCGGTGCGCGGCTTGGGGCCGGCCTTCTTCTTCGCCGTCTTCTTGGCAGCGGTCTTCTTCGCCGCCTTCTTGGCGGTCTTGGTGCCGCCGGTCTCGACCGGGGCCGCCTCGTCGAGCGGCACGGGTGCCTCGCCGCCGTCGACGGGCGTCGGGCCCGGCGGGACGGTCAGCGCGGCGGCGCCGCCGTCCTCATCCTCCTCCGGCAGGATCTCGGTGACGTAGGGGCCGAAGCGGCCCTCCTTGACGACGATCTCGTGCCCGGTGGCCGGGTCGATGCCCAGGCTGCGACCCTCCTGCGGGGTGGCGAACAGCTTCTCGGCGACCTCGAGGGTCAACTCGTCGGGGGTCATGTCCGACGGCAGGTTGGCGCGCTGCAGATCTGGCTCGGCGGCCCCCGGTGCGGCGACGTCGCGCTCCAGGTAGGGGCCGAAGCGGCCGACGCGGACGAAGACCTTGCGGCCGTCCGAGTCGTCGAACAGGTGCAGCGAGTTCACCTCGCGGGCGTCGATCTCCTCGAGGTTGACGCCGACCAGCTTCTTCAGGCCGCCGGCGTGGGCGACGTCGCGCTTGGCGCTGCCGGTGCCGGCGTCGCCGGAGTCGTCCCCGAAGTAGAAGTCCGACAGCCACTGCGTTCGGTTGGCCTCACCGGCCGCGATCTGGTCGAGGTCGTCCTCGAGGGAGGCGGTGAAGTCGTAGTCGACCAGGCTCTCGAAGTAGCCCTCGAGCAGTCCGACGACGGCGAACGCGACCCACTGCGGAACGAGGGCGCTGCCCTTCTTCACCACGTAGCCGCGGTCCTGGATGGTGCCGATGATCGACGCGTAGGTCGACGGGCGGCCGATGCCGAGGTCCTCGAGCACCTTGACCAGCGACGCCTCGGTGTAGCGGGCGGGCGGGTTGGTGGAGTGGCCGTCGGCGGACAGGTCCGCGACGGTCAGCCGCTGGCCCTCGCTCAACTGCGGGAGGCGGCGCTCCTCGTCGTCGGCCTGGCCGCCGGCCTGCTCGTCGACGGTCTCGACGTAGGCCGACAGGAAGCCGGGGAAGGTGATGGTGCGGCCCGACGAGGAGAAGGTGACCTGCTCGCCGCCGGAGGCGGCGCCGTTGATGCGCACGCTCATCGTCGTGCCCTTGGCGTCGGCCATCTGCGACGCGACCGTCCGCTGCCAAATCAGCTCGTAGAGCTTGAACTCGTCGGCGTTCAGGGCCGAGGCGACCTGACCGGGGGTGCGGAAGCTGTCGCCGGCCGGGCGGATCGCCTCGTGCGCCTCCTGGGCGTTCTTCACCTTGCGGGTGTACTGGCGCGGCGTCGGGTGGACGTAGTTGTCGCCGTAGAGGTCGCGGGCCTGGGCGCGCGCCGCGGTGATCGCCGACTCGCTCAGCGTCGTCGAGTCGGTGCGCATGTAGGTGATGTAGCCGTTCTCGTACAGCCGCTGCGCGATGCGCATCGTGCGGTCGGAGGTGAAGCGCAGCTTGCGCCCGGCCTCCTGCTGCAGCGTCGAGGTCATGAACGGCGCGTAGGGCCGGCGGGTGTACGGCTTCTCCTCCACCGAGGCGACGGTCAGCGTCGCCTTGTCCAGCCCGGCGGCGAGGGCGCGGGCACGAGTCTCGTCGAGGACGACGACGCCGTCGGCCTTGCGCAGCTTGCCGTCGGAGCCGAAGTCACGTCCGGCGGCGACGCGCTGGCCGTCGACGCTCACCAGGCGCGAGGAGAAGGTCGGCGGGGTCGCCTCCTTGCCCGCGTCGAGCGTGGCGGCGAGGTCCCAGTAGTCGGCGGAGACGAACGCCATGCGCTCACGCTCGCGGTCGACGATGATCCGCGTCGCGACCGACTGCACGCGGCCCGCCGACAGCTTCGGCATGACCTTCTTCCACAGCACGGGCGACACCTCGTAGCCGTACAGGCGGTCGAGGATGCGGCGGGTCTCCTGGGCGTCGACCAGGTCGATGTCGAGGTCGCGCGGATTCTCTGCAGCGGCCCGGATGGCCGGCTCGGTGATCTCGTGGAAGACCATCCGCTTGACCGGGATCTTCGGCTTGAGGATCTCCAGCAGGTGCCACGCGATGGCCTCGCCCTCGCGGTCGCCGTCCGTCGCGAGGTAGAGCTCGTCGACGTCCTTGATCAGCGACTTCAGCTCCGACACGGTCGACTTCTTGTCCGCCGACACCACGTACAGCGGCTCGAAGTTCTCGTCGACGTTGACGCCCAGCCGCGCCCACGGCTGTCCCTTGTACTTGGCCGGGACGTCGGCCGCACCGCGCGGCAGATCGCGGATGTGACCGCGCGACGATTCGACCACGTAGTTCGCGCCGAGGTAGCCCGCGATCTTGCGGGCTTTGGTCGGCGACTCGACGATGACGAGTCGCCGGACGGCGGGGGATGCGGTGTCAGTGGCGGCCACGGGTGCCCTTCGGTAAGAGAATCGCTACTCGTTGCCGTTGTACCTTATATATGGGCGTCTCTGCACATCGGTGATTTCCCCACCCGGCCGATGGTCCCCGATTCTTTGCCCCCTCCGACCGGACGGTTCGGCCTCAGCCCGTCGTGGGCCACTGCTCGACGGCGCCCTCGACGGTCGGCGCCGCGCCCACCGTCTCCAGCAGTCGGCTCAGTCGCTTGCGCCCGGTGATCCGCAACGCCGGCGAGCTTCCCCGCACTCCGATGAGCGTCGGGGCGATGCCCACGCGCATGAGCGACGTCGCGAGCGGCGCGTGCGTGTCGGGCGCGTGGGGGTCGAGTCCGAGGATGTAATGCCGGCCGTCGCGACGGCCGGCCGCGAGCACCCAGAGGCGCAGCGCCCGCGGCGACGGCCTCCAGCCCTCCGGGACGTGTTTGACGGCTCCGGCCGACCATTCCCGATGCAGGGCGGTGATTCGCGGGTTGGCTTCGGTGCGAGCGATCGGCGAGCCCTCCTCGGAGGTGACGATCTCGGCGTCGAGGCCGGTGTCGGCGATGTCGTCGCGGATCGCCTCGGCGCGCCACGGCTCGACGACCACCGCGGAGACTCGCGCACCCATCGGGGTGTGCACCGACTGACCTTGTGCCGCAAGCAATCCCGCAAGGTCGCTGATTACTGGGTCCTCCAAGTCCGCGGAGAACAACGACATCTGACTCACACCAGAACTCTACTTCCCCGGCACAAAGAAAACTCCCGGCACGCCGCCGAAGCGGATGCCGGGAGTGTTCCTCGAACTCTGCGTCGCTCCTGGGAGCGAGAAAGATCAGACTGCGCGCACGCCGGTGGCCTGCGGACCCTTGGTGCCCTGGCCGACCTCGAACTCCACGCGCTGGTTCTCCTCGAGGGTACGGAAGCCGTTGCCCTGGATCTCGGAGTAGTGGACGAACACGTCGTCGTTGCCCTCATCGGGAGCGATGAAGCCGAAGCCCTTTTCCGCGTTGAACCACTTCACAGTGCCCTGTGCCATTTACTGCATTCCTTTGCTGTTCCATCTCACCGGCACGAAGGACTCGCGCCGGGGCCCTGTTCCGACCGCCATACTCAAAACAAGTCTCGCCAGAGCGACAGAACTTACTGCAGTACCACGTCCGCAACGTGCTTCACACGGTTGTGAAAGCTGCGACCGATGACAAGCTAACCACGTTCGGCGACCAGATGACACCCCTAGCGCGCGTCGCGCGCAAAATTCCCGGTGAGTCGGGCCCTTCGGCGAGTCGTAGACTGGTCTGATGCAGCAGGTCACGTACGGCACCGAGCTGCTCGACCGCACCCTGGCCAGGATTCCGTCCGACGACGACTCGCCGCTCACCCATCTCTCGGTGATCCCCACGCGCACAGCGACGTTCGCCGACTGGCCGGAGTGGGTGCACCCCGAGGTGGTGGCCGCCTTCACCGAACGCGGCGTCGCCCGGCCGTGGCAGCACCAGGCCGCCGCGGCGAGCCTCGCCGCCGACGGCAGGCACGTCTGTGTGTGCACGGGCACTGCGTCGGGCAAGTCGATGGCCTACCAGCTTCCCGCGCTGACGACGTTCGCGCAGGATCCGACGGCCACCGCCCTGTACCTGTCGCCGACCAAGGCGCTCGGGACCGACCAACTGCGCTCCCTGTCGCAGACCATCGCCGGGCGGAAGGCTTTCGTTCACCTGCAGCCGTGCGCGTACGACGGCGACACCGACCCTGAACTGCGGCAGTGGGCGCGGACGAACTCCCGCTGGATCTTCACCAACCCCGACATGCTGCACATCGGGATCTTGTCGTCGCACCCGAAGTGGCGGCAGTTCTTTGCGCAGTTGCGCTACATCGTGGTCGACGAATGCCATCACTACCGGGGCGTCTTCGGCTCGCACACGGCGCTGGTGCTGCGCCGGGCGCTGCGAATCGCCCGCATGTACGGCGCGAATCCGGTGGTCGTCGGGGCCAGCGCGACGGTGTCGAATCCGGCGCAGGCGCTGTCCCGGCTGATCGGCGAGGACGTCGTCGCGGTCACCGGCGACACCTCGCCGCACGGCGAGCGCACCGTCGCGATGTGGGAGCCGGGATTCTTGGAGGGCAGCGGCGGCGCACCGGGCTCCGGTGACCACGGCGCCGGGAGCGGAGCGGGCCGCGGGGAGAACGACGCCCCGGTGCGACGTTCCGCCGGCGCCGAGGCCTCCCGGCTGCTCGCCGACTTCGTGATCGAGGGCGCCCGCACGCTGTGCTTCGTCCGCAGCCGCCACGGCGTCGAGGTCACGGCGATGCGCGCCAAGCAGATCCTGGCCGACGTCGCGCCCGAGCTGGTGGACCGCATCGGCGCGTACCGCGCCGGGTATCTCGCCGACGACCGCCGCAAGCTGGAGCGCGCCCTGTCCGACGGCGAGTTGCTCGGCGTCGCCACCACCAACGCGCTGGAGCTCGGCGTCGACATCAGCGGGCTCGACGCCGTCGTCGTCGCCGGCTATCCGGGGACTGTCGCGTCGTTCTGGCAGCAGGCCGGTCGCGCGGGGCGGCGCGGGGAGGGCTCGCTCGTGGTCATGGTCGCGCGCGACGATCCGCTCGACACCTACCTCGTGCACCACCCCGAAGCGCTGCTGGCGCGGCCGGTGGAGGCCACCGTCACCGATCCGTCCAACCCGTACATCCTGACCCCGCACCTGCTGTGCGCGGCGATCGAGTTCCCGCTCACCGAACGCGACGTCGACGCCTTCGGCGCGCACGCCGAGGTGGCCGCCCTGGAGGCCGACGGAAAGCTGAAGCGACGCAAGGCCGGGTGGTATCCGGCTCCCGGGCTGGACCCGCACGCCGACGTCGACATCCGCGGCGGCATCGGCGGCGAGGTGCTGATCGTCGACGCCACGACGTCGCGCCTGCTCGGCACCGTCGACTCCGTCCGCGCGAAGACCGCCGTGCATCCCGGCGCGATCTACCTGCACCAGGGCGAAACGTTCGTGGTCGACGAACTGCATCTCGAGGACGGGATCGCGCTGGTCCATCCCGAGGAGCCCGACTGGACGACGTCGGCCCGCGAGGTCAGCGACGTGTCGATCACCTCGTTTCTGCAGTCGCGGACGTTCGGGCCGCTGACCGTGGCGCTCGCCGAAGTGTCGGTGACCAGCCAGGTGGTCGGCTATCTCCGCAAGGCGCTGTCCGGCGAGATCCTCGACTCGGTGCCGCTGGACCTGCCCGAGGAGCAGATGGACACCCGCGCCGTGATGTACACGCTGACGCCGGAGTCGCTGATCGCCGACGGCATCGGCCTCGACAAGTTCCCGGGTGCGCTGCACGCCGCCGAGCACGCCGCCATCGGCATGCTCGGGCTGGTCGCCTCGTGCGACCGCTGGGACATCGGTGGCCTCTCGACCAACCTGCATCCGGGCACCGGCCTGCCGACGGTTTTCGTGTACGACGGCTATCCGGGCGGCGCGGGCTTCGCCGACCGCGGCTACGAGGCCTTCGCCGCGTGGATCGAGGCGACCGGCGAGGCCGTGTCCTCGTGCGGCTGCCGGTCGGGCTGCCCGTCGTGCGTGCAGTCGCCCAAGTGCGGCAACGGCAACGAACCGCTCGACAAGGAGGCCGCGATCAAGGTCCTGCGCCTGATCGGGCGGCACTTCGAGTCGTAGCGCTGGGGTCAGACAGGCAGGCGCCCTTCGGCGACGTCGATGACCCACTGATCGGCGGGCTGCCCCAACGTGGTGCGAACCTTCACCTGAATCCGCGCACTGATCCGCCGGTTCTCCGCGGTGCGTCCGACGAGACGGTAGTCGGCGGCCGCCCGCTGTCGGGCGCTCTCCTCCAACTGCCGTGCCATCTCGTCATCAGGCTCGTTCATACCGATCAACCTCCCGGTGCGGTGTCGATTTCATCGACCCACTCCGGTCGATCCGCTGTCAATGAAGCGATGATCTGCCATTCACTGGCAGTTCCAAGCGGAGAGTCGGTCAACGAATCTAGAACCGCAAGACCAGCCTTCTGCGCATCATCGTCCGCCTGCAAGAACTTGTCCATCGCCCACTCACCCACTGCTGAGCCTGCATCGACTACCCCTGACCATCATCCCTCGGGCCGTTCCCGGCACCGGATCGGCAAAGGCTTCACTCCTCGACCGGCCCGGCCCGGGCTCGCGCGACGGCGGCGTGCACTCCCCAGCGTCCGAGCTCGACGGTGACCGCCACCTCGACCACGACGTCCTCGCCCACCACCTCGCACCGCGTGACGCGTGGCGAACCGTCCTGGACCCCGGCCAGCGTGCGCGCCCGGGCGCAGGGATCTCCGTCGCCGCCGAGCTGAACGATCGCCGCCGCCAGCGCGCTCAGATCGGCAGCACTCTGCGCCCGGTGCCGCGCCAGCACCGCTGATCCGACCGCCACGATCGCCACGAGCACCGCCGCCAGCGCAGCGATCGTCCCGGCCGCCACGACGGTCGCATAGCCGCGGTCGTCAGCCGCCAGACGCCGCATCGTCGGCCTCCGGCTCCCGTGCCGCGACGGCACGCGCCGACATCGTGACTCCGGGCAGCACCGGCACCCCGCACACCGCGGAGACCGCCACCTCGGACCCCGTCGTCCGCACGTCGAACCGGGCCCCGGCCGGCGCGATCCGCGCGCCCGCTCCGGTGGGCGACGGCTCGCCCGCTGCGGCCAGCCGCGCGACCTCACGCGCCGCATCGGTGCACCTGATGTGCGACGAGACGCCGCCCAGCACACCCACCCCGAGCACCAGAAAGGCCGCGATCCCGGCCAGCGCGTACGCGGCCTCGACGGTGACCATCCCCGCGTCGTCGGCGACGAGTCGCCGCCACACTCGCCGCACGACTCATCCCACCGACGTGTCGAGCGCTTTGGAGATGATTCCAGTCAGTGCCGACAGCACGTTCTCACCGGTCACCACCGTGTACAGCAGCGCCCCGAAGGCGGCCGCCGCGATAGTCCCGATGGCGTACTCCATTGAACGATATTGCATCCATCGTTTCCGCTGGTCAGAGCGATATAGTCCAATCTAGCCGAATCTGATTCCCACCGCCACGCGCGTCATCCGGGGTTTGCGCCGTTCCCGGCAACACGGGGCGAAGCCCCGCCCGGCGGGGCTGTCGGCACCGGCCGGCCGCACGCGGCAGGCCGCCGCTGTCGTACCCGCACAGGAGGATGGGCGCCATGCCGAAAGACCGGATCGAGCTGATCGTCGACGACGTGGCCGCCATGCAGGCCCTGAGCGACTTCCACCTGACCGACGAGGACAAGGCGGCCATCCGCCGCGTCCTGCGCGGCGAGAGCATGGTCGAGCAAGAGCGCGAGACGGTGCTCGCCGAGATCGTCGCGGCCCGCACCGCTCCGCCGCCGGTCGGACCGCCGATCAAGGACAATCTGCTCGGGCTCACCGACCCGGCCGAATTGCACGTCGCCGAGCGTCGGCTGGTCTCGTGCCGGCTGGCCGAGCTCCAGTATGAGAGACGGGGGAACCCGCTGACGTGGACCGTCCCGGCCGGTGAGCTGGAGGTTGGCGACGACGTGCACGGGCTCCGTGACGGCCTCGCCTACGGCAAGGTCATCTGCCTCGTCACGTCGCACCTGTCGGAGTTCGTCGAGCCCGGCCACGTGCAGATCATCGTCAACGCGTACGCCATCGATGACAGCCAGTTGGTGTACGTCGGCCACGAGAGCTACGTGCTCCCGGTCGAGCAGCCCGTGGTCATCGCTCGCCGCCTCGAATAAGGAGTAATCATGGACCTCCCGGACGGCCTGGGGCGCGAATACGACCGGCAACACACCCTCGCTCAGCGGATCGAGCTCGCGCGCGTGGTCGGGCTTTTCCACGCCCGGCCGGACGACGAGGAAGACGCTGCCGGGCAGGCCACGGCTGCGGTCATCGCCCGCGAGGCCGTGACGCTGTGGTCCGCACCCGGATTCGAACAGGAGGGCATCGCCCGTGTTCGTCTGGCATACCCGATCCACCAGCACCAGTTCGACCTGTTCACCCGCGAGCTGGAACTTCTCGACGCCTCTCCGCGACTGATGGAGATCGTGCGGCGTGCGATGCCGCGCTGGCGGTGGGCCGATCAGTATCCCGACGCATGCCAAGAACTGCTCGATCCATCGATCCGGGTCGCCAATCCCAGCTTCTTCAATCAACGCGAAACTCCGTGCGGTTGGGTGCCGCTCATCAACTCCTTGCACGCCGAGATCACCGAGAAGATCGGCGCCCATGCCGTTCAGTGCGCCTCGCAGAAATTCGGTCGGCTCCGCTACTCCGCCGTCTTCGACGTCTCGCTCAGCTACGAGCAAGCAGCCCTCTACAAGCTCCTGCTCGAAGAGGCGCACGAGAAGTCGTACGGCCTCTGCGAAGTCTGTGGCGGCCGCGTCCAGCAACGCTCCATCACCCTCACCCGTTGCTCACTCCACCCGTTCGGCACTACACCCCACGTCCACGCCAGACCGCCCGGATGGCGCCCATGAAAACGACCGATACAAGGAGCCCCGCATGCCCGACAAGAAGAAGGTCCCGCTCATCGCCCTGGACGTGGACGGGGTCCTGCGCCCGATCGACCCCGACGAGAAGCTGCTGGCAGACGACCCCGGGTGGGAACGCTTCGAGGTCGAGGTGACGCCGGAGAATTGGCCCGAACGGCGATACCTCGTCAGCCCGCCGCCGCACCCCGCGACGCTGCCACTCATCCTGAACCCGTCGCTGCACGGCACCTGGATCAACGACCTCATCGAGCGCGGCGTCGAGGTCGGCTGGGCGACTACCTGGGAGAGCACCGCGAACACTTTTCTGCCGCCCCTGCTCGGCATCCCGGAGCTGCCGATGGCGATCAGCCACGAGCAGGGCGACCAGGGCCGCTTCAGCGAGACGGCCGACAGCTGGAAGGCGCGCTCGCTCGCCGAGCGCTACATCGGCAGGCCCGTCTGCTGGATCGACGACTGGTCCGCGCCCTGGAAACGCAGCTGGCACGGTCGGCGCCGGGACGAGACCCTCGTCATCACCCCGCACGAGAAGGTCGGCCTGACCGCTGCACAGATGAGCGAAGTCGACGAGTGGGTCGCCCGCTTCCTGTGACGTGACCCGTCGCCGACCCGAGGCCCGCTGGCTGAACGCTGGCGGGCCTCGCCCTTTCCCGCGGATTCTCCGCGTTTCCGCAGATCAGGCCACCGATTCGACTCGCAATCGAACATCTACTGAGATACAATTAGAGTCACAGATACATCAGATAGATATGTAACTCATATCTATCTGTATCTCAACGAAGGAGTCAGGTCGTGCCCGCCAAGACCAAGCCGATCACCGACGAGCAGGCGGCCAAGTGCGCAGCCGCCTACGCAGCTCTGATCAAGCGCGACGAGCGCCCCGTCGTGCGGAACCTCGCCAAGGAAGCCCGCGTCGCCGTCGAGGCCGCCCGGCAATGGCTCGAAGTCAACCGTCCCGGCCGCGACGTGCCCGAGCCGCCGATCGATGACCTCGCTCCCATGCTCGGCGGCATCTGGTCGATCGCCTACAAGCTGGCCACCGAGGCCGCCGACGAGGCGATCGACGCCGAACGGCGCGAACTGCTCGACGGCCAGCTCGCCGACGCCCAGGAATCACAAGAGCAGACCGAGCGCGCCGACGCAGCCGAGGCCCGGGTGATCGAGCTGGAGGCCGCGCTCGCCGAGAGCGCAGGCCGGGTCGCCGAATTGGAGAGCCGGCTCGCCGCCGCGCAGGAAGCCGCCGGCGCGGCCGCGGACAAGGCCGAAGCCGCCGACCGGGACCGGCTGAAGGCCGTTGCCGAGCGGGACACGCTCATGCAGGTGGTCGAGGCGATCAACCCGTCGAACCGGACGGGGTGAATCGCGCAGAGCCGATCCGAAACGTCGCACCCGTCACATACCATCAGCGCGCCTGCGCAACCCCGCCGCCACGACAGGCAGACTTGGCCTCACGCGCCATGACAAGGAGAACCCCGATGACCGCCGAACCGGACACCCGTACGGCAGATCCCGCCCGCCCCGCCCGCCTGGGCGTGGTGACCGCCAGTTCGCTCGCCGATTGGGAGCCTGGCCTGGCCGCTCCGTCCAAGCAGATCGTCACCGGCGACGCCCGAGATACCGGCCTGGCCGACGACTCGGTCGACCTGGTCGTCACTTCGCCCCCGTACTGGCAGAAGCGCGACTACGGCCACGTCGACCAGATCGGCCAGGAGCCCACTCCGCAGGGCTACGTCGCCGCCCTCATGGAGTGCCTGGAGGAATGGCGGCGCGTCATGCGCCCGACCGGCTCGGTGTTCCTCAACGTCGGCGACACCTACTACAAGAAGTCTCTGGTCGGCATTCCCGGCCGCATCGAGGCCGCCGCCGTCGACAACGGCTGGCTGATCCGCAACCGGATCATCTGGACCAAGACCACCGGGATGCCCGAACCGGCCAAGAACCGCCTGGCCAACCGCCACGAGTACGTCATCCACTTGGCTCCGAAGTCCAACTACTACTACGACCTGCACGAATACTCCGAGACCTACGGCAACGGCGCCAACCCCGGCGACGTGTGGCAGATCAATCCAGAGCGCAACATGAGCGCCCACCTTGCGCCCTACCCCCAGGAGCTGGTCCGCCGGGCCGTCATGCTCGGCTGCCCGCCCCAGGTGTGCGAGACCTGCGGCGAGCCCCGCAAGCGCATCCTCGAGCGCACCCGCATCCTGGACCCGAGCCGGCCCCAGGCCAAGCGCGCGATGGAGCTGGCCGACGCCGCGGGCCTGTCCGACGACCACATCCGCGCCATCCAGGCCACCGGCGTCTCCGACGTGGGCAAGGCGACCAAGTTCCAGAACGGCACCGGCCGCAACAGCAAGTCCGTGCAGGTCCTGGCCGCCGAAGCCAAGGACGTGCTCGGCGGCTACTTCCGCGAGTTCACCTTCGCCAAGAAGGTCACCTCCGGCTGGACCGACTGCGGCCACGGCACCCCCGCCCGCGGCGTCGTGCTCGATCCGTTCGTCGGCACCGGGACCACGCTCAACGCGGCGGTCGACCTGGGCCGCGACGCCATCGGCGTGGACCTGGTCCCGATGGTCGCCCAGCAGAAGCCCAAGGCCGTCAAGTAGCCGGGCTGGTCGCGGCGATCAGCCCGGCCAGCGACACCGCCATCGCGTCCATCTCGGCGTCGAGGTCGTCGGCGGCCAGGTCCACCCGGTACTGCGCGACGACGATGTCGCCGATCCTCCCGGAGACGACCAGGCCGCCGACGGCGTTGCGGCGACGCGGATGGATCGTCACCACCACCGGGCTGTCGTAGCGCACCCCGTAGACCATCACCTGCTCCAGCTCGGAGCGCTCGGCGTACCGGTCCACGTTCGTGTACTTCACGTCAGCCACCAGCGGGACGGCTCCCGCCTCGTCCTCGAACAGCACGTCCGGCGTGGCATCTGGGACCTTGCCCTTGCCCACCGGCAAGTGCTGGGGCAGCGCCGCGAGCACATCGTCAGGAATCCTCTCGTAGAGGGCTCGCTTGCCCGGGGCGACGTTGCCGTCGAGCACCGACAGCTCCGGGTGCTCGGCCAACGCCCGTTGCAGGCTCAGCCGCACGAAGTCCTCGAACAGGTCCTCGGTCTTGACCAGCAGCGAACCCATCGACACCGGCCCGGCAGCGGCGTCGAGGTCCAGCCCGCGACCTTCCAGCGCGATCATCGCCAGGTCCAGCGCCTGCCGGTAGTACTCGCGCGACTCCGGCAACTCGACCGCCCCGCGCACCAGCGAGTCGTCCATGAACGACCGATGCCGGTCGTCGCCGGCCTCATCCAGCAGCCGCAGCGCGTTGCCCAGGCGCGAGATCCGCTCCCGAGTGCCCTTCTCCAGCGCCTTCGACCCGTACAGGCCATGCAGTTGCAGCGCCGCTGCCCGCAGGCACCGGTTGGCGGGATTGTCCGCCGACTTCTCGAACCACGAGTACACCGCCTTGTGGTCGATGCCGCGGGAGGCGAACCTGTTGATCGTGGCGCCCATCTCGATCCTGCCGTGCGGGTACGACGACTCGTCGGTGCGGCGGCGATAGGTCCGCAGCAGCCCGCGCTCCTCGATCGTCTCGGTCGCCACCAGGAAGGCGTCGGTGACCACGTCGAGCATCCAGTCCTCCCACCTGTCGGTGGGCCGGTAGGCACGCATGGCCGCCAGGGCCGTCGGGACGTAGCCGCACACCGAGACCATGTGCGTGAGGTTGGTCAACGGGAACCTCGGCCGCACCTGCACGGTGATGTCCTCGGTCAGCGCGAACACGCCGCTCACCCCAAGCGCGCGCACCCGCAGCCGGCCATCCTTGAAGTCCGTCGCGACGTAGCGGCCCAGGACCTCGTCGGGGATGCGCAGCCGGCCGCCGGAAGTCATCACCTGCTCGGGCGCCACCTCTATCTCGGCGTACTCCTTGCAGGTCACGAACTGCCGCTCAGGCGCGGCCAGGTGCACCCGCGCCGAGGTCACGAATCCTCGTCGGCGTCGCCGCCGGTGGCCGCATCGTCGGCGAAGATCTTGTTCCAGCCGCTGACGACCTCCCTATAGGTCGCCTCGTCGTACTTGAACGCCCGCTCGACCAGGTAACGCAGCTGGTAATCCCACACATCGCGCAGGCTCGCCTCGTCCACGACCGACCAGAAGTAGGCGTGGCCCACCGATGCCGCCGGCGTCTTCTTTGCGCGGCCGTTGATCGCCCGGAACCACGCCACCAGCCGCTTCACGAGCGTGTCCGGCGCGCCGTTGGAGACGAGGCGCTGCTCGAGCACATCGGCGTCGGGGAGCATCTCGATCTTGCCGAACCGGCGCTCGAAGGCCGCGTCGACGTCGTCCACGCCCCGGTCGAGCGGGTTCATCGTGGCGATGATGAACAGGTTCTCCGGGATCGAGATCTCATCGCCCGACGGCAGTGCGAACGGCATGTTCCGCTTGCTCTTCTCGACGTACGTCAGCGCCTCGCCGAACACCCGGCCGACATCGGCGCGGCTGAGCTCGTCGATCACCAGGACGCGCAGCTTGCCCTCGGGGTCGTCCTTCGCCTCGCGCGCCAGCTTCAGGAAGACGCCCTCGCGCGGCTCGAACCCGGCGCCATCGGCCTTCGGCCGGAAGCCCTCCATGAAGTCCTCGAACTGGTACGAGGCATGGAACTGGACGAACCCCTGGCGCTCGTCGTCTCCTTCGGTCAGCAGTCTCGCGGCTTCACCCGCCAGCCACGACTTGCTGGTGCCCGGCGGCCCCGTCAGGATCACCCCGCCGAACAGATCGCGCAGTCGCGCTATCTCGGCGACGCCGGGATCGTCGGCGTCGAGCAGTACCGCATCGGGCGCAGTCGACCCGTGGGACACCTTGGCGACCGCGGCCACCCCGATGCCGAGATCATCGGCGTTGAGATCGCGCGCTCCTGGGACCAGATCACTCATCGCCCTCATCCTCCTCGTCCAGATCCGCCTCGGCCGGTTCGACGAACGGCTCGAACCACACGATGTCGGGCTCGCCGCCTACGGTGAACAGAGTGTCGAAGTCCGAACCCCGACCGCTGCTGTCCGGGTTGAACAAGTCGTCAGGGTCGACCTCGTCCGAACCGAACCGGAACACCGTGCAGAACGCGTCGATCAGGTCCTCGACCGTCGACGCGCCCGGATCGAAGCTGTAGTTGCGCAGGAAGTACCCCGCGAACATCCACGCCGGCTGCGGCTTGCCCTTGAGGTGGGCCTCCAACGCCTCCTCGGCGTGGTTCGGCGACAGCGTGAAGGCGCCCTCCAGGTCGAGCATGAACTGCGAGACCCGACGCAGCGAACTCGGCGCGTAGCTGCCCGGGATGTTCGGGTTCAGCCAGTATCCCGACGGGTCGTGCTTGGTCCGCGAGGAGATCGGCCGATAGAACGGCTTGTTCGGCGGGCCGCCGTCGACCTTCAGCCACCGCCCGACCTCCGACCAGTCCGGTTCGATGTTCATCATCGAACCGCCCTCGATCCCTCGCTTGCGGATATGGAGGTAGGCGAGGAACTGCTCATGGATGAAGGGCTTGTGCAGGGCCTCGATGCTCCGATGCACGGCATCGAGGGTGAGCACCTTGCGTGGCTCGTCCGGAATCGTCACGGGCTGAGCCTATCGAACGCGAGCGCATAGCGACTGTCCACGATTCCACCGACACCCGACCCTCGCTCCGCAGGCCGGTCGCTGGCCGGACACCGGGCGGCCGGCCCAAGAACAGGGCAGGCCGCCCGACACACCACCCTCCGCGTTTTCCCAGCTCACCAGGGTGTACCCCGGCCACCCACTGGACACCGCGCCGTTTCCCCGTAACAACAGGGTCCACTCCGTATTCACTAGACAGATTCTCAACAGGGTTATAGACTAGAACTAGACAGCAACGCAGTGCCGCGTCGGACGCGGACGACCCGAACGGAGCACACGATGACCAGGACCATCACCGACGAATCGGCCGCGGAGCGCCTCGTCTTCGACCGCCCCCGCCTCGATCCGGTCGGTCCGCGCCCGTCGACCCTCGCGCAGCAGATCCCGTACGAGCGCGCACAGGCCGAGCGCGAGGTGCGCGCGGCCTGGAATCCCGAGATGGGCCAGGCCGTCCTCGACCTCGCGCTGGGATGGGTGCGCGGGGAATCGGCCCACGAGTGCGCCAGCTACGCGGGCCGGGCACTGGCCGAGGTCGGCACCGTCGATCCCGACAAGGTCTACGTCCCCCTCGACAGCACGCATCGCCATGCGCTGGCCCGGGCGCGCCGCGAGGCGACCGCCGAGGCCAAGCGCCAGGCCCGCGAACTCCTCGCCGCGCCCGTGGACGAGCTTGCGGCCGACCACTTCATGGCCGGCTACTCCGATGACGAGCACTCGCCGTCGCCCGCCCTGACCGCCGAGGTCCGCCGCCTCCTCGGACTGGAGCCGAAGCCGTGACCGCCAAGATGATCGGCTATCGGCGGGTGTCGACCGCCGAGCAGAACGCCGACCGCCAGCTCGAGGAGCTGATCGCGGCCGGGCTGGTCGATCCGGTCTTCACCGACAAGGCCAGCGGCAAGGACGTCGACCGCCCCAAGCTCGCCGAGGCGATCCGGTACGTCCGGCCCGGCGAGACCCTCGTGGTGCACAGCATGGACCGGCTCGCGCGCAACGCCGGCGATCTGCGAGCCGTCGTCAACGTGCTCACCAAGGGCGGCGAGATCGCCATCGGCGGCGAGGTCGTCAAGCACCCCGGCGGCGCCAAGGTCCAGTTCGTCAAGGAGGGCCAGACGTTCACCGGCGACGACAGCTCGACCGCCACGCTCATGCTGAACCTGCTCGGATCGTTCGCGCAGTTCGAGCGAGACCTGATCCGTGAGCGACAGGCCGAGGGCATCGCGCTGGCGAAGGCGAAGGGTAAGTACAAGGGCGGCCAGCCCAAGCTCACCGCGGAGCAGGCCGCACGGATGCGCGAGCGCCGCGACGGCGGCGAGTCCATCGGCGCCCTGGCCCGTGCGTACGAGGTATCCCGTCAGACGGTCTATCGGTACCTCGCCGCCGAGACGTAGTTACTGAGCGCTCCGACCTGGGGGAACACGCTCACCTTCCGCCTGCACCGAAACGTAAGAGTTTCGGTGCGTGTCGGCTGTTGGAGGCCCGGGGTAGATTTGTTCGGTGCTCACCCCGCCTATTCCGCTGACTACCGCCATGCTCATCGCGGTCCTTCTCGGTGCAGACTGGCCGCGGCGCACGTTCGACGGAGCCTGGGATGGGCACCAGGGGGAATGGGCCGGTGTCCTCGCGATGGCACTTGCTGCCGTCGTCGCCGGTGGCGCTTGGGGGTCGCAGGTCAAGTACAGCCGGAAGCAGGAGGCTAGATCCGCGAAGGAAGCCGCCATCACACACGCAGGCGAAGCCGCTAGAGACCTAACTACGGGCGATGTGGCAATAGCACGCGACAAGCTCGCAACCTGGGCGACCGACAGCAAGGCCAGCAACCCGCGATCCGGCAGCGCTGAACCTAACGCAAAGACACGACACCGGGCATTCGTCCTTCTATGGGCGCTGCATCGTCTAAGCCCACTGTCCGCCGATGTTCACCTGGCGGAACCACAGCACCGTGAGGTGATCAGAGTCCATGTGGGACTGATCCTCAAGAACCTCGCCGACTTCAAAGACGAGATCAAACCATCCGAACGGGGCCAGTACGGGCGTTCAGCGGCGGCCGCCAAGGCCTCGATCAAGGGCCTCGTACATCCACTGGAGGCCGGCGCACGCTTTGATTCCGGGATTGAAGCGCTCGACGGGTTTCCTGATCCCGAGAGCGATCAGCCTGTCGAGTAAGGGCCGCCTATCGGATAGAGGCTCCGACCTCACCGTAGGAACTCGCCGAGGTCCGGTGGCGCGGCAGCACCGTCGCCGGACCGCGCTGCATTGCCCAGCCACGCCTCCACCTCGCGCAGGGCCGCGGCGACACCGCGGTCGCTCCACCACGGCGAGTAAGACCTCTGGATGATCTGCTGGGCCTGGTACAGCACCAAGGCATCCGCCCTCAACTGCTCGCGGTGCGCGTCGGACAGCGCCTTCATCGCCTCGCGGCGCAGGGCCAGCTGGCGGTCCCGGACTCGGCCGTGCTGGCGCTCGAACGCTTCTCGATCCATGCGGCGCACCGTATCGCCCGCGTACGACACCGCCGGCGCAGCCGGCCCCGAGTCCTCCTCGAACCCCGATTCGAGGAGGACTCGCCATGCACCCCGCACCCACGACCACCCCGGACGCCGATCTGCTGATCGCGCTGGCCGAGCTGGACGCGCACAACACCCGGATTGCCGAAGCCAACGAGGCGATGAACTTCGCGCTCTCGCGCGAACTCGATGAACAACAGATCGGCTACCTCGAAGACGTGGCCGCTGCGGCCGGAAACCTGCTCGCCGGCCAGATCCTCGTCACCATCCGCGTCGAGAACACCTATGCCACGGGCCAGCACTTCGTCCACCGCATGACGGTCCTCGCGCCGGTGCCCGCCGACGGCGCCGATACCGACGAGTGGGCTCTCGACAACCTGTTGCAGTTCACCGGCGAGGGCGAGCAGTTCGCCGACGTCGAGGGCCTGTACGAGGTCGAGGTCGTCGCCTGCGACGCCCGGCCGGAAGTCGTCGGCGCCGCGGCCAGCGCGCAGGGATGAGCGGCATGACGAACGAGAACGCAGTCGCCGCCGCACGTGCTCGCCTCGGCCGGGCGCGCGGCGCCGAGTCCGCTGCGCAGCACTGGCTCGACTCCTCCCGCACCGACGCCGAGTTCGACCGGCGCAAGCACCGGCTGGAGTGCGTGAACTGGGAACGTCAATGCGCCGAGGGCGAGCTGGCGCGGGCTCTGGCCGCCGTCGACGCGGACGAGCCCTGACCGTCCTGCCCGTCGAGTCCGGCCGTGGTCACCAGGGCGCCGGCGGAGCCGGCTCGGGGCCTCCCTCGAACGCCGATCCGAGGGAGGCCCCCATGACCACCGATCAACTGTCCAGCTGGACCGAGCGCCAGATCGCCGCCGGCAGGTTCTCGCCCGCCGCACGACGCATGGCGCCCGAGGAAGCCGCCGACCAGTACAACCAGGCGCACGCACTCACCCCGGCCGACGCCGACTTCATGCACACGCCGAGGACCGCGCAGGTGCTCGCCCACGACGTCCTCCGCGTGGCGGGTCTCGAAGTCGCAGATCATCGCCTCGTCGTGCTCACCGATGCCGACAACACCGGCCCGGCCGGCGGTCAGCACTTGCTGAACCCGTCGCAGGTCGAAGGCTCGAGCGAGCAGTTCCGACTCACGACCGGCGAGGCCATCAGCTACGACGCGCTCGAAGCGGCGCTCCCGTGGTACGACCCCGAGGACTTCTGATGAGCACGAAGATCGTCGAGCCGACCGTCTGGGCGGGCTGCTTGGCCTGCTACAACGAGGGCCGCTTGACGGGCCACTGGTTCGGCGTCACGGAGATCGGCGACGTCGGCATGGCCGAGATCCACCGCGGCACCAACGTCGACTGGAAGCGCGAGAACCACGAAGAACCCTGGATCTTCGACACGTCCGATCTACCGATCTCCAAGGAAATGGACCTGATGGAGGCGGCGCGCTGGGGCGAGGTCTACGAAGAGGCCGGCGACGACTGGCCCGCAGTGGCGGCCTGGGTCGCCAGCGGGGACTACATCGCTGAAGCCCACAGCGACATCCCGGTGCTCACCGACTGGACCGACCGCTACCGGGGTTGCTGGCCGGACTTCAAGACGTTCGCTTACCAGCTCGCCGAGGACCTCAACATGTTCGAGGGCTTGGAGGAAGAGTCCGACGTCGTGCGGTACTTCGGCTGGGACGCGTGGATTCGCGACTTGGAGATGGGCTATTCGGTGGTCAACGCGCCCGACTACTCGGTCTTCGTCTTCGAATCGCTGTGAGGAGGTGACGCCCGGTGGACGTCCCTGACTTCAAGGTCGTCCCTGGCGACAAGATCCGCGATCTCGACGTCCTTCTCGACCTCGACGGTTTGGAGGGCAGGATCAACTTGCTGTACGACGGCCCGGCCGGCAGCACGATCCTGGGCATCGACGTCGTGTACGTCGACACCGATGAGCACGGGTACCGCAAAGAACGCTTCATCGTCAGCAAGAGCGTCACGGTCCACCAGGGTGAGCTGAGGATTCTCCGAGTACCGGATGAGGCCCCGCCCGAGTACTTCTGAGCCGAACACCGTGCCCCCTGGCCCTGGCCGGGAGGCACCCGTGGCAGGCGGTCGCAAGCTCCCGCCGGCCACGGACCGAACGGATTTCGTACCGCAGCCGTACCGCACCCTGTTCAATGACCGTGTGGGGGACAACGGTGATGAGTCGCAACTGACCGAGGCCGAGGTGGACGCGCTGTTCGAGGCGACCGCACCGATAGGCCGAGCCCTCAACGCGCTGGCCCAGGCCGAACTCGCTGTTGCGGCCGTCGACGAACTGGACCCGGAGACTGAGGCGCGGCTCGACGAGATGCTGCGCAAGGTGATCGGCGAGGCCTGACCCGAGCAACACGAGACCCCGGCACCGAATCGGTGCCGGGGTCTCGCTTCTTGCCGTGCGTGACTCAGCGCGTCGGCGTGAGCACTCCCCAGGTCGTGCCGTTGATCAGCACCGTGTACGAGCCGTCGTCCGGCCGGGCCATCGCCGGGTCGCTCGGGTCGGCGTGGACGGCCGGGTCGTAGTTGTAGAGCAGCTCGACGCGCTGTCCCGCGACGGTGGCCGTGCCGCCGGTCGCGGTGCTGCGGATCGGGTGCGCGATGCCGGCGACGATCAGCTCGCCGCCGCGGACCTCGACGGTGACCCGGAGGGCTGCGTGCTGCGCGGCCGGGCCGATGCCGACGTAGGTGCCGCCGGCGTACGAGCCCGGCTTCACCTCGGCGCTCGCGTCGCCGGTGCCAGCGAGGGCGCCGACCGTAGCGGCCGCGCCGATCAGGGCGGCGATGGTTGCGGTCTTGATGTTCTTCTTCATTGGTTCTGTCCTTATCTCTATGTGCGTGCTGTTGCGTGTGTGTCTGATCGGTCGTCGGATCGGGGATCGGGCGCGCGTTCGTTCTGCCGACTCAGCCCTCCGAGCCTTCGTCGACGTAGCGGAGCTGGGTTTCGAGGAGCGTGTCCCCGACGATCACCCAGACGACGTCCTTCTGCCGATAGTCGGGCTTGAGCGCCCTCACCTCGACGCGGTCGCCGCCGGTGACCGCGTCGGCCGGGACGCGAGCGCGGTCATCGTCGCCGTTGACCACGCGGTAGGTGCCGGCCTCGACCATCCTGCAAGCGTGCGAGTCGTTCACCACCGGGCCACGGCCCGTCCGCTCATCGGTGACCATCAGTTCTGGCTTGGTCTCGACCTGCACGCGGTACCAGTTGGAACGCCCGCGCTCGTCGGTGGAGTCCTCGAAGTAGACGCTCAGCAGCCCCGTCGTGGACTGCTTCACCGACACTCGGCGAGCTGCGTCGTCGGCGCCGATGCGATCGGCCCAGCCCCGGCCCAGGTTCGTCGAACTCAGCACGACCAGCTCCATCGTCGGATCGCTCGCACCGTCGATCCACTGGGCGTCCTTCAACATCTGGCCGCTACACGCGTCGATCTTGCGCGGTGCGGCCGGCTCCTCCGACTCGCTGGGCTCGGCCGGGGCACTGGACGACGGCGCTGCCGACTCCGAGGACTTCGCCGCCGCGCGCTCGTCCTTGCTCTGGTGCCTGTCCTCGGACGGGTCGTGGCCGCGCAGCAGCATCATCACCACGACACCGGCGAGCGCCGCGACGACCACCAAGCCGAGAGCGATCTTCCACCAGCGGCCCTTGCCCCGCGCCGGCCGTTCGGCAGGCGCGGGATCTGCGGCAGATGCGGTCTGCTCGGCCTCGACCGGCTCGTAGTCGGCCAGATCCTCCGGGTTGATCGGGTTTCCGTTCTCATCGACGTAGCCCATGGCTCACGCCTCCTTCTTGGTCTTGCGCCGCATGACGATCGGCGCTTCGTTGTCGGTCGTCGGTACCGGCGCCGCGACCGGGGCTGGTGTGGCGACCGGCTCGGGCCGCGCCGAAGACTGGTCCGTCATCGTTACGGGTGCCGGCGCCTCCTGAGCCGGTGGTCGGCCCGTGGTCACCACGCCCTTGCTCTTGAGCCCGGCGAAGATGCCGGGCACCAGCTTCGGCGCGATGATGATCGAGGCGAGCGCGGCGCTGGCGGCCCCGGCGATCCACATGTTGCTGAACACGGTCAGCGCCGCGCTCACGCCCTGGCGCACCAGCAGGAAGCCCACCGTGTAGGCCAGCGCGATCAGCGCGAGTCGCAGCATGTTCGACCGGCCGAGCCACGCGGTGTACTCCGCGGCCACCTTGCGGACGATGCCCTTGGTCTCGGCGAAGCTCTCCTCGCCGCTCTTCGCCGGCAGGGCGATGATCCCGGCTCGCGCGGACAGCAGCATGAGCTGCATGGCGAACATGGTGACCGCCGTACTCGCGACTTCGAGCCATCCGGCTTCGGCCAGGGCCCAGCCCACCATGCCGACGGCACCGCACAGGAGGAGCGTCGCCACGATGCGGACGATTTCGCCCGCGCCGGTCTGAATGTTGATCACCGGTGCGGTCATCGGCCCTTCTCCTCATAGTTGAGCGCGTCTGCCGCCAACTCGTCGTCGATCGGATCGGTCGGCTCCTCGCGCCACTGGCCCGGCTCGCCGAACAGGTCGTCCAGGCTCGGCGAGGCCTCGTCGTCGGTGTCCACGTCGCCGTCGTCGCCGACCGGATCGAGCCGGATTTTCTCCGGCGCGGGGTCCGGCGCCCGCTCGGCCGGTTCGGTGTCCGTAGGCTTCTCGGTCGCGGCCTCCGCCTCGACTTCCTCGGCGCCGGCGAGCGGGTCGAGCTTCACCTTCTCCTTGTCCGAGACCACCCGGAACGAGCCGTCCGCGTTTCGGTCGGACCTGGGTACCGCGCCCTTGGGAACGCCGGCCCATCCCCACGCGTGGATCAGCCAGGCGACCACCAGCGGCGTCACGACGAGCTGCCACTTGATCCAGCCGGCCTGCCAGGTCCAGCCGGCCAGCGCGCCGGGGAGCAGCCCCGGACCCGGGAGCCACCCGCTGAGCGCGCCGAGCAGCAGCGCCGCGACGCCGAGCGCGGCCCACGGCCACATCCACAGCCGTCCGACGCGGGGCGCGACCCACCGCTCTAGCGCCCAGTAGACGCCGTTACCCAGCGCGATAGCGCCACCGGCGAGCGCGATGCCGACTCCAGTCACGAAGAAGAAGCCGACGTGGCCCCAGGTGCCGATGCTCTCGTCGCGCTTACGGCGACGCCACAGCGCGGGGGTGATGTCACCGTCGGCCTGGCCGGCCGAGACACCCGCCCCGGCCCGACCGGCCCGGCGCGCCTCGCGGGCGAGCTGCTGGCACCGGCGGCGGCGGCTAGTGCCCTGCTCGCTTCCCTTGTACAGATGATCGGCGCGCTCGCTCTCCCAACGGTGCGCCACCGGCGGCTTCATCGCGCGTCCCCGTTCCAGCAGGTGTCGAGCTTGGCCTGGTCTGCAATCGGCAGGCAGGTCGTCATCTGCTCGTAGCGCGCCTTCTTCTCGGTGCCGGTGGCCCAGGAGCCGCCGACGATCCAGCCCGCGAAGAACACCACTGCCGCAGCGATGATGATCGCGATTCCCTTGCTCACTGGTCCGCTCCCTGGGTCTGCGCGCGACGCTCGGAGGCGATGACGCCGCCCTTGGTCCCCGCGGCGCTGCGGCGGGCCCGCTCGGCCTCGGCCGCCTCCGCGATGGCACCGGCGATCGCCGGATCGGTGATGTTGCTCAGGCCATGGCGCACCAGGGCGCGCCCGACCACCGATGCCGGGGCCCGTGCGGCCAGTGCCGCGCCCCGGAGCCGGCCATAGTCGTCCTCGCTCACCGAGAGGGTGATGCGCTGCATGTTCTCTTCCTTGTCGTCGTCGGTCATGACATCGGGTCTCCTGCTGTGATTCACTTGGCGGTACTGATATAGGTACTGGAAAACAGCCTACGGTAGCCATATCAGTACCGCAATACCTATATCAGTACCTTTCGCTGGAGGACCGCCATGACGACCGACGAGACACCGACCAACCGCATGCTCATCTCGCTTCGACCCGCCGACGACGCGCGGCTGCGCGCGCTGGCCGCCGAGCACGGCACGACTCCGGGCATCGCCGCCCGCGCACTGGTCGTCTACGGACTAGATCGCCTGGCCGACCCGGAGGTCGGCCAGGCGATCACCGATGAGAAGACCCGTGACCGGGACAGGCGCAGCGCTGTCGGCAGACGGGTCATGGAGAACAGACAGAAGGAATGAGCATGAGCACCACCAAGACGCGCCGGAAGCAGCCGGCGACCGCGTCCGATACCCCGTACGTCGGGCTGATCGACATCGCCGACGGAGCCGTCGTCGTCGACGACGAGGCCAACGCCGGGGCCCGCAAGGGCGATCTCGCGGCCGGGGCCGTCCACACCCTCGTGTCGGGCCGAACCGGCTCGGGCAAGTCGAGATCCTGCCTGGCACCGGCGGCGATCATGTGGGGCGAGCGGCCCGTGGTCTGCGTGAGCAGCAAGGGCGACCTGGCCGAGCTGACCGCTCCGAAGCGGTCCCGGCGGGGCCCGGCCTACCTGATGGACCTGAGCGGCGAGGTCCGCGACGCCGAACTGCGCGACGCGGAGGTGACCCGGGTGGCCAGCGACCCGGTCGCCCTGATCGACAGCGACGACGCCGCCCTGGAGATGGCGGCGCTGCTGCTGGAAGTCGGCTCGCTCGGGGCAGGCGGCGGCGGTGCGGGAGGTGGCGGCGACTCGTTCTGGCAGTCGCTGGCGATGCGCCCGCTCGCGGCGATCCTGCGAGCGGCCGGGACCCACTTCGAGTTCCACGACCACGAAGCCGTGGAGACGGCCGGCGGCGGGATCTCGTGGGCGCTGGCCGCCTGCGAGGACGTCGGGGACGACGACGGTCCCACCGAGGATCTCGACCCCCACGCCGACGAGGACCTGTCCCACCCGGACTGGGACAACGCCTACCTGCGCGCGGCCTCGGTCGGCTCGCGCCACGCGCAGTCGCTGCTCTCGGCGAAGGCGATGGACCCGCGGCAGCGGGACTCCATCGCGATCAACATGCGGGTGGCCCTGGGCGCGTGGGCATTGGAGGCCGTCGCCGGAGACGGGTCGCTGCCCGCGTTCACCCCCGACATGCTCGAAGCCAAGGGCGCGACCCTGTACGTCGTCTCGCCGCTGGCGGGCGCTGCCGCGCCGGCCGCGTCGGCGACCCTGACCGGCGTGGTGAACCACTGGCGCAAGCGGGTGGGCGAGGTCCCGGCCGTGCTCATGGTGATCGACGAGTGCCCGAACACCTCGCCCCTGCCCAGGCTCGCGAACTGGGTGGGGGAGGCGCGGGGTCTGAACATCCGGCTGCTGGTCGCGGTGCAGGCGACCAGCCAGTTCGAGCCCCGCTGGGGCGCGGCCGGGATGAAGATCCTGCGCGAGACCTTCCCGTCGATCCTGATCCTGCCCGGAGCGCCCGAACGCGAGATCCTGGAGCTGGCCGCCTGGGCCGGCGGGCAGGAGCACGTCGGCTCGGGCTCCATCGACGCCGCCGGCCGGGCCAGCCTGGGCTCCGAGCGCACCGAGCGGTACAGCTCGTCGGGGCTGCTGCCCTCCCGCAAGGGCGAGGGCAGGCTGATCCTGAGCGGCCGTCCGGGGGTGCGGGTGTACCTGCCCGACATCGCCGCGACGAACCTGCTCGACTGAGCGATAAGAGAGAGG
>JASGFV010000018.1:0-29713 GCA_047605365.1 Gordonia sp. (in: high G+C Gram-positive bacteria)
CCTGCTGCTGGAGGTGCTGTCGGACTTCGCGATCACCATCCCGGAGATGGGCACCGTCGTCTCGCAACGGCGGCCGATCGTGATCTTGACGTCGAACGCGAACCGCGAACTGTCCGAGGCGCTCAAGCGCCGCTGCCTGTACCTGTACATCGACTTCCCGGACGCCGCGTTGGAGCGCGAGATCCTGGCCTCGCGCGTGCCGGACCTGCCGGAGACTCTGGCCGCCGAACTGGTGCGGATCGTCGGGGTGCTGCGCGGCATGGACATCCGCAAGAAGCCGTCGGTCGCCGAGACCATCGACTGGGGCAACACCCTGCTCGCGATGGTGACCGGGGTGACCGACGAGCACGACGGCAAGATCTCCGACAGCGTTCTGAAACGGACGCTCGGCGTGGTGCTCAAGCATCGCGCCGACGTGACCACTGCGCTGCGCGAACTGAAGCTGGACTGACATGGCGTCCTCGACGGCCCCGGCCGACGGCCGGAAGGCAGGCGGCGAGCAGGAGCTCATCGACACGCTGACCGGCTTCGTCGAGGATCTGCGCGGCCGCGGGATCGTCGTCGGGCCGTCGAACCTGATCGACGCCGGGCGCGCGATGGGGGTGCTCGACCTGCTCGACCGCAACAGTCTGCGCGAGGGACTGGCCGCGACGCTGCTGTCCGAGCAGCTGCACCGGGAGACCTTCGATCTGTGCTTCGAACTGTGGTTTCCGCTGGGCAACGAGGCGCGGACGCAGGCCGTGGTGGTGCCGCGCACGGATGACGGCGAGGTCGACGTCGAGGCGTTGCGGCAGTTGACCGCCGACATCCTGGGCGATCCGGACGCGATGTCCGACGGCCGGTTCGACCAGCTGGTGGCGACCGTCGTCGCCGAGGTGGGGCGGTACGAGTCGGCGCGCGGCGAGTCGTACTCGGTGTATCAGGCGATGTCGACGATCACCCCGCAGACGCTCATCGCCCGCATCGCCGCGGCGATGGCCGCCGGTCAGCCGGCGGAGGGGGAGCGGGCTGGGACCGACGCGCTGAGCAGGCGTGCGGCGCGCGATGCGATCGGGCAGTTCCGGGCGGCCGTCGAGACAGAGGTGCAGCGCCGGATGTCAGCGGTCCGCGGTCGTGAAGAGGTGTCCGCGTACGCGGTGCCCAAGCTGCCCGAGCAGATCGACTTCTTCGCCGCGAATCCGCAGGACCTGGTGAAGATGCGTCGCACCATCGATCCGATCGCGCGGCTGCTGGCCGCCAAGCTGGAGTTCCGACGACGTCGCAACCGCCATGCGGCCGTCGACGTGCGGGCGACGCTGCGCGCGTCGATGTCGACCGGCGGCGTGCCGATCTCGCTGCGTCGTCGCAAGCCCCGGCCCGGCAAACCGGAGCTCGTGGTGATCTGCGACGTCTCCGGCTCGGTGGCCAGCTTCAGCCAGTTCACCCTGCAGCTCGTGTACGCGCTGCGCCAGCAGTTCTCCAACGTGCGGGTGTTCGCGTTCGTCGACACCGTCGACGAGGTGACCGACTTCTTCGACCGCTCCTCGGCCGACGACCAGTTCGGCGAACGGATGGCGACGATGCTGTCCGAAGCGCGCATCTCCACCCGCGACGGACACTCCGACTATGGGCACATGCTGCGCGGCTTCACCGAGAACTACCTCGACTCGCTGACCCACCGCGGCGCACTGCTGATCCTGGGCGACGCCCGCAACAACTACTCGCCGTCCGAGTCCGCGGCGCTGGCCGAACTGTGCGCCAAGGTGCGCAACTCGTACTGGCTGAATCCGGAGCGCCGGGAGCTGTGGGACACCGGGGATTCGCTGGCCGGGGACTACGGCGAGGTCATCGACATGTTCGAATGCCGCAACGCCGAGCAACTGACCCAGGTGATCGCCAACCTGTTGCCGGTGTGACCCGCGTAGACTCTGACTCCATGTCCGCCGCGCCTCGCACCCCACGCCGCATCGGCGTCATGGGCGGCACCTTCGACCCCATCCACAACGGTCACCTGGTGGCCGGCAGCGAAGTGGCTCATCGGTTCGCCCTCGACGAGGTGATCTTCGTGCCGACGGGCCGCCCGTGGCAGAAGGAACGACGGGGAGACGCCCAGGTCACGCCCGCGGAGCACCGCTATCTGATGACGGTCATCGCCACGGCGTCGAACCCGCGGTTCACGGTCAGCCGGGTCGACGTCGAACGCGAAGGCGTCACCTACACCGTCGACACGCTGCGCGACCTGCGCCGCGAGTACCCCGGCGACGAACTGTTCTTCATCACCGGGGCCGATGCGCTGGAGAACATCCTGACCTGGCAGGATTGGCAGAAGACTTTCGAGCTGGCGAACTTCATCGGGGTCTCGCGGCCGGGTTACGAGCTCGACGCGACGCACCTCGCCGAACATCTGGCGAACCGGCCGCCGGAAGCCCTGCAGATGCTGGAGATCCCGGCCCTGGCGATCTCGTCGACCGAATGCCGGGAGCGGGCCGCCGAAGGGAAGCCCGTCTGGTACCTGGTGCCCGACGGCGTCGTCCAGTACATCAGCAAACATCGCCTCTACCGACACGACAGCTAGGACAACTCAGCAGTGACCGCCTCACCCGAAGCCCGCGAATCCGCGGCGATCGCCGCCCGCGCGGCCGCCGAACTCAAGGCCAACAACGTCGTCGCCATCGACGTCTCCGAACCGCTTGTGATCACCGACCTCTTCGTGATCGCCTCGGCGGACAACGAGCGTCAGGTCAACGCGATCACCGAGGAGATCGAGGACAAGCTCCGCGAAGCCGGGCATCAGCCGCTGCGCCGCGAAGGCATCCGCGAGGGCCGCTGGGCGCTGCTGGACTACGGCGACGTCGTCGTGCACGTCCAGCACGACGACGAGCGCGACTTCTACGGTCTGGAGCGGCTCTGGAAGGACTGCCCGATCGTCGAGATCGAGGGCGTCGAGACCTACCAGCCCACTCACGACGACGCAGACGCGGACTCCGACCTGTCATGAGCGGCTGGGAGCCCGACCTGGGCGACACCAGCGTCGAGCGACTCACCCCGGTGGTGCGTCGCCTGGTGCTGCTGCGCCACGGTCAGACGCTCTACAACGCCGACCGGCGCATGCAGGGCCAGCTCGACACCGACCTGTCGCCGGTGGGCGAGGAGCAGGCACTGGTCGCCGGGCGGGCGCTGGCCAAACGCTCGCCGATGCTCATCCGCTCCTCGGATCTCACTCGCGCGCGGCTGACCGCGCAGGCGCTCGCCGATGCGACCGGCCTGGCAGTGAGCACCGATCGCCGGCTGCGCGAGACCGACCTCGGGCAGTGGCAGGGCATGACGCACGACGAGGTCGACGTTGCGACGCCCGGCGCTCGCCGGGTCTGGCGCGACGACGCGACCTGGACCCCGCCGGGCGGGGAGAGCCGGGTCGACGTGGCACGTCGTTCGGTGCCGGTGGTAGCCGAACTGGTCGCCGAGCTCGACGACTGGGGCCAGGGCGACGATCCCGAAGCGCCCGTCGTCCTGGTGGCCCACGGCGGCGTGATCGCGGCGATGACGGCCGGTCTACTGGGCCTGCCGGTGGCGAACTGGCCGATCTTCGGCGGACTGGCCAACACCAGCTGGGTGCAGTTGTCCGGCCACAGCCTGGCCGGCGAGGAGCCGGTCTGGCGCCTGGACGTGTGGAACGCGTCAGCGGAGTCGGCCGACCCGGGCACGCAGTGAGCGAAGGTTCCCTCCTCGTCCTGGCCGACTCGCTCTCGTTCTACGGCGCGGGCGGCGGCCTGACCTCCGACGATCCGCGCATCTGGCCGAACCTCGTCGGGGCGAGGCTCGGGCTCGACGTCGAGCTGTTCGCCCGTATCGGCTGGACGTCGCGCGACGTGTGGTGGGCGCTGACCCAGGATCCGCGCATCTGGGCGGCGATGCCGAAGGCCGACGCCGTGGTGATCGCCGTCGGCGGCATGGACTCGCTGCCGTCGCCCGCCCCGACCGCGTTGCGCGAACTGATCCGTTACATCCGTCCCGCGCCGCTGCGCTCCGCAGTGCGCGACGGCTACGGGTGGCTGCAGCCGAGGCTGTCCCGTGCGGGCTGGCCGATGGCGCTGCCCCCAAGGGTCACCGTCGAATACCTGGAGCGCATCCGCGACGCGATCGCGCAGCTGCGTCCGGATCTGCCGATCGTCGTCTGTCTGCCGTCGACGCACGACAGTCCGTACTACGGCAACGTCCATCCCGGACGGGTGCCGACGAGTTCGGCGATGCGGGTCTGGGCCGACGAGCACGGCTTGTCGACCGTCGACTTCTATCCGACCACCGCGGCGCATTTCACCTCGGACGTCGAGATGAATCCGGACGGTATCCACTGGGGCCTGCAGACGCACGCCGAGCTGGCCGAGCTGATCGCGCCCGCCGTCGCCGACGTCCTGCGCTGACCCCTATATCGCGATCCGGCGTCGCCTCGGGCCCTCTTGTCCGGGGTCGCCGGCTGCCCGGCTAACGTGTAGGGGTGCCTGTCGTCGTCGTCACCGATTCCTCGTCGCGGTTGCCTGCGTCACTGACGGACAGGTACGGAATCGAGCAGGTCCCGTTGCATCTGACGATGCCGGACGGCACCGAATACGCCGAGGGCGTCGACGACATTCCGGCGTCGGTGGTCAACGTCGCGGGTGTCACGACGTCGGGGGCAAATCCGCAGGAATTGATCGACGCGTACGAGCAGGCCATCGAGCGCAGTGAGGGCGACGGCGTCGTCGCCGTGCACATGTCGCGCCGGCTGTCGGGCACGTGGGGTGCGGCGCGGCTGGCGGCCGAGCAGTTGGGTGAGCGCCTGCGGGTGGTGGATTCGCGGTCGGCGGGCCTGTCTCTCGGGTTCACCGTGCTGGCCGCCGCACAGGCGGCGCAGGCCGGTCAAGACCGTGATCACGTGTACGAGGCGGCGGTTCGCGCGGCGGCCACCGGAACGTCGCTGCTGTGCGTGCAGACGCTGGAGAACCTGCGCAACAGCGGCCGGATCAGCGCCGCCGGGCGGTTGCTCGGTTCGGCGCTCGCGATCAAGCCGATCCTGAACGTCTCCGACGGCGTGCTCGCGCTGCACGAGCGGCAGCGCACCATGACCAAGGCCGTGAGCCGGATGATCGAGGCCGTCGTGGAGGACGCGGGCGACGACGCCGTGAGCATCGGCGTGCAGCACTGCCACGCTCCCGAGCTCGCCACGGAGGTGCACGGCCGGGTGCTGGAGAAGATTCCGGGCGTCGTGTCGTCGCTGGTAGTCGACATCGGTTCGGTGCTCGGCGTGCACGTCGGACCGGGCGCGGTCGGCGTCGTCGTGGGTCGCGGTCTGCTGCCTTTCGACTGAACTCTTCCGGCGTACGCCCAGGTGGATCTGTGGACGGTTCGGCGATTGTCCACATTCTGGGCGCGGGGCCGTTCGGGGCGTGCTGATCCCCTTAGCTTCGGTGCATGGGGAGGAAATCGGGAGCGACGGCCAGGACCGGTCTCGACCGGATCGCGGGACCCAGACCCGCACCGGCCGCCGCGCAAGAACAGGACGCGCTCTGGGGCAGCACTGCGATGCCGAGCTGGCTCGACACGGAGGCGGGTCGTCGTGCGTGGCGATCGCGGGACGGTGCCGACGACGAGCCGGACTGGTCCGAGGTGCTCGACGAGGAGTCCGACGAGGTCGAGAGGGGCGACGACGGGCCGGACCGTGATGAGCGGGACCACGGTTCCGGCGACGCTCGGTCGGCCGGGAGTCGATTGCGAGCGGACCGCTCCGGCGATGACGACGATTGGGACGACGACTGGGCTGAGGACTTCCGCGCGCGGCCGCGGCGGCGATTGTCGATGCTGCCGCCGGCTGCGATCGGCCTGATCGGCATCGGGGTGATCGCCTGCGTGATCGCCGGTTTCGCCGTGCTGCGCAAGAGCGAGCCGGTCACGCCGCTGGTGGCGTTTCCGGCGTCGGCGTCCGCGGGGCGATCGTCGGCGGCGCCGTCCGGGCCCGGCTCCTCGGCTGTCGAGCCCGCCGGGGAGATGGTGGTCAGCGTCGCCGGACTGGTCCGTCGTCCGGGGCTTGTGCGGTTGCCAGCACGGGCGCGGGTGGCCGACGCGATCGCGCGGGCGGGTGGTGCTCGAGAGGGTGCGGATCTGTTGAGCCTGAACATGGCTCAGCTGCTGCACGACGGCGATCAGGTT
Organism: Gordonia sp. (in: high G+C Gram-positive bacteria); assembly: GCA_047605365.1. Taxonomy (GTDB): domain Bacteria; phylum Actinomycetota; class Actinomycetes; order Mycobacteriales; family Mycobacteriaceae; genus Gordonia. Next base: position 6,163 of record JASGFV010000018.1, read on the forward strand.
CTGATCGGGCGACCGGGAAACGGTGCCGGGGCGGTGCGTTCGGCGGTGGTGTCGTCGGCGTCGCCGGGCGGTTCGTCCGGTACGACCGGCGCGCCGGGAACCTCGGGCGGTTCCGGCGCCACGCCCGCGCCGGGCGGCGGCGCGAAGGTCGATCTGAACTCGGCCACCGCCGAGCAACTCGACGCACTGCCCGGGGTGGGCCCGGTGACCGCGCAGGCGATCCTGGCGTGGCGGCAGCAGAACGGGAAGTTCTCGTCGGTCGACCAGCTCGCCGAAGTCGACGGGATCGGGCCGACGCGGCTGGCCAAGCTGCGCGACCTCGTCGTCGTGGGCTGAGGCGGGCGTCGTGGCGACCGGCGATGTACGGCTGGTGTTTCCGGCGTTCGGCGCGTGGCTCGCGGTGGTGGTGGCGCTGTGCGCGCCGTGGGGCGTCGCCCTCGGCGCGGTGGTGGTGCTCATCGCGTCTGGCGTTGCAGGCTGGATCGTCGCGGACCGCTATGGTCGACGACGGCTGGCCGCCACGCTGCTCGGCGTTTGTGGCGTCTCCGCGACGGCCGGCATCGCGGTGTTGGTGCGGATTTCGGCGGTCGACGCGTCGCCGGTGTCGGGGATCGAGGGGAAGCCTGTGGTCGAGCTCGAGGTGACCGGCGATCCGTCGATCCTGGGCGGCGGGGTCCGGGCGATGGTGCCGGTGAAAGTGGTGGCGGTCTCCGGATCGCCGACGCGCCCGGTGGACGCTCAGCTGGGTCTGCAGGCCTCAGATCTGCCGGATCTGCTTCCCGGGGAACGGATCTCGGTGCGTGTGCGGGCGAGTCCGCCGCGTGGTGGTCCTCGGGACCGGCTCACTGTCGCACGTCTGTCGGCGGTCGGCGAGCTTCGGGTGGTTCGGCAGGCTCCGGTCTGGCAGCGGTGGGCGGGCACGGTGCGCTCGCGGCTGCGGGAGTCGTCGTCGCACGCGCTGGATCCGCGTGCCGCCGGGCTGTTGCCCGGCCTGGTGCTGGGCGACGTCGGCAATCTGGACCCGGTGGTGCGACAGCAGTTCCGGGCCGCGGGACTGTCGCACTTGACCGCTGTCTCCGGCGCCAACTTCTCGCTCGTCGTCGGCGCGGTGGTGCTCGGGGTGCGTCTGGTCGGCGTGCCGACCCGTCCGACCGTCGCGCTGGGCCTGCTGGCGACGGTGGGCTTCGTGGTGCTGGTCCGTCCCAGCGACAGCGTGCTGCGCGCGGCGATCATGGGTTCGGTCGGCCTGGTCGCGGCGCTCGGATCACGTCGGGCGCAGGCGCTGCCCGCGCTGGGGGCGGCGGTGGTGCTGATCATGCTGGCCTGGCCGCAGATGGCGCTGGCTCCGGGGTTTCTGCTGTCGGTGGTCGCGACGCTGGGCCTGGTCCTGTGGGCGACGCCGATCCGCTTCGCGCTGGCCGCCCGCGGGATCCCGGACGCACTCGCGACGTTGTTGGCGATGACCGTCGCCGCACAGATCTTGACCACACCGGTGCTGATGCTGGTGGCCGGGCAGGTGTCGCTGGTGTCGGTGCCGGCCAATCTGCTGGTCGCCCCGGTGATCGCGCCGATCGGGCTGTTGGGCACGCTCGCCGCGCTGATCGGCGCGATCGGCCCGCCCGGTGGTGCCGCGGCCGTGGTCGCGGAGTTGTTGCTCCGTGCGACGACGCCGGAGATGTGGTGGTTACTGTCGTGCGCGGAGTGGTTCGGCACGCCTAGCTGGGCGTCGATGACCGTGCCGGGCTGGCAGGCGGTGGTTGTGCTGGCTCTCGCTGCGGTGTTCGGCCGCTGGTGTTGGGTGGTCAGGCGCGATGCGTCGACTGCGGGGAGAACTGTCACTACGGCCCTAAGCGTCAGCAACCTCCGCCATCCGCGAACCCGCGACCCGGAACTGCCCAGCCTGATCGAGACGGTGGACGGCGAGGTGGTCGACGTGCGCCCGGCGTCACTGGCGAAGCGCTCGGCCCGCGGCCCGTCGGCGAACGGCCGCCCGCCCCGCCTCCGCTAAGGGGACGACTTGTCGCCGTCGTTGTCGCTCAGAGTGGGCAGATCAGATCAGGCGTCTCAGCTCCGGGTGGGTCACCGCCCAACGGCGCAGTCGCAACACCGACGCCGGCTAGTCCAGGAAGAACGCGCTCACCTTCTCCTCGGAATCGAGAATCTCTTCGGGTGCGACGCCGAGTTCGAGAGCGAGGTCGACGGAGCCCAGCAGTGCCACTTCAACGTCTGGGGAGAAGGCGCGGTCGAGTAGCTCCAGGTAGCCGGAGAGGCTGACCTCCAGCATCGCTACGACCTCTCGATACTCGGCGTCGAGTCGGTCGTCGAGTGCGCGTTGTTCGTTGAGATGTCGTTCGATCAGGGCGGCTTCGCGCTCGGACAAGCCCGATGAGACGGCCCGGTACATGACCATCCCGGTGGCGTTTCCGATTACCGCTCCGAGCACGGGTACGGGAATCAGGACCTGGCCGACCAACGACGACAAAGCGCTGACCGCGGTCTCCAAAGCGATCAGCTGGGAGTTCTCGATGAACTCCGTCTCGCATATTTCCCCGGTGCGGAGTCGATTGGCCTGTTCGGCGATTCCGAAGACCGCGGTGACATGCGCACTCGCGACTGCGGCAGAGGTCGCGGTGAAATTGGTCAAAGCGTAGATGCTGAGGCCGCGGATACCTCCCCGGGCGGTGCCCATTCCAGTCTCGCCCGCTATCTCGGTCCAGTCGTCTTTGGTGAAGGACCTGAGACTCTTACCGTCTTTGCACTTCTTGGTGACAGCAAGGACGAACGCGGTGCCGCCTTCGACGGCGGCCGCCACGAAGGTCGCCTTCGCGCCTTCCTTTGCTGAGGGGCGGCTCTTCCGGTACGCCTCAGTCCTGCGCCGCTCATCGGTGGCACGAAGAGCCTCCTTCTCCCCAGCCATCGTCGTGCTGATCGCACCTCGTTGAGCGTCGCTGTAGTCGAGCGTCGACGGCTCAAGCGAGTCGATCCCGATGGGACCGTTGTTGAAGAACTCCTGGACTCGGCGCCAATCCCGGAGAGATGGACCGTCGTTGCTCCCACTCAGTAGTTTGTGCGCGCGGTCTGATGACATCGCGTACAGTTCGGTGACCGTTTCATAGTGATCACGAGGAATCTGGTACTTGCCGCCGTTCTGGATGAATTCGGGGTACTTCTGAAGATGGTCCGATACCGCGTTGAGGCCGAATCGCCCGCCCGCCATCACGAACTTCTGTTGGATTTCGACGTCACCGCGAACGAGGTCTGCGGGGCCGTTGTCGTTGACCCATTCAGCGATCGGTCGGTCGCCGAGGATCTGCCTCCGCGCATTGCTGATTCCGACCTCGCCGACCTCGGCTATGAAGCCGTGCATGCCCTTGATCCCGCCGCGATTGGTGGCTACGACCTCGAGGTCGATCGTCCGAAGCGCTCCGTCGATGCTGGCGAACGCCTCCCTCAGATTCTCGTCCTGTCCCCGGAGCGCGGCCCAGAGGCCGTCGATCCGAACCTGATTGAGATGGTTGATCCAGGCGGCGACGGCCTGTTCCTGGTTGCTCCTCAACAAGCCCGAGGATGAATTCTTCACGTCAGAGGTCCGTCTCGACGCGCTTCCCCAGGAGGGCGGCACACGCTTTCGTATTGTTCACGAGCGTACCGAGCTGGGTTTGCTGTGCGGGCATCAGTGATCGAAAGTCCGCGCCGAACATGCCCAATGCGGTGCCGCAGCTCCGGCTGACCTCTTCCCGGAGCAATCCGGTCCGGTCGAGGATGTCGCCGATCTGAGCATCCATCTTCTTGACTTCCGTGGTATTGGATTTCACCGCGGACAGCGCTTCGTGTTTCGCTTCGCGGTTCTCGTACCGCTTCTTCGCGAACAACGCGACCGAGGCGAGCAACGTCGCACCGGCCACGGTCCAGCCGATCGGGCCCGCGAGCGCAAGCAAGGCGCCTCCGGCCGCGGTTCCGCCACCGCCTGTGGCAGCGGCACCGCCCCCGAGCCAGGCAAGGGCGGCATTCGTTGCCGCAGCGCCTGACAGCGTCGAGATCGCCGTGCCGGTCGATGCGGTTCCGAAGGTGGTCGCGACCCACATCGCCGCGGTAGGTGCCATGCTGGCGACGGCGGCGGCGGCCGTCAGCCCGGCGCCGGCTCCGGTCGCAGACTTGCGGGCTGCGTTGAGATCGTTTCGGGCGAAGTCCTCTGCGGCCAGGAACTCGGCCCGCATCAGATGAATCTGTTCGAAGTCCGCCTCGAACGACTTCGGAGTATTCGCGATGCTGTTCACCAGAAGCTCGGCCAGTGCGATCACGTCCGCGGAGCGTTCACGCTGCCGCAGAAGAGTAACTCCCTTGTCGTTCATCGAGGTGAAGGCACCGTTGTACTCGATGATCGCGACCTCGTAGGGGTCGGGCTCCGTGGTGCTGAAGTTGTCGATGGCCTCTGACGCGCTTTCTTTGAGGGCAACCGCCCGCGCGGACAGCTGCTCTGCGAGCTGTCCGGATTGTTCGGCGACGACGCCCGCCCACTCGACGGACTGTTCGGACACCTTGTCCGCCAACTCCGTGGACTGTTCGGCGACCTGCGCTGACGCCTTCTTCGTGAATCGCCCGATGCCATCGAAAGCTCTGCCGAACGCCGCCTTGGTGCCGGTGTCCTCCACTGGCTTGCCTTTCATCATGAACGGATTCTCTCTTTGCCGGTCCCGATGTTCGCCACCGGCCGCTCACGTGGCCCGGTGGGCCGAACCAGGCCCCGGAACCTCACAGGTGGCGTCCGGCGCTGAGCCAGGAACGCAGAAGTGCTCGACGGTCTTGCACCAGCCGAACCTGATGGAGCCGGCGTCCGCACGGTCGAAGTCGTCCCCTCAGTCATGCGAGCAATCTATCGGACCCCACCGACAGCGCCAGTCCGTCCGCCGATCCGACGACACCCCGCCTCGAACGGTCGTTCGTAACACGCGGTGCAGCGCGTCCAGCAGACTCCAGTCTGACTCGGTAGGAGCAGTCAAAGGCTCGACGCCGACGCCCCGGACGGACGACGCTCGCAACTGTTCCTGCTGTTCGGAATCGAGGGCAGTGGTGTGTCCCGGCCACGCGGTGGGTCCGCCGAGGTAGGTGTGGAGTAGTCTGTGGGCTGACACGTCGGTGATGCTGGCCGCCCGCGGGATCTCGTTGAACAGCAACGCATGGTGGGCCGCGGAATCCGTCACTGTCACAAAGCAGATCTCGTTGCCGCCTGACATGCGCCTCACCCACGTCGTGTCATTGCGCCGCACCAGGCTCTGCGCCACTCCCTCGGCCGTGTTCGGGCTCGACGTCAATCGCTCGATCCATTTCTCTCCCGCCGGCCGACTCGGGTTGATCACCCCGACCACTCGGAACGAGAACTCGCGGCTCAACCGGTGGTAGCGGCGCGCCACCGTCTGCGTCGACACGTCGAGGACCTCGGCGATCCGGCTGAACGGTGCGCGTCCGTTGACACGGAGGGCATGGACGATCTTGTGGTCGAGCTCGTCGAGCGCCGCACCAAATGCCACCGTCAGATCGTAGGCGACCGCGGATCCGCGAGGCATTCGACCTGGCTGCTGCTCGTCGGGAACGCAGCGAACCCGCAGTATTCATCTTTGCGGCAGGTGACGGACGTGACGGATCGGCCGCCACGGAGCTTGGAACAGCTCGGGAGAAGACACCGACTGAGATCCCGCTTGCGTCCGATGTCGGCGAATCGGGCGAGCCGAGCCAATCGGCTGCTCCCCGAAGTAAAGGCCGACTTAGCTACCGTGGAAATCCACCGTGATGGATTGAAGTACACATTCCACGGGGTCTGCCGATACGCAGAAAATTCACGCGCTCAGACGTGCGTCGGCAGCAGTGAGCGCAGCGACGCCGTCGCGCACAGCGTCCAGGTCCCGAGCAGCACGATCCATGCGGTCACCGCGGCCGCGGAGTACACGGTCAGACCGGTCGCCTCCGCGAGGTGGTGGGATCCGAGCGAGAGCGTGCCGATCGGGAAGGTGAGGGCCCAGCAGCCGGGGGAGAAGGGCATGCGGTCGCGTGCGCCGCGGAGCGTCGTGACGACGGCGAACGCCACGAGCGGGACCGCGACTGCGAGCATCACCATGCCGTACACGTCGGCGAAGCGGGCTGCGGCGTCGTGGGCCGCCGGCGACAGGAACCGCGCACTCTGAGCGGAGATGGCCTGCGCGGCGGCGGTCGACTGACCGACCACCCCGAGTGGGATCCACGACGACGGGGCCGCCGCGACCGGCAGCGGGTCGACCCGGAAGTGGTGCGCGTAGGCGACGGCGAAGACGACGACGCCGAGCACAAGGGAGGTCGCGAAGCAGCAGACCAGAAACGCGCACAGGGCGAACGACGCTGCGTCGGAGTCGATCTGGCCGACGAACGGCGCGCCGCAGGTCGCGGTCACCATCGGCGCGACGACGGCCAGACCCCACGCCGGCCGGGGGCCGTCCGGGTTGCGCCGAAGGATGTACGCGACGAATCCCGCGGTGGAGGCGATCCCGACGACGGCTCCGAGGGTCCAGAGCGCGGCGTCGAGCAGCCATGCCGTGCGGGCCAGCGGCGCGTACCAGGCGGGGACCACGGCGCTCGTCGCGGCGCCGACGGACGTGACTCCCATCGACACCATGCCCCAGGCGAACGCGCCGACGCCGGAGACCGACTCGCGCCACACGGACCGGTCCCGGACGATCCGGGCGATGAAGCCGGCAGTGAGGCCGAGCATCAGGAGCCACGCGACGATCACGAAGAACCGGGCGAGGTCCGCCCCGGCTGCGTGGTGCCCGGCGTGCAGTTCGGTGAGCGTGGCGACGATGCCGGTGCCCATGACCGCGCCCCACCAGGCCGGACCGGCCGGCACCCGCCCTGCGGGGGTGCGGGGCGTCGGCCGGGCGTCGACGGGAGCGAGAACTGCGGTCATGCTGTTCACTCTGCCGCGCGCCGTCGCACCCCGGTAGCCGTCATATCAGCATGCGGTCATATCAAATCGGCATGGCCGAATCACGAGTTCAGGAGCGCGGCTTCCGGTTCCACAACTGATGGACCAGGCCGCTCTCGGTGCTGATCGACTCGACGGTGAAGCGGTCCTCCAGGCCGGCGAGGTGATCCCAGATCCTGACTCCGGTGCCGAGCACCACCGGGACGATCGCGATGTGCAGGAAGTCGACCAGGTCGTCGCGCAAGAAGGCGTTGACGGTCGACGGTCCGCCGCCGAGTCGCACGTCCTGGCCGTTCGCCGCCTCCTGCGCCTGGCGCAGCGCGTCGGCGGGCGAGGCGTCGATGAAGTGGAAGCTGGTGCCGTTGGCGAACTCCACGGACTCGCGCGGGAAGTGCGTGAGGATGAAGACCGGCGTCTTGAACGGCGGCTCGTCGCCCCACCAGCCGTCCCAGCCGTCGTCCGGCCACTCGCCGGTCTGCGGGCCGAACTTCTTGCGGCCCATGATTTCGGCACCGATGCCCTGACCCCACATGCTGAACAGCGCGCGGTCGACGGTGATCGGCGCGTCGGCGCCGTGCACGCCGCCGATCACCCGGCCGTCGAACTTGCTGAACAGGGCGCGGGCGCCGCCGATCGGCTCGTCGAAGGTCACGTGGTCGCCGGCTGCGAAGCCGTCAGACGAGACGAAGAGGTTGTGGACTCGGGTGCGGCTCATGAGCGTTCCTGACTGGCGGGGAGGGTTCTGCGGACGCCGGTTCAGCCTAGCGCCGGGACCGATGTCGGAGGGCTCTGGCACGATTGTCTCCGTGAGTGCTGATCGGCTGTTCCTGCTCCTGGGCGACGACGACTTCCTGACCGGGCGCGTGATCCGGCAGGTGGCCGCCGAGACGTCGAAGGAGGCGGGCGTCGACGTGCCGGTCACCCGGATCCGCGCAGGTGAGGTGACCGGTCCCGAGCTGATCGAGCTGTTGAGTCCGTCGCTGTTCGCCGAGGAGCGGATCGTCGTGATCGAGTCGGCCGCGGAGGCCGGCAAAGAGCCCGCGTCGCTGGTCACCGCGACGGCCAAGAACCTGCCCGAGGGCATCACCATGATGGTGATCCACACTGGCGGCGGCCGGCAGAAGGCCATGGTCGGCGAGCTGAAGAAGGCCGGCGCCCAGGAGTTCGAGTGCGTCGCGCCGAAGTGGCCGTCGGAGCGAGTCGACTTCGTCCGCAAGGAGTTCCGCAGCATCGGGGTCCGGGTGAGTCCGGACGTCGTGGAGCTGGTGACCGAGATGGTCGGCGCCGATCTGCGGGAGCTGTCGGCCGCGTGCCATCAGCTGGTCGCCGACACCGGCGGCAAGGTCGACGAGTCCGCCGTCCGCACGTACTACACGGGACGGCCGGAAGTGACCGGCTTCGAGGTGGCCGACAAGGCGGTCACCGGGGACCTGGCCGGTGCGATGGAGTCGCTGGCCTGGGCTCAGCATCACGGCACGCCGCGGGTGCTGCTGGCCGACGCGCTGGGGGAGGCGGTGCACGCGATCGCGCGGGTCCGCTCGATGGGTTCGCTCGACAAGTACTCGGCGGCGTCCGAACTCGGCATGCCGCCGGGCCGCGTCGGCAAGATCCAGGGGCAGGCCCGGGCGTGGGACTCGGCGTCGATCGGCAAGGCGGTGCTCGTCGTCGCCGAGCTCAACGGCGCGGTGAAGGGGCAGGCGGCCGACGCCGACTACGCCCTGGAATCGGCCGTGTCGACGGTCGCGCAGCTGCGTCCGCGGCGCGGGCGCTGAGCGCGGGCGGTCGTCGTCGGACATCGAATCGGACCATATCGGACAACGCACTTCACCCCGACGATGGCGTGGACATCGTCGGGGTGAAGTGGAGAAGCTGAAAAGATGCGGCGCGAGCCGCGGGGCGTCAGATCTTGTTGACAGCCAGGGACAGCGCCGACTTCTTGTTGGCGGCCTGGTTCTTGTGGATGACACCCTTGGTGGCGGCCTTGTCGAGCTGGCGGCTGGTGGCCACAAGCTGCTCGGCGGCCTTGTCCTTATCGCCCGACTCGATGGTCTCGCGCAGGCTGCGGATCGCGGTGCGCAGAGCCGACTTGGTCGACTGGTTCCGCTGACGGGCAGCCTCGTTGGTCTTGTTCCGCTTGATCTGCGACTTGATGTTTGCCACGCGATTTCCTTCTCGTCGTACGTGATCGGCCAGGTGGGCCGTCGGATCTTAGTCTACTGCAGCCCTGAGCGATCGCAGTAGCGACCAGCGTCAGTGGCAACAGCGATCAAGATTACCAGCGCGGCATTCGCTGCCCAAATCGGGCGGTCGACCGCGCTCCGCCGTGACAGGAGTCGTCCAGCGTCCCGCCAGTTTTCACCAAGATGATTGATTTAGGCTGGACGCACTATGTCTGTTGTCTACGTTCACGTCGGTTTGCCCAAAACGGGGACGACTCACGTCCAGGACCGGCTGTGGCTCAACCGCGATCTGGCGGCCCGGCACGGCGACCTGCTGTACCCGGGCAACTGGATGGAAGACCACTTCCACGCCGCGACGCATCTCAACCCGGAGCGCTACCTGGACTGGGCCGACCCGGCGCACGCCGACGCCTGGCCGACGATGGTCGCGCAGATGAAGACATGGCCGGGCAAGTCGCTGGTCTCGCACGAACTGTTCGCCAACGCCGGGCCGTCGCACATCCAGAAGCTGGTCGCCGACCTCGACTTCGCAGACGAAGTCCATGTGGTGCTGACCGTGCGGGATCTGGCGCGCCAGCTGCCGTCGGTCTGGCAGGAGAACGTGAAGAACCAGCGGCCGACGTCGTTCGCGGACTTCGTCTCCGCAGTGGCCGCCGATACGCGCGACGGAGCACACGCCGGGGACCTGGCGCACGAGCCGTTCTGGGAGTTCCAGGACTACCCGGCGATCGTGGCGAAGTGGTCGGCTGTGGTCCCGGCCGAGCGGATCCACGTCGTGACCGTTCCCGAACCTGGGAGTGCAACGCCCGGCGACGGGCTCTGGGAACGGTTTCTCGGCGTGCTCGGCGTGGACCCCGCCGTGCTGACGGTGCCGGCGGTGAGCGCCAATACGTCGCTGTCGGCGGCGCAGGCGGAGTTCCTGCGCCTGCTCAACCTGCGTATTCAGCCCGACGACATCGAGTGGCAGCGGTACGAGCGCATCGTGAAGCAGCAGCTGGTCGGAGAAGTGCTGTTCAGTCTGCGCGAGGGCAAGCCGCTCGGACTCGACGCTGAGCAGCGGGCCTGGGCGGCCGAACTGTCCGACGGCATGGTCGAGGCTGTGGTCGCCGGCGGGTACCCGGTGCACGGATCTCTCGACGACGTGCGGGTGGCCGTGGGCGAAGTCGGCGATGCGCGCGTGCCGTCCGCTGACGAGACTCTTGATGCGGCCCTCGACGCGCTCGCCTGCTGGATCAAGGCGATGCCTGTCCCGAAGGAGCGGATGGCGGCGCGGACGCGGGCGGCGAATCTGGTGCGGCGGGCGCGGCGGCGGGCCGTCGGCATGCGCGGTCGGCTGACGAGCTGAAGAATTCTGTCCAGCCGCGGTCAGCGACCTGCGGTGCAGGCCCAGCCGCGGACGTGCGAGCCGGGTCCGGCGATGCGGCGCGCGGCGTTCTGCGCGCCGACGCGCGTCTGGTAACCCCAGGCGCGGCCCACGCGGGTGCGGTTGTAGGTGAACTTGTAGGCGACGGCGCCGCAGGAGTTGCGGAAGGTGAAGTAGCCGCAGTTGTAGCCGCAGCGAGCCTTCGCGGCGTTAGCGGCGCCGCGGCTGGTGCGGTAGTTGATCGCGTAGGTCACGCGGCCTTCGAAGTTGTAGGAGAGGGCGCCCCAGTAGGTGCCTGCGGCTTCGGCCTGCGGGGTGGCTGCGGTGGGAACGAGGGCGGTGCCGGTCGCGAGGCTGGTGGCGATTCCGACGGTGGCGAGGAATTTGCGGGCTTTCATGAACCGTGATTCTACTCAGGTGCAGCACAGGAAAATCTCAGTGTCCGCCGAATAGATGACGACTGTGTGGCCTGGTCAGGGCCTTCCGGCCCGGGTGCTCACTGCCAGCCGAAGCGGCTGCGGAGCTGGTCTGCGACGGCCTCGAACTGCCGGGGATCGCAGATCGCGCCCTCACGCCGGATGCCGTGTTCCTGCACCACCAGCACGCGGTCCAGCCGGACGAAGCTCTCGCGCCGGTCGGCGTCCCACGAGCCGGCTCCGATCGACAGCCAATCGTCGTCGTCGCGGTGATAGTCCTTGCTCGACAGCATGAGTCCGAGCAGGAGCTGGGAATGGCGGCCGACGACGAGCACCGGGCGGTCCTTGCCCTGGGCGGGGTCGTCCTCGAACGGCACCCAGGTCCACACGATCTCGCCGGGATCGGCCGCGCCGTCGAGGTCTGGTGCGTAGACGATACGGCGTGCGAAGTCGCTGCTCGGATGATTCTCGGGACCGCGTTTGTGCTCGCTCATCGTCGCTCCAGCAAGTGGGTCCCGACCGCGTCCGCGGTCAGTTCACCGACGCCGCTGCGCTCCGGCTTGAGTCCGTGGTCGGCCTTGTCGACCTCGACGACGTGCACAGGGCCGGCGAACAGTTCGGCGGCCGCGCCCATCTCGGCCGAGGTGGCGAAGGCGTCGGACCGGCCGTGGACGATCACCGTGGGCGTGACGATCGACGACAGATGCTCGGTGCGCAGCTTCTCGGGCTTGCCCGGCGGGTGCAGGGGGTAGGACGTCAGCAGGAGTCCGTCGGCGAGCTCCGCGTCGTCGGCCACGACCATCGACGCCTGCCGTCCGCCGTACGACTGCCCGCCGACGATCAGCGGCCCCTCCGGAGCCAGGGGGCGCAAGACCTTGATCGCCGCGCGGATGCCGTCACGGTCGGCACCCGACTTGGACGGCGACGGCGGTCCTTTCGGGCGTTGCTGCCGGTACGGGAGGTCGATCCGTGCGACGACGAGCCCGTGCGCGGTCAGTGCCTCCGACAGTGTGCGAAGCAGTACCGAGGACCGATCGCTGCCCGCCCCGTGCGCCAGAATCACCAGGCCGCGGGGCGTGCCGTCGGGCCGGTCGACGTCGGCCACGACGCCGTCGGCGTCGATCGTCTGGGCGGGTGGAGGCTGGTCGTCGGCCATGATGGTCAGCCTAGCCGCGCCGGGCGGGTCGTCGTGGACGGCGGTGTCGTGAGAAACTGGTCTCTGACCTGTCGGGAGTACCCGGCACAGCAGTGTGAGTGATCGCCGCGCCAAGGAGCAGTAGAGATTTCCAGTTTCGCCGACAAGACGTTCACCGATCCGCAGCGGATCCGGAACTTCTGCATCATCGCGCACATCGACCACGGCAAGTCGACGCTGGCCGACCGCATGCTGCAGCTGACCGGAGTCGTCGAGGAGCGGGCGATGCGCGCGCAGTACCTCGACCGCATGGACATCGAGCGTGAGCGCGGCATCACCATCAAGGCGCAGAACGTGCGGCTGCCCTGGCAGGTGACCGAAGACGACGGCAGCAAGACCGACTACGTGCTGCACCTCATCGACACCCCGGGCCACGTCGACTTCACCTACGAGGTGTCCCGGGCGCTGGAGGCCTGCGAGGGCGCGGTGCTGCTGGTCGACGCCGCGCAGGGCATCGAGGCTCAGACGCTGGCCAACCTGTACCTGGCGATGGAGAACGACCTCACCATCATCCCGGTGCTGAACAAGATCGACCTGCCGGCGGCCGACCCGGATCGCTACGCGGCCGAGATCGCGCACATCGTGGGCTGCGAGGCCGACGACGTGCTGCGCGTGTCCGGCAAGACCGGCGTCGGCGTGCCGGCCCTGCTCGACGAGGTCATCAAGCTGATCCCGGCCCCGGTCGGCGATCCGGAGGCCCCGGCCCGCGCGATGATCTTCGACTCGGTCTACGACACCTACCGCGGCGTGGTGACCTACGTCCGCGTGGTCGACGGCAAGATCGTGCCGCGCGAGAAGATCGCGATGATGTCGACCGGCGCCACGCACGAGCTGCTGGAAGTCGGCATCGTCTCGCCCGAGCCCAAGCCCAGCGCCGGACTCGGCGTCGGCGAGGTCGGCTACCTGATCACCGGTGTGAAGGACGTCCGCCAGTCCAAGGTCGGCGACACCGTCACTTCTGCGCGCAACGGCGCGAAGAACCCGCTGACGGGCTACCGTGAGCCGCGTCCGATGGTCTACTCGGGCCTGTACCCGGTCGACGGTTCGGATTACCCGGTGCTGCGTGAAGCGCTGGAGAAGCTGCAGCTCAACGACGCCGCGTTGACCTTTGAGCCGGAGACCTCCGTGGCTCTGGGCTTCGGTTTCCGCTGCGGCTTCCTGGGCCTGCTGCACATGGAGATCACCCGCGAACGCCTGGAGCGCGAGTTCGACCTCGACCTCATCTCGACCGCCCCCAACGTCGTCTACAGCGTCGTGATGGAAGACGGCTCCGAGCACGTCGTCACCAACCCGTCGGACTGGCCGGAGGGCAAGACCCGGCACATCTACGAGCCGATGGTGAAGTGCACGATCATCGCTCCGAGCGAGTTCATCGGCGCGATCATGGAGCTCTGCCAGACTCGTCGCGGCGAACTCGGCGGTATGGACTACCTGTCCGAGACGCGCGTCGAGATGCGCTACACGATGCCGATGGCCGAGATCATCTTCGACTTCTTCGACTCGCTGAAGTCCCGCACCCGCGGTTACGCCAGCCTGGACTACGAGGAGTCGGGCTCGGCCGAGGCCGACCTGGTGAAGGTTGACATCCTGCTGCAGGGCGAGGCCGTCGACGCGTTCAGCGCGATCGTCCACAAGGACGCCGCCTACGCCTACGGCAACCGGATGGCCCTCAAGCTCAAGGACCTGATCCCGCGCCAGCAGTTCGAGGTGCCGATCCAGGCGGCCATCGGTTCGAAGATCATCGCCCGCGAGAACATTCGCGCCATCCGCAAGGACGTGCTGGCCAAGTGCTACGGCGGTGACATCAGCCGTAAGCGCAAGCTCCTGGAGAAGCAGAAGGAAGGCAAGAAGCGGATGAAGACGATCGGCCGCGTCGACGTCCCGCAGGAGGCCTTCGTGGCCGCGCTGAGCACCGACGCGTCGGGGGACAAGCCGAAGGGCAAGTAGCCGCGGCTGCTGTTGTGCGGGCTATTCGTCGACCCGGTCGGCGAGGCGCCGCATCACGCGATGCCACTGTTCCAGGCTCTCAGTCGGCAATTCGGCGAAGGCGTCGTCGAGCAAGCGCATCTGCGACGTCGTGAGCTGTGATTCGAGGTCGGCTCCGGCGTCGGTGAGCGTCAGTCTGCGGACGCGTCGGTCGGCGTCGTCGCTCCTGATGGCGATCAGGCCGCGTTCCTCGAGTTCCTTGATCGGCCGGTGGACGGCCTGTTTGCTGACGTCGAGAACGGTGAGCAGTTCGCCGACGGACAGGCCCGGCCGGCGTCCGACGAAGTACAGGATGCGGTGGTGCGTACGGCCCAGGTCGAGTTCGGCCAGCATCCGGTCGGGCACCTCGGTGAACGCGCGGTAGCCGTAGTAGAGGTCTTCGATCGCCTGCCGCAGCGTCGACTCCCTATTTGGGTCAAACATATTGACCTACCTTCCGTAGGTGCGCATACTGGGTCAATCGTATTGACCTATATGGGAGTCGTCACATGTTCTCGAATCGTATCGACGGGCTGCGGCCGTCGCCGATCCGCGCCGTTCTGAACGTCCTCGACCGGCCGGGCATGATCTCCTTCGCCGGCGGACTTCCGGCCGAACAGATGCTGCCGCACTGGTCCGGCGACGTCGAGCCCCGGCAGATGCAGTACGGGCCGAGCGAGGGCGACCCGGCGCTGCGCGAGGTCGTCTCGCGTCAGCTCCGCGGCCTCGGGGTCGACGCGCCGCCCGAGCGCATCCTGATCCTCAGCGGCAGTCAGCAGGGCATCGACCTGGTCGCGAAGCTGTTCATCGACCCCGGAACGACGACGGCCGTCGAGTTCCCCACCTACCTCGCCGCGCTGCAGGTCTTCCGCTTCTACGGCGCGCGGTTCGTCGACGTTCATTCCGAATCCGCAGACGACGCGGCGCTGGCCTACGTGGTGCCGACCTTCGGGAATCCGACCGGGGCGTGCATGTCGTCGCACGACCGTGCCGCGCTCGCGCGCCGGTGCCTGAACTCCGGCACCGTGCTGTTCGAGGACGACCCGTACCGCGAGCTGGCCTACGACGACGTCGACCGGGAGCCCGTCGTCACGCACATGCGCGGCGGGTCGTGGGTGTACCAGGGGTCGTTCTCCAAGACCTTCGCGCCCGGCCTGCGCCTCGGGTATCTGGCCGCCTCGGAGGACTTGTTCGACAAGCTGCTGATGCTCAAGCAGGCCGTGGACCTGCACAGTTCGTGCCTGTCGCAGGCGATCGTCCACCAGGCGATCACGTCGGGAGACTGGGACTCGAGGCTCGTCGATCTGGCGGCCTTCTATCGTGCACGACGCGACGCGTTCGAGCCGATCCTCGCGCGGCACTTCGGTGATCTGGCCGACTGGCGGACGCCGTCGGGCGGGCTGTTCTACTGGCTGCGGCTGCAAGATCCGATCGACACCCGGACGCTGCTCGACGACGCGATCGCCCGCGGCGTCGCATTCATGCCGGGGGAGGAGTTCTACCCGAACGAGCCGCAGCTGGGCACCATGCGCCTGAACTTCAGCCACGCCGACGCTGCGCAGGCGGAGGAGGGGCTGCGCGTCCTCGCCGGGCTCGTCGTCGAGCACGGCCGCCGAGCCGTGATCGGCAGGACGGGGGTGTCACCGCGCGAAGCGGCCCGGCGTCTCGTGGCACAGTGGTCTGCATGACTGCGAACCCTGTGCTGGCCGAGTCCGGCCTGCCGTACGACCTGCCCGACTTCGCGTCGATCAGCGACGACGACTTCCTGCCCGCCTACGACGTCGCGCTTCCGGCGCATCTCGCCGAGGTGCGGGCGATCGCCGACGACCCGGAGCCCCCGACGTTCGCGAACACCGTCGCGGCGCTCGAAGCCTCCGGGCGGCTGCTGGCGCGAGCCAACTCGATCTTCTTCAACCTCGAAGGCGCGGACAGCAACCCGCGGCGGGCCGAGATCGCGCAGGACCTGGCCGTCCGGCTGACCGACCACGGCAACTCCATCGCGATGGACAAGGCGCTGTTCGCGCGGATCGCCGACCTCCATGATCGACGTGACGCGCTCGGTCTGACCGAGCCGCAGCGTCGACTGCTGGAACAGCGGTATCGCGACGCGGTGCGGGCCGGCGCGGCGCTCGACGATGACGGGCAGGCCACCATGCGCGAGATCTCCGCGCGACTCGCCACGCTGACCACCGAGTTCTCCCAGCGGCTGCTCGACGACACGAACGCGTCCGCGGTCCTCGTCGACGACGAGGCCGAGCTGGCCGGGCTGTCGTCGGGCGAGATCGCCGCCGCACGACGCGCCGCCTCCGACGCCGGGCACGACACCGGGTACCTGATCACCCTGGAACTGCCGACCAGCCAGTCTTCGGTGGCGACGCTGAAAGACCCGTCTGTGCGGCAGCGAGTGTTCGACGCGTCGATCCGCCGTTGCGCGCGCGGCAACGCCGCCGACACCCGCGAGATGATCTTGGAGATCGTCGCGCTGCGCGCCCGCCGTGCGCAGTTGCTGGGGTATGCGAACCACGCCGAGTACGTGATCGCCGAAGAGACGGCGCCCGATCCGGCGGCCGTCGAGAAGCTGCTGCGCGAGCTCGGCGTCGCGGCGTCGGCCGCCGTCGAACGGGAGCTGGCGCGATCCGCGGAGGCGTACGGCGGCCCGCTGGGCCCGGCGGACGTGACGTTTGCGCTCGATCTGGCGGGACCTGCTCCGTCGGATCTCGATACGGTCCCTGCTTCGTCGGGGCCTACTCGATCACCGTCTGCAATGACCGCCGATTCCGATTCCGATGCCGAGTCGAAGTCGCCGGCGGAGCGGTTCACCGAGTACTGCGAGCTGGACACGGTCCTGCGCGACGGCGTGTTCGCGACCGCTGGCGCACTCTACGGACTGCGCTTCGTCGAGCGCGACGACCTGCACGGATACCACCCCGACGTGCGGGTCTGGGAGGTTCTGCAAGACCCTTCGACGAGCTCAGGGAGCGGGAGCGTCGGCCTCTTCCTCGGCGACTTCTACGCCCGGCCGTCCAAGCGGGGCGGCGCGTGGATGAACAGCATCGTCGACCAGTCCACCCAGCTGGGGCAGCGACCGGTGATCGTCAACGTCCTGAACCTGACCAAGCCCGAGCCGGGTGCGCCGTGCCTGCTGACCGGTGATCAGCTCGAGACGCTGTTCCACGAGTTCGGCCACGCGATTCACGGGCTGCTGTCCGACGTCGAGTTCGTCTCGCAGTCGGGCACCTCGGTGCCGCGTGACTTCGTCGAGTTCCCGTCGCAGGTCAACGAGATGTGGGCGCTGCATCCCGACGTCGTCGCCAGTTATGCCGAGCACTGGGAGACCGGAGAGCCGGCGCCGGGAGAACTGGTCGACGCGGTGCGTGCGTCCGGTGACACCGAGTCCGCGCACTCCACGTTCGAGTACCTGGCCGCGGCAGCTCTCGACCTGGCGTGGCACCGGCTCGCCGTCGACGAGATCCCGCACGACGTCGAGCAGTTCGAAGAACAGGCTCTGCGGGCCGCGGGGCTCTACAACGAGCTGATCCCGCCGCGCTATCGCAGCACCTACTTCAACCACGTCTTCGGCGGCGGCTACTCGTCGGCGTACTACTCGTACATCTGGTCCGAGATCCTCGACGCCGAGACCGAGCAGTGGTTCCTCGCCGGCGGCGGGCCGCAGGCTGCGCTGGGCCGGGCGTTCGCCGACGCGGTGCTGTCGCGCGGGGACAGCGTCGACCCGGTCGCCGCACACGCGGCGATGCTCGGGCGGCCCGCGGAGATCGGCCCGCTGCTGAGGCGGCGCGGCCTGGAAACGGCCGCAGAGTAGAGTTTCAAATCAGTGTGAGGAAAAGACCGGTGAGTGGAGTGATCGAGGGATGAACGGCTTCTTATCGTGGTGGGACGCGGTGGAGGAGTGGCTCACCGGACTGCCGTTCGTCCCGCAGCTGGCGGTCACCCTGGTGGTGCTGATCCCGCTGTCCACGGGCCTGGCCTGGGTGGTGAACTACCTGGTCGTGTGGGTTTTCTCGCTGTTCGACCGCCGCAAGGTGGACGACGATCACGGATTGGGTATCTGAAGCCATGTTCCGCTCACGAGTCACTTGGGCGCTGGTCGCCCTGATCGTTCTGGTCCTCATCGCCTGGCTGCTCACCCGATAGCACAACGACGATGACCCGTCGCGCGGTTGACGCGACGGCGAAGTCGGCCATTGAGCCGGCCCGAGAGCCTTGTTAGCTTTCTCCCCGTGAAACAGCTCAGGCATCCCGCCGGTCTCCGGCGTTCGGTCGGCAGCGCCGGCCCACGGCGATCAGGTCGTCGTCGTACGATTGCCGCCGCCCTCGTCACGGCGGCGGCGGTGACACTGACCGCGTGCGGCGGCGGCTCCACCGACGTTCCCGGCGGCCGGGACATCTCGTCCGGCGATCGGCACCTCAACCTTGTGGCCTACGCCACCCCGAAGCCCGGATTCGACAAGATCATCCCGGCGTTCCGCGCGACACCGGAGGGCCACGGCGTCGGCTTCTCACAGTCGTACGGCGCGTCCGGCGATCAGTCGCGCAAGGTGGCCCGCGGGCTCCCGGCCGACGTCGTGAACCTGTCGGTCGCTCCGGACATCACGCGCCTGGTGAAGGCCGGCGTCGTGGACAAGGACTGGGAGTCCCAGGCGCCCAACCACAGCGTCCCGTTCGGTTCGGTCGTCGCGCTGGTGGTCCGTCAGGGCAATCCGAAGAACATCCACAGCTGGGACGATCTGCTGCGCCCCGGCATCACCGTGGTCACCCCGAACCCGGGCAGCTCCGGCTCTGCGAAGTGGAACCTGCTCGCGCCGTATGCAGCCAAGAGCAACGGCGGCAAGGATCCCGAAGCGGGCCTGCAGTACATCAGCGACCTGGTCCGCGACCACGTGAAGGTGCTCCCGAAGTCGGGCCGCGAGGCCACCACGGCGTTCGAGCAGGGGCAGGGCGACGTGCTGATCAGCTACGAGAACGAAGCGATCATGCTCAAGCGGCACAACGACGAGGCGCCGGCCAACCAGCGCGTCGACTACGTGCTCCCGGCTCAGACGTTCAAGATCGAGAACCCGGTGGCCGTCGTCAACACCAGCGACGACAAGGACACCGCCAAGCAGTTCGTCAGCTACCTGTTCACCCCGGCCGCGCAGCGCCTGTGGGCCTCGGCGGGCTTCCGGCCCGTGGACCCCGGAGTCGTCGCTGAGACCGCAGGCGAGTTCCCCGGCCAGATCGACAAGCTGTGGACCGTCGACGACCTCGGCGGCTGGAAGAAGGTCGACAAGAAGCTGTTCGGCACATCCGGTGACATCACCGCCATCTACAAGAAGGAGGCGGGCAAATGACCACCGTCGAATCTGGCACGGCCGAAGCACCGGCCGTCGAGAAGCCTGAAGGGCGTCGTTCTCGCGGATGGCGTGCTGACAGCCCGCTGTCGCTGGGCGTCGCCGGACTCTGGCTCAGCGTGATCGTGCTGCTGCCGCTGGCAGCGATCGTGGTCGGCGCGTTCGACGACGGGTTCAGCGGCTTCTGGGACGCCGTCACCGACTCGTCGGCGCTGGACGCCCTCGGCATCACGGTGTTCGTGTCGTTCGTCGTCGCGATCATCAACGTCTTCTTCGGCACGCTGATCGCCTGGGTGCTGGTCCGCGACGACTTCTGGGGCAAGGGCTTCGTCAACGCCATCATCGACCTGCCGTTCGCGTTGCCGACCATCGTCGCCTCGCTGGTGCTGCTGTCGCTGTACGGGCCGAACAGTCCCATCGACATCCACCTGGCCGCGACGCAGCCCGGCATCGTCATTGCGCTGACCTTCGTGACGCTCCCGTTCGTGGTGCGTCAGGTGCAGCCGGTCCTGATGGAACTCGACGACGACGTCGAGGAGGCCGCCTCGGTGCTCGGCGCCCGTAACGCGACGATCTTCACCAAGATCGTGCTGCCGGCTCTGCTCCCGGCGATTCTCACCGGCGCCGGCCTGGCGTTCACCCGCGCCATCGGCGAGTTCGGCTCGGTCGTCCTCATCGGCGGCAACATCCCGGGCAAGACCCAGGTCGCGTCCCAGTACATTCAGCAGGAGATCGAGGTCGACGAGCCCGTCAGTGCCGCCGCCATCTCCGTCGTCCTGCTGCTGATCGCATTCGTCGTCCTGCTGGTCCTCCGCGTCGCCGGTCGTCTGCAGCAGCGTCGTGAGGAGGCTTCGTCATGATCGTCTCGCCGCTTACCCGCTACGGCCTGCGCGCCGTCGCACTGATCTACCTGACCGTGCTGCTACTGGTGCCCGTGGGCCTCATCTTCTGGCGTTCGTTCGAGCACGGCTTCGGACAGTTCTGGGAGTGGATCACGACTCCGGCCGCCATCTCTGCGCTCCAGCTGTCGCTGCTGATCGTGGTGATCGTGGTGCCGCTCAACGTGATCTTCGGCGTCGTCACGGCGCTGGCGCTGGCCCGCGGTCGCTTCCGCGGCAAGGGATTCCTGCAGGCCGTCGTCGACCTTCCGTTCGCCGTGTCGCCGGTGGTCGCCGGTGTCGCACTGATCGCGCTGTGGGGCGCCGGGGGATGGTTCGGGGGCGTCGAGTCGCTCGGGTTCCGGGTGATCTTCGGCTTCCCCGGCATGGTCCTGGCCACGCTGTTCGTGACGCTGCCGTTCGTGGTGCGCGAGGTGGAGCCGGTGCTCCACGAGATCGGCACCGAGCAGGAGGAGGCCGCCGCCACGCTCGGCGCCACCGGCCTGCAGACCTTCTGGCGGATCACGCTCCCGGCGATCCGGTGGGGCCTCACCTACGGCGTGGTCCTGACCATCGCCCGCTCGCTCGGCGAGTACGGTGCGGTGACCATGGTGTCGTCGAACTTCCCGGGCGTCTCGCAGACCCTGACGCTTTTGGTGCACTCGCGGTACACCGACGACTACAACGAATACGGCGCGTACGCCGCCGCCACCCTGCTGATGTTCGTCGCCATCCTGGTGCTGGTGGTCATGACGCTCATCGAGCGACGCGCCAAGGGTCGCCTACTCAACGCCAGCACCATCACCGCTCCGGAAGCGCTGACTCCGGAACCCGAAACCGATGCCGCGCTCGACGCGGACCAGAACACCGACAACGCCGTCGTCGCGGCAGCCCAGGAGAAGTAGGAACATGTCTATCTCTGTGATCGGCGCCAACAAGCGCTACGGCGACTTCGCCGCCCTCGACAACGTCTCCATCGACATCCCGGAAGGCTCGCTGACCTCGCTGCTCGGTCCGTCGGGCTCGGGCAAGTCGACGCTGCTGCGGGCCATCGCCGGCCTCGACACGCTCGACTCGGGAACGGTGAAGATCAACGGCCGTGACGTCTCCGGCGCGTCACCGCAGAAGCGCGACATCGGCTTCGTATTCCAGCACTACGCCGCGTTCAAGCACATGACGGTCCGCGAGAACATCGCCTTCGGTCTCAAGATCCGCAAGCGCCCGAAGGCCGAGGTGAACAAGAAGGTCGACGAACTGCTGCAGATCGTCGGACTCGAGGTGTTCCAGAAGCGCTACCCGGCGCAGCTGTCGGGCGGCCAGCGCCAGCGCATGGCGCTGGCGCGGGCGCTCGCCGTCGACCCGCAGGTGCTGCTGCTCGACGAGCCGTTCGGCGCGCTCGACGCCAAGGTGCGCGACGACCTGCGCCGCTGGCTGCGTCAGCTGCACGAGGAGGTGCACGTCACCACCGTGCTGGTGACCCACGACCAGCAGGAAGCTCTGGACGTCAGCGACCGGATCGCGGTCCTCAACAAGGGCCGGATCGAGCAGATCGGCACGCCCGACGACCTCTACGACCGTCCCGACAACGTCTTCGTGGCATCGTTCCTCGGTTCGGTGTCGAAGCTGAACGGCGAGCTGGTGCGCCCGCACGACATCCGCCTGGGACGCACCCCAGAGATGACGTTCCCGCCGGTCGACGCCGGCCTCGACACCGGGGTGGTGCGGGCGAGGGTCGAACGCGCCGTGAACCTCGGCTTCGAGACGCGCGTCGAGCTGATCGCCGCCAACACCGGCGAGGAGTTCATCGCGCAGATCACCCGAGGCGACGCGAACGCCCTGCACCTGCAGCCCGGCGAGACCATCTACGCCCGGGCGACCAAGGTGCCGGAGCTGTCCGCCGACTAGGGGGACGTGCTCTGGCCGAACGGCTCAGGCTCAGCAGACCGCGACGGCGTAACGGCCGGTGGCCGAGTCCTCGGACACCTCGACGCCGTTCACCCAGACCTCGCACGCGGCGTAGTAGCCGTTGGTCTGAATGCTGGCCGCGGTCAGCTGGTACGTCGACCGCGACGTGAGGCTCTGCTGGCCGTAGTAGTGGCCGTTCTTGAGCCTCTTCGGCAGGTGGGTGTTGTCGAAGGACGCCATGTCGTTGTCGGCGTCGAACCAGTTCGACGACTCGTTGTCGGCGACGTCGCTGTAGAAGCGGTAGGTGATCTGATCGCCGACGGTCGGTTCGTCCGACGACGCCTGGGCGAGGCCGGGCGCGGCGGTCGCGCAGGCGACGACGGCGAGGGCGGAAGCGACAAGGAACTTCGTGGTGTTTTTCATGTTCCGCAAGCTATCGGAGGGGTACGACAATTCTCCGATTCACGCGCTTCGCCCGCACCGGCACGATCGTCGGCTGAGCCGTCACGACGCCGGCTGAGCCCGTCGAAGCCGTCGTCCGCTCATCAGCAGAAGAACGCCGAACACCGCCGCGATCAGCAGCGATCCGACGGAGAACCACGGAAGCGCGGAGTACCCCACGGCGTGCGCAAGGAACGACGGCCCGACTGCGCCGATGACCGCGCCGGCCGCCACTGCGCTGTTGAACAGGCCGAGGGCGGCGCCCTCTCCACCGGGCGCCGTCTTGGCGGCCTGCAGCGTCGCGCCGACATATTGGAGCGGGTATACGGCGGCGATCAGCACAAGGCAGACCGAGCCGATCGCCGCGCCGGACGAGAGTCCGGCGGAGCCGGCCACGGCCATCACGACGAAGGCGGCGAACGTGATGATCGCGCCCGCGGCCAGGACGCAGGCGGAGCTGAAGCGGTCGCAGAGCCGGCCGCAGACCGGGTAGAGGACGGTCGCGCACACCGCTCCCGCCAGCAAGTACAGCGACGTGTCCGCGGGCGACGTTCCGAACGACGCCTGCAGCACCAGCGGCACGACGTTGTTGAAGGTCATGAGGCCGATCATCGCGAACAGCCACGCCAGCAGAAGCGCGCCGAAGCGTCCGCCCACCGTCGCCCGCAGTGCGGCCAGGCGACTGCGTCGCAGCGGGCGCTGCCGGGTCCTGGCCTGGAGTCGGGGGAGGCGCAGCGCGCCGAACAGCGCTCCTGCGAACACGACCATGCCGACGACGGTCCAGCCCGTCGTCAGGCGGTGGGCGAAGAACGCGGCGACGCCGAGACCGGAGATCTGGCCGAGGCCGAACGCCATCCGCATCCAGCCGAAACGGTCGGGCCATTCGACTCGTGGTCGGCCTTCGACGA
>JASGFV010000019.1:0-29002 GCA_047605365.1 Gordonia sp. (in: high G+C Gram-positive bacteria)
CGACGCGGAGCTCGACACGGACACTCCTGCGTCACGGCTGACTCGCTCACCAACGATGGAGCCGTTCGCTGGTTTGATCAATGGGGTACTGACGGGCTGCCACAGGGCGGCCCTTGTGCCGGCGCAGCCATACCGCCACCGGTAGCGGATCTCAGAAGGGAGCGGCATCAAGGCTGGCGTCGACGGTCTCGGTCGCCAATCGAGATCACAGGACACGATCGGGCTAGTCCTCAGCAAATGTTCGCAATAGGCGCGGAAGATTTTCCGATCTTCGCCTTTCGGATCAGTCTGAGATTCCGAAATCGCGGGACTTCTGTCGCTGGTAGTGTTCTGAACTCCTGTCACTGACCATCCCTCCCTCGGCAGTTCATCGTGGTCATCTGCAACGATCCTGCTCGCTGCGGCCCCGCGGAAGGTGGGCAGTAGGTGCCGATCTTCGCGTCCGACGGTACTTCCCTGGAATTTCCCTTGAGCGTCGGAAGTGCGAGTTCTGCGTAAAGTTCACCGGGGCTCAGACTCCTGTCAATCATCATCGAGGTCATGAAGGCCAGCGGGTTGCCGTGGCGGAGAAGATCTGTTCCGATGGTTTGAATGAAGATGCAGATCGGCCGGGTGGCGACTGGACCTGCCAGCAAATCCGGTGTCCGTGGTGACGACGTGAGCGGAGATGTCGAGTCGCACGCAGACTGTTGCTTGGTGACGAGGCCCGTCGGGCACGGGCCGGCGCGGACGGCGACCGAAATCGGTCGAGTCGGCACGGTTCAACGAGTGTTCGGGCCATGTCTGCGGCGAACGCGGTGGCACGGGCGAGGTTGAACACGGCGGCGGGTTGGTCTGGTGGGGCCGGCGTCGACCACACCGCACTCGGTGCCCCCAGCAGGACTCGAACCTGCGACCTAGAGATTAGAAGGCTCTTGCTCTATCCATCTGAGCTATGGAGGCGGGCGCCGGCCGGTAGCCGACGGCGATGGTGAGTATATCCCGACCTACCATGGACCCATGAGTTCGACGACGTCCCGCAGCCGTGAGAAGCGCTCCGGCGGTGAACGAGACGACGAATCGGGCGGACGTCGGGATGTTCCGAACACGCCCGACACCGGCGCCGTCGACCTGTCGAAGGGGCCGCGACACACGATCGACCGTGACCGGCTGACCGATCCCTCTGGACCCCGCTCGCTGCTGCTGGCTGCGATGATGGTGGTCGGCGTCTTGGCGGCAGCCACGGTGACCGCGGTGTCGTTGGCGACGGCTCTGCGGCTGGCCGGCGTGCCGGATCCGGGGTGGCTCACCAACTACGGTCTGCCGGCCTTCACGGTGATCGGCCAGCTGAGTGCGGCCCTGGGATTCGGCGGCGCGATCTTCGCGGCGTTCTTCGTGCCGCCGCAGAGCGACGGTCAACTCGACGCCGGCGGGTACCGGGCGATGCGCTGGGCGTCGACGTCGATGATCGTGTGGAGTCTGTGTGCCCTGGCGATGATCCCGCTGACCATCTCCAACGTGAGCGGTCATCCGCTTGGCGAGGTGCTGGTGCCGCACAACCTGATCAACGCCTACAGTCAGGTCGCCGAGACTCGGTACTGGCTCTGGACGGCGATCTTCGCGGTGCTCGCCGCCGTCGTCGCCCGTGTGGTCCTGAGCTGGGGCTGGACGTTCCTGGTGATCGGGCTCGGGTTCTTGTCGCTGATGCCGTCGGCACTGGCCGGGCATTCGTCGGCCGGCGGCGCGCACGACGTCGCGACCAACAGTCTGATTCTGCACATCGTGGCGGCGGCGACGTGGACCGGCGGTCTGGTGGCCGTGCTGGCCTATTGTTTCGGCGACGGCCGCCGGCGCAGCCTGGCGCTGCGTCGCTACTCGCGGGTGGCGTTCTGGTGCCTGATCGTGGTGGGACTCAGCGGCGTGGTGAACGCCCTGGTCCGCATGTCGATCGGGCAGCTGTTCACCACCACCTACGGGCTGATCGTGCTGGGCAAAGTCACCGCGTTCGTACTCGCCGGGCTGATCGGCGGATTGCACCGCAATGTCACCATCGCCGAGATCGGCGCGAGCGACGCGCCGCGTCGTTCGCTGTTCGTGCGATTCGCCGCGGTGGAGTCGATCATCTTCGCCGTCGCGTTCGGCCTCGGAGCCGGCTTGTCGCGGACGCCTCCGCCGGTCCTGGAGACGGCCGACGTCTCGTCGGTCGAGCTGAAGATCGGCTACCGGCTCGACGGCCCGCCGACCCTTGCGCGGCTGGCCGCTGAATGGCGTTTCGACCTGATCTTCGGCACCTTCGCGGTGGTCGCGGCCATCGTCTACCTGCGCGGAGTGATCCGGCTGCATAGGCGCGGCGACAAGTGGCCGGTGGGCCGCACCGTGTCGTGGCTGCTGGGATGCCTGGTGCTGCTGATCGCGACGTCGTCGGGCATGGGCAAGTACTCGCCGGCCTTGTTCAGCGTCCACATGATGAGCCACATGATGTTGTCGATGCTGGTTCCGGTGCTGCTGGTGCTCGGCGGCCCGGTCACGCTGGCGCTGCGCGCTCTGCCGGTGGCCGGCAAGAACAACCCGCCGGGCCCACGCGAATGGCTGCTGACCGGGATCCACAGCAAGTATTCGCGGATCGTCACGCATCCGGTCATCGTCATCGTGGTGTTCGTCGGCAGCTTCTATGTGCTATATCTGGGCGGGCTGTTCGAGATGGTGGTGGAGCATCATTCGGCGCATCTGCTGATGAATCTGCATTTCCTGATCAGCGGCTACCTGTTCTACTGGCTGGTCATCGGCATCGACCCGGCGCCGCGTCAGGCGTCGCCGCCGGCCAAACTCGGCATCGTGCTGGGCGCGCTCCCGTTCCACGCGTTCTTCGGTGTGGCGCTGATGATGACGGCCACGGTGATCGCCGGTTCGTACTATCGCGAGTTGCAACTGCCCTGGACGTACGACCTCGCGCAGGACCAGCAAGTCGGCGGCGGCATCGCGTGGGCGACGGGCGAGTTCCCACTGGTCCTGGTGATGCTGGCACTGCTGATCCAGTGGCGGCGCACAGACGATCGTGCCGCCCGACGGTTCGACCGCCGCGCCGACCGCGACGATGACGCGGAGCTGGAACGCTACAACGCCATGCTGCGTCAGATGAGTGCGCCAGCCGCGGACGCCGCCTCCTCTGCGGCAGAGTCCGCCTCGGGTGAGTCCGTCGATCCCGCCGAAGACAAGACCTCCGGCGAGTCTGTGGACGAATCGTCGACGACGACGTAGTTGTCCACATTTTCGCTGCAGCGGGACCGGCGCCCGGTGTCACGGGCGATGCTGGAAGCGGCCGGTCGAGTGCCCGGCCGTATCAGCACAAGGGGGACCAAGCATGTTCGAGACGTATACGGCGATCACCGGTCGCGTCATTTCCGAACCGCGGCGCTTCATGACGGCCAACGGTGAGGCGATCTCGCTGCGTGTCGCGTGCAATACGCGCCGCCGCGACGACGAGACGAACGAATGGAAGACGACGTCGACGCTGTTCCTGACCGTCAAGTGCTGGCGGAAGCTGGCCGTGGCCGTCGCCGACCGAGTCGCCATGGGATCGGTGATCATCGCGTTCGGCACGCTGCACACCGACGAGTACGTGGGGAACGACGGCCTCAAGCACTCGAACCTGGAGATGTCGGCCTTGTCGCTGGGTCTGGATCTGGGATACAACCCGGGCGAGCAGACGGGCGGGACGGAGCCGCCTGTCGACCGCATGCCCGCCGTCGAGGATCCGAACGGATTCGGGGTCCTCAGCGGCGACGCCGCATGAGCGGAGAGGTCAGCCCGCGAGGAGGGTGAACCGGTAGTGGGGGTACGCCTGGAGGTGCGCCAGCATGGTATGCCGGTAGTAGTCGAACTGCGTGCGGAGCTCGACGGCGAGGCGGTGCGAGACGCGCTGGGCGAAGATGCGGGCGTTGTGCAGCTGGCGCCGCATGAACGACGTCACGCGGTGGGCCCACTCGAACTCGGTCGACAGGACGCCGAGGCCGAGGAAGAAGGTCACCCAGCCGGGACCGGGGATCGGAAGCGGGATCATCACCAGGCCGGCCAGCACCATCAGGGTGCCGACGACGCCGACTGCGATGCGGTACGTGCGGTCGAGGAGGGGATTCTGGCGGATGGCGTAACGCTTCTTGCGGTGCCAGATCTTCAGTTGCAACCGCATGTGCGTCGTCGCCTCCTCGGGGGTGGTGGGCGCAGGTATTCCTACGCTCTGTAGGACTCAACGGCGCGGACCGTCGGAGAGTTCCCGATGTGAGCTATCACACTACCCTTGATCGGGCTTCGGCGCGCGGGGGAGCGGTCGCCGCGGGGGGTTGATTTGCCGTCGTGATCGCGTGGTGGTCGTGGTGTCAGGCCGGCTCAAAGCTCTGTCGGCGCGGTCTGGACGGCGGCGTTGAACCGTTCGAGGAGGTCGGCGAGCCGGGTGAGGTCCTCGGCCGGCCAGTCGGTGAATCGGCGTGAGATCGCGACGCCCACGTCGCGGCTGATGGCGTCGAGTGCGGCTCGAGAGTCCGGGGTCAACGTCAGTGCCTGACTGCGCGGGGAGCGAGGGTCGTCGGACCGGTCCACCAGGCCGCGCTTCTGCAGTCCGGCGAGCTGGCGGCTGACCGTCGACTTGTCGATCATCGCCGCCGCGGCGAGACCTGCGGCGTTGACGCCGGGCTCGTCGTCGATCAGCCGGAGCAGCGAGTATTCGGCGAAGGTGAGTCCGTGCCGGGTGTAGATGCGTCGCGCGCCGTTGCGCAGCAGACGGGTCAGGGTGATGAGTTCGTGTTCGGCGCGGGCTGCGGTGTGCGGGTCCACTGCCGGTCGTGCTGCCTCTGGGGGTTGCTCTGTCCGGGTCATGGTTGTATGGTACAACCGTTACTAGTTGCATATTGCAACTTGCGCACGATCCCCCGAAAGTAGGTCTCAGCCGATGTCTGCAACCGCCGCGCCGTCGTTGCCGATCAAGACCATCGCGAATCACGTCGTCGTGCCCGCGCTGATCGGCGTGGTCATGGTGCTCTGCTATCTCGGCGGGTTCCACAAGCCCGATCCGCACGAGCTTGCCGTCCAGGTGGTCGGCCAGCCCGCCGTCACCGCGCCGATCGCCGCCGGCCTGCATCAGAAGGCCGGGGACCACCTGTCGATCACCACGACCGAGTCGATCGACGAGGCCCGCGACGCGATCCGGAACCGCACCAGCTCTGCGGCGTTCGTCCCCGGGCACGACGGTGCGCAGCTCCTGGTCTCGACCGCGGCGGGCGACCCGACCGCGGTGATCGCCGAACGGCTCTTCGGCACGGCGGCCGTCACCATTCACCAGCCGCTGACCATCGTCGACGTCGTACCCGCCGATCCGAACGACGATCCGTCCGGTCAGGGCATGTTCTTCTTCCTGGTCTCGCTGACTGTCGGCTCCTACGCCTCCGGCATCGCGATCGCCGTGGCGGCCGCGGGGCGCTCGATGCGGTTCCGCGTCGCCTTCGCCGGAGCGTCGGCGGTGATCGTCGCCTCGGTGATCTCGGCGATCGCGTTCCTCGGCTTCCACGCGCTGCCGTCCGGACAGTGGTCGATCTTCGGCCTGTCGGTGGTCTACTCCCTGGCGATCATGCTGGCCGCCGTCGGCCTTCATCCGCTGATCGGTCGCTTCACCACCGCCGCGATGGTCACCCTGTTCGTCGGCCTGAACTTCACCTCCAGCGGAGGCGTCTTCTCGCCGGAGCTGCAGCCGCGGTTCTTCGGCCTGCTCCACGACTTCTGGATCGGCGCCGGCCTGAACGAGGCCGGACGCGACCTGTCGTACTTCCCGTGGCTCAGCATCACCGGTGAGGTCTGGAAGATCGTGGGGTGGCTGATCGCCGCCGGTGTTCTGGTGGCCGTCGCGGCCTACGTCGAGCGCCGTCGCGCGATCACGGCGGCCGCTGCCCACCGGCCTGAGCCCGTGGAGACTCCGGCGGAGCTCAAGGCGGAGCTCGAGGAAGAAGTCGTGATCGCCTGACGGTCGGCGCGAACGCCGGCTCTCATCGAGCAAGAACGGTCAAGCGCCGGAGGGGTCGCGCGGTCGATACTGATCGCATGACCGATCACCTCCGGCGTCTTCTCGACGCGGTGCTCGACGACGACCACGACAGTCTGGGCGCGATGGCGGTGGGCGCGCACACGTCGCCGTTCCACTTCGCGAGACAGGTGCGGGAGGGTGCGGGGGAGTCGCCCGTCGCGCTGCGCCGGCGAGTGGCGCTCGAACGGGCCGCATGGGAACTGCAACGCGGCGCGAAGGTCACCGACGTGGCCTTCGCGGCAGGCTACGAGTCCGTCGAGGGATTCATCCGAGCGTTCGGCCGTGCTTACGGGCGTCCGCCGACGGCGACGCCCCCGGCGGGCGAGCGCGGCCACTGGCTTCCCGCTCCGAACGGTGTGCACTTCCATTCGCCGACTGTGCTGTACGTGGCGGCGACGGAGGGCGGCCGCGCCGAAGAATCGGCAGGCGATCTGGTGGCCCTGCAAGTGCGGCACGACATCGCGGACGTCTCTGCGCTGCTCGCGGCAGCTCGGAACCTGCCGTCCGCTGAACGCGAGAAGGTGCGTCTCCGAGGGCATGCGCCCCGTCGATGGGACGGGCCGGACGAAACCATCGACCAGGTCCTGTGGCATCTGGTGGTGAGCAAGGAGCCCTGGCTCGCGGCGATCGAGGGTCTGGCGATGCCCGGCCTCACTCCGATCAGCGACCCCGAGCAGCTCATCGCACGACACGACGCGGTCTCCGCGCGATGGCTCGCGATGCTGCGGAACGTCGCCCGGCGCGACGCGTGGTCGGACTGGATCGTCGACGCGCTGTGCGACCCGCCCGAGTCGTTTCAGTTCGCGCAGATCGTCGCGCACGAACTTCTGTTCTCCGCGCATCGGCGACTCATAGCTCGCTGGATGCTGACTGACGCGGGCGTCGATCTCGGTGCGCGCGCTCTCGATCCCGATCCCATCGTCTGGCAGCGACGCACCACCGGAGGAATCGTCTGATGACCCGCTACATGTACCACACCGCCGCGACGCTCGACGGCTTCCTGGCCGACGAGAACGACTCGCTCGACTGGCTGCTCTCGCAGCCGATCGACGAGGACGGCCTGTTCAGCATCGACGACCTGATGACGAAGACCGGCGTCGTCGTGATGGGCCGCACGACCTATCGGTGGGTGGTCGACAAGCTGGCGGCCGACGGCGAGGACTGGCCGTACCGGGCCATGCCGTCGTTCGTCTTCACCCACCGCGACGTCGACGCGGTCGACCCGTCGGTGTCGGTGCTCTCCGGACCGCCGGCCGAGCATCGTGCACGACTCGAAGCGGCGGCCGGCGACAAGGACCTTTGGGTGGTCGGCGGCGGCGACCTGGCCTCGCAGTTCGCGGAGGCGGGCATGCTCGACGAGATGGTCGTGTCGTATGCGCCGGCGACCGTCGGGTCCGGACGTCCGCTGTTCCCGCGGGCCTACGACTTCGAGCTGCTCGAGACCGCCCACAACAAGGCGTTCCTGATCGGGCGGTACCGGGTGGTCGGCCCACGCGGCTGACCGGCGCGGCCGGCTCGTCGGCCTGTCGTCCCGGGCGGCATCTCGACGGACAACCAGCTCGGTGGCGCCTCAGATGCCTATCGTGAACGAACGGGACAGATCGATCACGGCGGAAGAGGGCGGCGATGTCGAGTTCGGAGGCGCCGCACCTGCAGACGATCGGGCTCGACGATGCCGCAGAACCGTTAGTGGTCGCGGTCGACATCGGCTCGGGTTCCACGCGGTGCGGCCTGTACGACGCGCATGCCCGGCCGATCGAGAGACGGACGTTCACAGCGGAGCATTCGTTCACCGAGACTGCGGACGGCGCCGTCGAGATCGACGCGGACCAGGTGGTCGCCGAGGTGAGCACGGTGCTGTCCGACTCGGTCCGCGGCCTGCCGCCCGGCTCGGTGAAGGGCGTCGCGATGGACACGTTCGCGTCGTCGCTGGTGTGCGTGAACACCGCCGGAGATGCGCTGACTCCGTGCCTGACCTACGCCGACTCCCGGTCGGCGCCTCAGCTGGCGAAGCTCCGCGAACTCGTCGACGAAGCGCGCTCGCAGCAGCGCACCGGCACCCGGCTGCACACCAGCTACCATCCGCCGCGACTGCTCTGGCTACGTGAGGAGCACCCCGACATCTTCGCGGCCACAAAGAGATTCGTCTCGCTCGGCGAGTACGTGTACGCGAAGCTCGCCGGGACCGAGGCGGCGGCGACGTCTACCATGGCCTGGGCCGGGATCCTCGATCGGCACAGCATGGAGCTCGACGACGAGTTGCTCGCGGCAGTGGGCGTCGACCGGTCACGGTTCGCGCCCGTGGTCGATCCGGACCGGTCGATCACCGACGTGCGGTGCGACGTGGCGCAGCGTTGGCCGGCATTGGCAGGCGCTGCATGGCTTCCCGCAGTTCCCGACGGCTACGCCTCCAACCTCGGGGTCGGCGCGGACGAACCGTCCACCGCGGCGCTCTCGGCTGGGACGTCGGGAGCGATCCGGGTGATCGTCGACGGCGCGCCGGAAGAACTTCCGCCGGGACTCTGGGCGTACCGGGTCTCGTCGAGCCAGTCGATCGTCGGTGGCGCGCTCAATGACGTCGGCCGCGTCGTCGACTGGCTGGAGAACACGCTGGCGCCGGTCGACCGCGAGAGCCTCCGGCTCGCGCTGAGCGGTCCCGCACGGCCCGGGATTCCGCTGGTGCTGCCCTTCCTGACCGGCGAACGGTCGACGGGCTGGGCGGGCGACGCCCGGGCGGTGCTGACCGGCGTGTCGTCGTCGACCACTCCGTTGGAGGTGTGGCGCGGCGCGGCCGAAGGTGTCGCGGTCTCCTACGGTCGTGTCTTCGAGCAGCTGCGGCGAGCGAATCCGAGACTGGAGCGACTCGTCGCGTCGGGCGGTGTGGCGAGCAGCTACCCGGGACTGATGGACGTGGTGGCACAGGGCATCGGCTTCCCGGTGCAGATGGTCGACGTCCATCACGTCACGATGCGCGGCGCCGCGATGCTGGCGCTGGCGGTGTCGACCGACGCTCCCGCCGCCGAGCTTCCCCGTAGTGAAGCCGTCGTGCCGCGCCCGGCTGAACGACAGTACTTCGACGACCTGGCCGCCCGCTTCGCCGGCGTGTACGACGCCCTGATAGCAGACGGGCGGGCGCGAGTCTGATCTTGTCGGCGGAGGTCGGTAGAGTAGTCGCCGACGACGCCCGGGAGTCCGACGGTTCCCGCGGCGGTCGACGCCCGCGTCCGACGCACCGTGTCCGGCGGGCGAGCGACCGAAACAGATCCGGCCGGTACCGGCCGAGGAATCACGCAGCTAGGAGAGTCACCCAAGTGGCCGAGTTCATCTACACCATGAAGAAGGTGCGCAAGGCGCACGGCGACAAAGTCATCCTCGACGACGTCACCATGAGCTTCTACCCGGGCGCCAAGATCGGCGTCGTGGGCCCCAACGGCGCGGGCAAGTCGTCGATCCTGAAGATCATGGCCGGCCTGGACCAGCCGAGCAACGGCGAGGCCTTCCTCGACCCCGAGGCGACCGTCGGCATCCTCCTGCAGGAGCCGCCGCTCAACGAAGACAAGAACGTCAAGGACAACGTCCTCGAGGGCATGGGCGAGGTCGCCACCAACCTCGCGCGATACAACGAGATCGCCGAGTTGATGGCCACCGACTACTCCGATGAGCTCATGGAGGAGATGGGCAAGCTCCAGGAGTACCTGGACAACAACGACGCCTGGGACCTCGACAGTCAGATCGAGCAGGCCATGGACGCGCTGCGCTGCCCGCCCGGCGACTCGCCCGTCACCCACCTGTCCGGAGGTGAGCGACGCCGCGTCGCCCTCTGCAAGCTGCTGCTGAGCAAGCCCGACCTGCTGCTCCTCGACGAGCCCACCAACCACCTCGACGCCGAATCGGTGCTGTGGCTGGAGCAGTTCCTGGCGACCTACCCGGGCGCCGTCCTGGCCGTGACCCACGACCGTTACTTCCTGGACCACGTCGCGCAGTGGATCTGTGAGGTCGACCGCGGCAAGCTGCACCCGTATGAAGGCAACTACTCCACCTACCTGGAGAAGAAGGCCGAGCGCCTGGAGGTCCAGGGCAAGAAGGACCAGAAGCTGCAGAAGCGCCTCAAGGAGGAGCTCGCGTGGGTCCGCTCGGGCGCCAAGGCCCGCCAGACCAAGAACAAGGCGCGCCTGGCCCGCTACGAGGAGATGGCGGCCGAGGCCGAGAAGCAGCGCAAGCTCGACTTCGAGGAGATCCAGATCCCGACGCCGCCGCGCCTGGGCGACATCGTCGTCGAGGTCGACAACCTCGACAAGGGCTTCGACGGCCGCGTGCTGATCAAGGACCTGAGCTTCACGCTGCCGCGCAACGGCATCGTCGGCGTCATCGGCCCCAACGGTGTCGGCAAGACGACGCTGTTCAAGACCATCGTCGGGCTCGAGGAGCCGGACTCGGGCACGGTCAAGGTCGGCGAGACGGTCAAGCTGTCCTACGTCGACCAGGACCGCGCCAACATCGACCCGAAGAAGTCGGTGTGGGAGGTCGTCTCCGACGGCCTCGACTACATCGAGGTCGGCCAGAACGAGATGCCGTCGCGCGCCTACGTCAGCGCCTTCGGCTTCAAGGGCGCCGACCAGCAGAAGCCGTCGGAGGTGCTCTCCGGCGGTGAGCGCAACCGCCTGAACCTGGCGCTGACCCTGAAAGAGGGCGGCAATCTGATCCTGCTCGACGAGCCGACCAACGACCTCGACGTCGAGACCCTGAGCTCGCTGGAGAACGCGCTGCAGCAGTTCCCGGGCTGCGCCGTGGTGATCTCGCACGACCGCTGGTTCCTGGACCGGACCTGCACCCACATCCTGGCGTGGGAGGGCAACGTCGAGGAAGGCCAGTGGTTCTGGTTCGAGGGCAACTTCGAGGCCTACGAGGCGAACAAGGTCGAGCGACTCGGCGCCGACGCCGCACGCCCGCACCGGGTGACGCACCGCAAGCTCACGCGAGACTGACATCACGATCCGGGGGAAGCTCAGCGACCCCCGGATCGGGTCTGTACCCTATCTAAGTGATTCGCGAGCTTTCTCAGGCTTTCGTCAGGGAAGCTCGCACCGTTGCGCTATCGGGGGAAGCGCTGCTTTGGGAGGAAGCTGAATGAAGCGTTTCGGTCGAAAGTCGGCTGACGGGGGGAAGGCCACCAAGGTCAAGAAGGTCCGGACCACCAGGCCGAAGATCTTTGTGGGATGCCTCGTCGGAGGTCTGGCGATCTTCGCCGCGATGGGTGTCGGAATGGCCCGCGGCGACGTGCCGATTCAGATGTCGGTGTCGGGTGAGGACTTCGAGGCCTCGCTGTCGAAGCTGAACGGCTCCGACGTCGCGGTGTACCCGCGGTCGATCGCGACGGTGAACAACGGGCGCGTCGAGACCGTCGTCGTGACGATGGGTTCGGCGACGCTCGACGATCTGTGCCTGGCGATGTCGGCGCCGAAGATCCCGATCCTCGGCACGGTCACCATGGTCATCCACGCGCCGGGCGCCAGCACGCATGCGAAGAACATGGTGATGGACGTCGACGGTCTGGGTGCGGACATGACGCTGCAGCACGTGGTGGTCGGTGCGTCCGAGCCGGCGCGCGACGCCGAGTCGTCGAAGCTCGCCACGGCGATCGCCGCGCCGAACGCCGCGATCCTGAACGTCGACGCCAACGTCATCGCACTGCGCGCTGAGCAGTTGTCGGTCTCGAACGCCAAGGTGTCGGTGACCCGCGGCGAATCCTCGTGCGAGTGAGCTCGCAGACCGGTGGGTTCGGCATGAAAGAGAAGTACCGGCAGTTCCGCCGCTGGACGCGCAAACGCCCGATGGCCGGCGGAGTCTGCCTCCTGATCTCGGCGATCTTCTTGAGTCTGCCTGCGCTCAGCGGATTCCGGATCGGCGACATGGTTCTGAGCGTGTCGACCATCTCGGGCGTCTCGACGACACTGCTCGCCGTGCTCATGGCGTTGTGCGGCTTCGCGACCTTGTTCTGGCTGCACAGCCGCGTCGTCGCGGGTCTCTCCGCCATGGTCATCGCGCTGGTCGCGTTCCCGGCCGCCAACTTCGGCGGATTCGTGCTGGGTACGCTGTTCGGCATCGTCGGAGCGTCGTTCGCGCTGGCCTGGCGGCCGGTGCCGCCGGCTGACGACGACGCCGCGGCCGCTGAGGTCGCAGGTGACGCGACCGTCGCCGACGGCACCGCAGGCGTGGAGGACACCGCACCGATTGCGACGACCGAGGACGCTGCGCCGTCCGAAGACACCGCGGTGATCGGTGAGACCCCGGCAGCCGCGCAGACCGACGTCATCGGGGTCGTCGACCAGGAAGCGACGACGTCGTACGAGGCGCCGGCGCCGCAGGAGCCGTTCGCGGCCGGACTGCGGCACTCGGTGGAAGCCGATCCGACGATCGAGAAGTAGGGCGCCCGGATCCGGAGTGTTCTCGAAGTGAACGGCCCGTCGCAGGCGACTGCGGCGGGCCGTTCGCCGTTTGCGCTCCGAACCGCCGGTGTTACTCGTGGGTCGGCGATAGCGTGCATGTCAGGAGGTTTGATGACCGAGAACACGCTCGCCGATTCCATGACAGACCAGCTGATTTCCGGAGCCGCACTCCGATACGGGAGTGGGGCTTCGGCTCGGGAGAGGGTGATCGAACACCTTGCCGCCGGCCGAGTCCGCCGGCTCGAGGAGTCGGTGGTCTCGGTGTCGTCCGACGAGGACGGTCTCACGGTTCTGGTGGTCGCGGCCGACGCGCCGTTGCTGATCGAGTCGGTGCTGACCGCCGTCGCACACTGCGGGCTGTCGGCGGCCGAGATCGACCATCCGGTGATGCCGGCGCAGCGAGACACGTCCGGTGTGCTGACCGGTGTCGGAGACTCGGGCGAGCCGATCGCGGAGGCGTGGATCAGGGTCCGCACCTTCCCGGCACTCGAGGTGGAGCCGGCGGTCGTCGAGGAGGCCGTGCGGGCAGCCGTCGGCCGGGTGGGCGCCGCTGCACGCGACGCCGACCGGATGCGGGAGGCGCTGACCCGCCTGACCGATTCGGCGATCGCCCCCGAAGCCGATCGCGCCGAGTACCGCGAACTGATCCAATGGCTCGCGAGGGGAAGCAACTTCCTGCCCTGCGGCTACGCCCGCAGCGACGGTTCGCGGGGACTCGGCGTGTGGTCGGACCGGTCGGTGATCCGGGTGCGCCCCCTGGAGAACGATCCCGGACATCCGGTGATCGACCGGATGTACCTGGACACCGGAGTGCTGCGCACCGACTACCCGGTGGTGCTGCGCTTCTCGGACGGCACGGTGGAGCACCAGTTCGTCGGGGCGATCACCTCGGTGGGCCTCTACCAGTCAGTGCGCGAGATCCCGGTGGTGCGGCGCAAGGTCGCCGGAGTGCTGAAGTCGCTCGGACTGGAGGAGGACTCGTACTCCGGTTTGCAGGCGATCGAGCTGCTGCAGACCTACCCGCTGTACGCACTCTTCGCGCTCGACGTCGCAGAGCTCTCGCGACGGGTGTCCGAGCTGCTCGCTGCGGACACCGACCGTTCACTGCGGCTGTTCGCGCGGGTCGGCGCCGACGGTCACAACGTCGGCGCGATGGTCTTCATGCCCCGCGACCGCTACTCGACCCGGATGCGGACGCAGACCATCGAGATCCTCGAACAGGCGCTGGGCGGCGAAGACACGGAGTTCTCCACCCGGATCTCGCAGGCGCCGTTGGCGCAGCTGCACCTGCAGATGCGACTGACCGGCGGCAATGACCGGCCGGACCTGTCGACCAACGCGGAGTTCCGCGGCCGTCTGCAGGAGCAGTTGGCCGAGACGCTGCGCAGCTGGGACGACCGGGTGCTCGGCGCCGTTGCGGACGCACCCGCCGTTGCCGGGCTGATCGGCAGCGTCTCCACGCAGTACCGCGAAGAGCGCGACCCGGCGGCCGCGGCCCACGACCTGGTGGCGGCGGCGGTTCTGCGCACCGGCGATCTGCACGTCGACCTGAGAATGGACGATCCCGCGGCCTGGACGTTCACCCTGTACCTGGCCGGACAGGACGCCGCGCTGACCGACGTCCTTCCGATGCTGCAGAGCCTCGGACTGACGGTGATCGACGAGCATCCGTACGCGCTGCACCGGCCGGACGGTGTCGTGGTGCGCGTCTACGAGTTCGCCGTCGCCCCGGCACCGCACGTCGTGGTCGACGGCGATGCGGACACCCAGCAGCGGGTGGCCGAGGCGTTCCGCAAGATGTGGCTCGGACACACCGAGACCGACAACCTCAACGAACTGGTGCTGCGGGCCGGACTGACCTGCCGCGAGGTCTCGCTGGTCCGCACCTACGTCCGCTACCTGCGGCAGTGCGGCTTCAGCTACAGCTCTCACCACGCCGCCGAGATCCTGGGCGCGCACCGCGAAGTGACCCGCGACCTGGTGGGCTACTTCACGGCGTCGCTGGATCCTGCGGTGCCCGACGACGAGCGCGACGCACGACGTGCCGCGGCCCGTACGCGACTCGACGCCGGACTCGCCGAGGTCCTCAGCCTCGACGCCGACCGGGTCATCTCGGCGCTGGCCGCCACCGTCGCGGCGACGCTGCGGACCAACTACTACCGGCCGGAGTCCGCAGGCTGCACCGAGATCGACGACCCGTACTACCCGACGATCGCCATCAAGCTCAGCACCCGCGACATTCCGCAGGCGCCCGAACCGCGGCCCGAATTCGAGATCTTCGTTCACTCGCCGCGGGTGGAGGGTGTGCACCTGCGCTTCGGCGGCGTCGCCCGCGGCGGCTGTCGCTGGTCGGATCGCCGCGAGGACTTCCGCACCGAGATCCTCGGTCTGGTGAAGGCGCAGGCGGTCAAGAATGCGGTGATCGTGCCGGTCGGAGCCAAGGGCGGGTTCGTGGTGCGTCGCGCGCCGTCGCCCACCGGCGACGCCGCTGCCGACCAGGCGGCCTACCGCGCCGAGGGCACCGACTGCTACCGCGCGTACGTGGCGTCGCTGATTCAGATCACCGACAACCTCGACCACGAGTCCGGTGCGATCGTGCCGCCCGAGGGCGTGGTCCGCCGAGACGGCGACGACCCGTACCTGGTGATGGCCGCGGACAAGGGCACCGCCAGCTTCTCCGACACGGCCAACGCCATCGCCGCGCACTACGGCTTCTGGCTCGGCGACGCCTTCGCCTCCGGCGGTTCGGTCGGGTACGACCACAAGGCGATGGGCATCACCGCCCGCGGCGCGTGGGAGGCGGTCAAGCGGCACTTCCGGGAGATGGACGTCGACACGCAGACCGAGGACTTCACGGTCGTCGGCATCGGCGACATGAGCGGCGACGTCTTCGGCAACGGGATGCTGCTGTCCGAGCACATCCGGCTGGTCGCGGCGTTCGACCACCGGCACATCTTCCTCGATCCGGATCCGGACGCGGCGTCGTCGTTCGCCGAACGCAAGCGGATGTTCGCGCTGCCGCGGTCGTCGTGGGCCGACTACGACAAGTCGCTGATCAGCGAGGGCGGCGGCGTGTGGTCGCGCGAGCAGAAGTCGATCAGCGTGTCGCCGCAGGTCGCCGCGGCGCTCGGACTGCCGCACGACGTCGGTGCGCTCTCGCCGCCGGAACTGATCCGGGCGGTGCTGCTGGCGCCGGTCGATCTGCTGTTCAACGGCGGCATCGGCACCTACGTGAAGGCGTCGACGGAGTCGTCCGCCGATGTCGGCGACAAGGCCAACGACACCATCCGGGTCAACGGAAATCAGTTGCGCGCCAAGGTCGTCGGTGAAGGCGGCAACCTGGGCGTCACCGAACGCGGGCGTATCGAAGCGGACCTGTCGGGGGTGCGGATCAACTCCGACGCCCTCGACAACTCGGCCGGCGTCGACTGCTCCGACCACGAGGTGAACATCAAGATCCTGCTCGCGTCGCAGGTGTCGTCGGGCGGTCTCGTCGCGGCGGACCGGGATTCGCTCCTGGCGTCGATGACCGGCGAGGTGGCGCACCTGGTGCTCGACGACAACGTCGCGCAGAACGCCGAACTCGGCTGTGCGCGCAGCGTCGCCGGCAACGAGGCCGACCTGTACGGGCGGTTGCTGCGGCAGTTGGCCCGCGACGGCGTCGACCTCGAACTCGAAGCCCTGCCGACCCCGAAGGCGCTGGCCGCGCGCAAGGCGAGCGACCTCGGTCGCGGCCTGACCAGCCCGGAGCTGGCCACCGTCATGGCGCACGTGAAGCTGAACGCCAAGGGAGTGCTGCTCACTTCGGCGCTCGGCGACAACGAGTTCTTCGACTCCCTCGCCCTGGACTACTTCCCGGGGCCGTTGCGCGAGCGGTTCGCCGACGGGATCAAGCATCACCGTCTGCACCGCGAGATCGTGATCACCCAGCTGGTCAACCACATCGTCGACGACGGGGGCATGACGTACCTGTACCGGATGGCCGAGAGCACCACGGCCGGCACCGAGGACGCCGTGCGCGCCTACGTCGTCGCGGCGAGGGTGTTCGGGCTGGCCGAGCTGATCGGCCGGATCCGGGCCGCGGACGTTCCGGTGTCGGTGATCGACAAGATGACCGTCGAGGCGCGCGAGCTGACCTCGCGCGCGGGGCGGTGGCTGCTGGAGCATCGGCCGCAGCCGCTGGCGATCGCCGCGGACTCCGGCCGGTACGCGCGGGCGGCTGAACTGACCGACCGGATCGAGGTCTGGGCGCGGCCCACCATCGCCGACGCCGTCGACCTGCTCACCGACCAGTACGTCGGCGACGGGGCAGATCCTGGATTGGCGCGCGACGTCGCACGCAATCGGTTCCGGCTGCACCTGCTGGACGTGCTCGACGTCGCGGAGATCACCGACCGCGATCCCGAGGAGGTCGGTGACCTGGCCTTCGCGGTGCTCGAGCACTACGACATCGACGAGCTGCTGGCGCACGTCAACGCGTTGCCGCGGGTGGACCGCTGGCATCTGCTGGCGCGCCTGGCGCTGCGCGACGACCTGCATTCGCTGGTGCGGGCGTTCACCCTGGCGATCCTGGAGATGAGCGATCCGGAGGAGTCGTCGGAGCTGAAGATCGCCGAGTGGGAGTCGTCGCGATCGACGACGCTCGCCCGCGTGCACGGCACGCTGACCGAGCTGAAGGAGTCGGGCGACGCCGACTTCGCGGCTCTCACGGTGGCGGTGCGGGCGTTGCGTAGTGTGGTGTGAGGCGCGGGCCGGACGACCGTTTCGGTGCTAGTCGCGCCGTGACGAGGAGGAGCGCATGCCGGCCGAGGATCCGACCCGGAGACTGTTCGAGGACGAAGGGAAGCGGACCGACGACGGTTACGTCGTACAGGTGCCGGTGCGCTGGTCCGACATGGACGTCTTTGCGCACATCAACCATGCACGGATGGTCACTCTGCTGGAGGAGGCACGGATTCCGTGGCTCTTCTACGACGGGCGACCGACCGCCGCGATGCGCAAGGGCTGCCTCGTCGCCGATCTGCACGTGAAGTACCAGGGGCAGATCCGGCACGACGAGTCGCCGATCTCGGTGACGATGTTCGTCGAGCGGTTGCGGGCGGTCGACTTCACCGTCGGCTACGAGGTGCGGCCGTACGGTGCGGACCCGCACTCGAAGCCCGCGGTGGTGGCGAGCACGCAGCTGGTGTCGTTCGACATCGAGACCCAGCGGCCGCGCCGGATGTCTCCCGAAGAGAAGCAATACCTGCAGTTCTTCGTCCGCGACTCGGCGAAATGACCTCTCCGACAAGGTATTTCCTCCCGAAGGGCGACGCCGATCGGGCGGACCTCGCAGCGTTCGTGAGGCGCGCGCGCCGGATCGACGACTCCGGCGTGTTCCGCGCCAAGCGGCGCGGCGACGGCCTCACCGGGCTCTGGGTCCGGACCGGATTCGACGTCCTCGCGACGCGCGCCGTGGTCGCCGAGGCCGAGCCGTCGGACCTGGTGTGTGACGCCGCGACCGTCGAGGCGTCACTCGCGTCCGGCGCGGAGAAGGTCGACGCCGGGTTCGCGCTGCCGGCCGCCTGGCAGGGGGCACTCCCGCCGGAGGCGGGCTTCACGCACCTCGACGACGTGCCCGCGCGCGACGTGATCGCGTTGTCGCGCAAGGGCGCCGAAGTGGCGCGGACGTCGTCCGGCGCCCTCGGCCCGGCGCCGTCGCTGCTGGATCAGGAAGTGCTCGACGTGACCGGCGACGACGGGACCTCCGCCCGGATCTCCATGCGTGCGGTGTTCGCGCTGACCGCGATGGGCTTCGTCCGCGACGCCCGCGGTCGCGAGATCAGCGAGGACTCGGCACTGGACGCCATCGACCCGGCCGAACCCATCCGGGTCCGCGCCTCGTCGGCGTGGGTCCGCATCGACGCCCGCTTCGGCGCCGTCTACCAGCGCAGCGCCGCCATGAACCTGTCAGTGCTGTAACGCTCGACGTCGCGGCCGGATCTCGACACGGCTCGATCACCATGACTGGGATCGAGACCAGACCTCAGATCAGCCAGGCCGCCGAGTTCGGGGGCAGCAGACCGTCTTCCAGCGGCATGCTGACCAGCATGACCTGACCGTGGGGGAGCGGGATCGGCGACTCCGTGGTGTTCAGCGCGCAGATCAGTCCGCCGGTCCGGCGGAACGCCAGGCAGCCGCCGGGTGCGCCGTACCAGGAGACGGTGTCGCCGCTGAACTCCGGCCGCGCGTACCGCAACTCGATGGCCTGCCGGTACAGCGACAGCGTCGAATAGACGTCCTCGAGCTGTGACTCGACGGTGAACCGGTCCCAGTCGGCGGGCATCGGCAGCCAGGTGTCCGGGTTCGTGCTGAACCCGAACGGCGGCTCGTCGCCCTCCCACGGGATCGGCACCCGGCAGTCGTCGCGGCCGCGCACCGTGCCGCCGGAGTTGGTGAACACCGGGTCCACCAGTGCCTCGTCGGGCAAGTCGGCGTTCGGCAGACCCAGCTCGGCGCCGTTGTAGATGAAGACCGTGCCGGGCAGCGCCAGCTCGACCAGCGCCATCGCGCGAGCACGGGCGATGCCGATCGCCTCCGACAAGCGCGTCAGCGCCGCCTCGTCGCCGCTGTAAAGCTGCGCGAGCTCGGCCGTCGACGGCGCATAGCGGGTCGCCTCGCGCACCACGTCGTGGTTCGACAGCGTCCAGGTCGGGACCCCGCCGACGGCGGTGGTGGCGAGCATCGACTCGTCGATCGCCGCCCGCAGCGCATCCGCCTCGAACGGCGTCTTGAGGAGCGTGAAGTTGAATCCGAGGTGCAGTTCGTCCGGCCGGATGTACTTGGCGAAGGTCTCTGGCGAGTCGACCCAGACCTCGCCGACGTTCGCGGCGCCCGGGTACTCGTCGAGCACCGCGCGGATGCGCCGGTGGATCTCGTGGACGCCCTCGTTGTTGAAACGCGGGTCGTCGTCGGCGTGCTGCAGGATCGTCGACGGATTCTCCAGGTCGGGGAGTCCGGCGGGCTTGGCCATGCCGTGTGCGACGTCGATCCGGAATCCGTCGACGCCGCGGTCCAGCCAGAACCGCAGGGTGCGCTCGAGGTCGTCGAAGACCTCCGGGTTGTCCCAGTTCAGATCCGGCTGCTCGGGGGCGAACAAGTGCAGGTACCACTCGCCGAGTTCGCCGTCGGCCTCGCGGATCCGGCTCCACGCCGACCCGCCGAAGACCGAAGGCCAGTTGTTCGGCGGCTCGTCGCCGTTCTCACCGCGCCCGGGGGCGAAGTGAAAGCGGGCCCGCTCCGGGCTGCCCGGAGCCGAAGCCAGCGCCCGGGCGAACCATTCGTGCTGGTTGCTGGTGTGATTGGGCACCACGTCGAGCGTCACCCGGATGTCCCGGTCGTGCGCTTCGGCGATCAGCGCGTCGAACGTGGCGAGGTCGCCGAACAGCGGGTCCACGTCCCGCGGGTCGGATACGTCGTAGCCGTGGTCCGCCATCGGGGAACGCATGATCGGCGACAGCCAGATCGCGTCGACGCCCAGCAGCTCGAGGTAGCCGAGGCGCTCGCGGATGCCGGCGAGGTCGCCCAC
The DNA here is from genome assembly GCA_047605365.1 of Gordonia sp. (in: high G+C Gram-positive bacteria). Classification (GTDB taxonomy): domain Bacteria; phylum Actinomycetota; class Actinomycetes; order Mycobacteriales; family Mycobacteriaceae; genus Gordonia. The sequence continues at coordinate 20,063 of JASGFV010000019.1, forward strand.
GCCGTCGCCGTTCGCGTCGGCGAACGAGCGCGGATAGATCTGATAGACGACCGCGTCACGCCACCACGGGGCGTCGTCGCCGGGAGCCGGAATCGGATTGTGAACGGTCACAAGGGTTGATTCTTCCATGCCCGTTGCTCATCGGGCGTTCACGTACGCCCGGAGACCCGCCTGTGTCGGCTTCGCGAGGTCCGTCGGACCGGTCAGACGGCGCTGTTCATCAGCGACTGGGCGGCCATTTTCATGTAGTCGACCATCGCGGTGCGATGCTCGTCGTCGAGCACGTCCGCCGGAACCGCCTCGATGGCGATCATCATGCAGCGCAACCAGGCGTCGCGCTCGATGGGGCCGATCTTGTACGGGACGTGCCGCATCCGCAGCCTGGGGTGTCCCCGCTCCTGTCCGTAGGTGCCCGGACCGCCCCAGTACTGCTCCAGGAACAGCCGCAGGCGACGTTCCGCGGGCCCGAGGTCCTCCTCGGGATACATCGGTCGCAGGATCTCGTCCTCGGCCACCTCCGCGTAGAAGCGTTCGGTGATCTGACGGAACGTCGGCTCGCCGCCGACCTGCTCGTAGAACGTGCTCACATGTCCATTGTTGCGCACTGTCGTGGATCTACGACGCTCTGTAGGGCCTGGTGCGTACAAGGACCGGTGCGGTGGGTTAGATTAGATCCGACGATCTGCACGAGGGCAGGTCACGACGCTTGTCTGCTGTCGGGCGTCGTTCGCAAGCGTTGATCGAAAGGGTGGGGCGTGGAAGACCTGATTGTCCCCGTCGGAATGGCAGTGGTCGTGCTGTGTCTGCTGATGGTGGCGGCCTGTGTCGTCTCCATGGCGTTCTCTTGGGGCACCAAGCGCCCCGAGGAGTCGAAGTACACGCTGGATCAGCCCTGGGATCGGGCTCCGGCGCTGTTCAGCGCCACGGAGATCGAGCCGATGGCTCTGGCTCGTCACCTCGAGCCGGGCGACACCGATGGAGGTTCCGCAAGTGGCAAGTGGTGAGATCTCGCAGGCCGGTCCTGCCGTCATCAATCCGAACGGCGTCTTCAACAGCGAGGGCCTGCCCCTCGGCTCTGAGGTCACGCCCAGTGGTCGCGTCTCGACCGCGCTGTTCCCCGGCCAGGGATTCGCGAACCCGCCGTTCACCCGCGAAGAGCTGATCTCGCTCGATGACGCGCTGCGTGAGACCAGCAATGTCGCCGAGGTCCGCTTCTCGGTGTACTTGGGCGACCTCGGCGCGGACGCCGTCGCCGGCGCCCGCGACGTCCTGGCCAAGGCTCCCGAGCCCGCCAACGGCGCGCTCATCGCGGTGTCGCCGAACACCCGCGAGGTGGTGGTCGTGTCCGGCGCCCGCGTCGCCGGCCGCGTGAACGACCGCGTCGCCGAGCTCGGGGTGACCGCCGCCCTCAGCTCGTTCCGTCAGAACGAACTGATCAACGGCCTGATCTCCGCGCTGCGCGTGATGGCGACGGCCGTTGCACGCCCGTAGTTCTCTCCTTACGACGCTGGGCCCCGCCATTCGGCGGGGCCCAGCGTCGTTTGTGTCGGATCGGAACTCCAAACACTGAGGAAGTGGTCAAGTGGCGACCACTTCCTCAGAGTCTGAGCCTCCGACTCAGGAGGCGTCGAACTTCCGGGCGCGCAGCGACCGGGCGACGCCGTCGCGGCCCTCGGAGATCAGGCGAGCCAGGGCCGGCGGGACGTCTCCGGAGGCCAGGAAGGCGTCGGCGGCGGCCAGCCCGTCTTCGCTGACGTCCCACGACGGGTACAGGCCGATCACCACGGTCTGCGCCACTTCGCTGCTGCGGCGGGCCCAGACGTCGGAGACCTTCGAGAAGTACACGTCACGCAGGGGAGCGAGCAGCTCGGCCTGACCCGGGCGCACGATGCCGTCGACGATCGAGCGGATGGTGATGTTCGCGATCTGGTCGTCGTCCAGCGCGGTCGTCCACGCCGCTTCCTTCACCTCCCGCGACGGGCGGCTGACCCGCGCCGCGGCGGCCTGACGGGCGCCGGCCGCGGTGTTGTCGCGCTCGGCCTCGGCGTCGATGACCGGGCTGGCCGCCGACTCGGCGTCGATCGTGCCGGCTGCGGCGAGGGCGCGGACCAGCTTCCAGCGCAGGTCGGCGTCGACGGTCAGGCCGGGTAGTCCGACGGAGGCGGGGTCGTCGCCGTCGAGGAGCGACTGGAAGACCGGCTGTTGCGCGGCCGACGTGACGCCGCCGAGCAGCGTGTTGACGAAAGCCAGCTGATGGTCGGAGCCGGCCTCGGCGTCGCGGGCCAGCTCCAGCAGGCGGTCGGCGAACTGCGGCCAGCCGCTCTGCGCCGCCCAGCCGGGTTCGGCGTACGACTCCAGCGCCGTGGTGGCCTGCAGCAGCACGCGCTGCACCACGCCCACCTCAGTCTCGGCGGCGATGCCGCGGGAGACGAGGGCCACGAAGTCGCGCGCGGACATCTCGGCCTGCCGGGTCATCTCCCAGGCGGCCGACCACACCAGCGTGCGCGGCATCGGATCGGCGATGTCGCCGATGCGGGCGGTGGCCGTCGACAGCGAGTCGGCGTCGAGCCGCACCGACGCGTAGGTCAGATCGTCGTCGTTCAGCAGCACCAGTTCGCCGCGGGCCACGCCGATCAGGTCGGCGACCTCGGTCCGCTCGCCCTCCACGTCGAGCTCCACGCTGTGGGTGCGGACCAGCTTGCCTGCGCCGTCGTCGGTGTAGACGCCGATGCGCATGCGGTGCACGCGCGTCTCGCCGGCTCCCGGGGCCGCGCCCTCCTGCACGACGGCGAACGACGCGAAGCGGCCCTCGTCGTCGAGGGTGAACTCCGGCCGCATGACGTTGATGCCGGTGGTCTTGAGCCACTGGCCGCCCCAGTCCGACAGGTCGCGGCCGGACGCGCTCTCCAGGGCTCGGAGCAGGTCGTCGAAGGTGGCGTTGCCGTAGCGGTGCGCAGCGAAGTAGGCGCGCAGACCTTCCAGGAACGGCTCGAGTCCGACGTAGGCGACGAGCTGCTTGAGCACCGACGCACCCTTGGCGTAGGTGATGCCGTCGAAGTTGACCTCGACGGCGGCGAGATCCGGGATGTCCGCGGCGATCGGGTGGGTCGACGGCAGCTGGTCCTGGCGATACGCCCACGACTTCTCGACGTTCGCGAACGTCGTCCAGGCGTTCGTGTACTCGGTGGCCTCCACCTGCGACAGCACTGAGGCGAAGGTCGCGAACGACTCGTTGAGCCACAGATCGTCCCACCACGTCATGGTGACGAGGTCGCCGAACCACATGTGCGCCATCTCGTGCAGGACGGTCTCGGCACGGCGCTCGTACAGGTACTTGGTGACGCGCGACCGGAAGACGTAGTCCTCCAGGAAGGTCACCGCGCCCGCGTTCTCCATGGCGCCGGCGTTGAACTCGGGCACGAAGAGCTGGTCGTACTTGCCGAACGCGTAGGGGATTCCGAAGGTGCGGTGGTAGAAGCCGAAGCCCTGCTTGGTCTCGGTGAACAGCCGGTCGGCGTCCATGAACTCGGCGAGCGACGCGCGGCAGAACAGGCCCAGCGGGATGGTGCCGTGCTCGTCGGTGAACTCGTCGGTCCAGGTCGCGTACGGCCCGGCGATCAAGGCGACGAGGTACGTGCTCATCACTTCGGTGGTGGCGAAGACGGTGCGCGTGGCGCCGTCCTCTTCGGCGGTGGTCTCGACGGCCCCGTTGGAGATCACCTTCCAGTCCGTCGGCGCCAGCACGCTGACCGAGTAGGTGGCCTTGAGATCAGGCTGATCGAAACACGCGAACATGCGCTTGGCGTCGGCGGTCTCGAACTGGCTGTACAGGTACACCGCGCCGTCGGCGGGGTCGACGAAGCGATGCAGGCCTTCTCCGGTGTTCGAGTACGCGCAGTCGGCGACCACGGTCAGGGTGTTGTCGGCGGCCAGTCCGGGCAGGGAGAGGCCGGTCGCCTCGTCGAACGTGGCCACATCCAGGTCGGTGCCGTTGAGAGTCGCTGAGATCAGCTGCGGCGCAACCAGTTCGATGAAAGTGCTCGATCCGGGGTCTGCGGTGAACGTCACCGTCGTGGTGGACCGGAACGTGGCCTCGCCGGGGGCTCCGGAGCCGTCGGTCAGATCGAGGTCGATCAGGTAGTTCTGGACGTCGAGCAGGGCGGCGCGCTCCTGGGCGGTGGCGCGAGTCAGATTCGGTGCAGTCACACCGACGACTGTAGTGCGGTTCGCCCGGCGCCGTCAGGGACGTCGGGCGAGACGAAGGGCTGCAGAGCGGTCAGCGTCGGAACGTGCCGAATCCCGGCAGAGAGGGCTGACCGGCGTTCGGACGGTAATTGGATCCGACGATGACCGACGTGGTGTAGATCTGTCCGGAGTTGGTGTCCAGATCGGCGAACTGCGGGCCCACCTTGACGTTCGGGCAGGGATTGAGGGTGGCGCCGCCGGTGCGCATGCCGCCCGGGTTCACGTAGCTGATCTTGACCAGCATTCCCGCCGCGGAGCCGGCGCAGACCGCGGGATCGGTGTGGACCGAGAACCTGGTCTGCCACGTGCTCGACGCAGGCTGGGCGTGGACGAACACCACCGCCGGCCCGGGTATGACAAGCCCGCTGATCGAGACTCCGATGGCGGGCATCTGCGGGATCGGCTGGGCCCCTGACTCGGGTGCCGACGCGGTGGTGCCGAGGGCGGCGGCCGCGAGCGCGGCGCCGGCGAGAGTCGTTCGAGTACGCATGTCCAGTTTCCTTTCGGTCCCGCCCCGCCTCGTCGTGAGCGTCGTCACACTTCGCATATCGGACACGCTCGGGCGATCGTTACCGGGTGTCACGGGCGCGCGGAAGATCTCCGGCGACGACGTGCGCGCCGCGGTGGTAACAATGGACTTCATGGCTGACGAAGATCGCGTCGACTTCTGGTTCGACCCGCTGTGCCCGTGGTGCTGGATCACCTCACGCTGGATTCTGGAGGCCGAGAAGGTCCGGCCGCTGGAGGTGAACTTCCACATCATGAGCCTCGCCGTGCTCAACGAGGGCAAGGACATCCCCGACTCGTACCGCGAGATCCTCAAGGATGCGTGGAAGCCGGTTCGGGTGCTGGCCGCCGCGGCCGACAAGCACGGCGACGAGGTGCTCGCCCCGCTCTACGCGGCGATGGGGACCGAGATCCACGACAATGGAAACAAGGACTTCGACTCGCTCATCGAGAAGTCGCTGGCCGCTGCCGGACTGGAGGCCGACCTCGCCGGCGCCGCATCGTCGACCGAGTTCGACGACAAGATCCGCCTCAGCCACCACCGGGGCATGGACAAGGTCGGCGACGATGTCGGCACCCCGACCATCCACGTCAACGACGTCGCCTTCTTCGGTCCGGTCCTGTCGCGCATCCCGCGCGGCGAGGACGCCGGCAAGGTGTGGGACGGCGTCGTCGCCCTCGCGTCGTACCCGCACTTCTTCGAGCTCAAGCGGACCCGCACCGAAGACCCGCAGTTCGACTGACGCTTCGACCCTTCGACAGGCTCACGGAGCGAGTGCCGGCTGAGCCTGTCGAGGCCTTCTAGAACTTCGGCGGAGCCGACATCCCGTTCGGGAGGCTGCCCGGCGCGACCTGCGCCGGCTGCGGGGGAGTCGGGATCGGCGTCGCATGCCCGCTGCCGATGCCTCGCATGGTGCTGCGCGGACGGCGGAAGATCGCGCCGGCTTTGGTACGGTCGCGCAGCGCGGCCGCACGCCAGGTGAGGACCGGGTGCGACGCGAGCAGGTTCACCAGCGTCACGAAGAAGCCCTTCTCCTGCGTGGCGCGGTCGGCGAACTGGTCGAAGTCGACTCCGGTCAGCATGTACTTGCCGGCCGCGAGCAGGCCGATGGCCGGCGGGGCGCCCGCGGGATGGTTGAAGTAGCCGTGATTGTCCGCGGTGTACTCCTGGGCGCGAGACAGCAGCGGCCCGAGGAACGGGACGCTCATCCCGGCGGCGCTGCACAGCTGACGCCAGTAGGAGACGTGCCCGGCGGCGATGTGCCCGACCTCGTGGCCGATCACGAACTCCAGCGCCTCGGGGCTGCGCGCGCGGCCGCCGACCTCGAACAGGTCGGAGTAGATCACCACGTAGCGACGGAAGCCGTGGCCCGAGGCGAAGGCGTTGATCGCGCCGTTGCCGTTGATGACGTAGCCGTCGGGCACGTACTCCAGGCCGTAGCGGGAGGCCGCCTCGACCAGGATCCGGTACCCGTCGGGGAACTGGGTGGGCGACATCTGGACGCCGTTCACCCGCTGCTGAGCGTAGGTCATGCCGCGGACCAGGAAGATGAGCAACGGCGCGCCGAGCGTCAGCAGGAACAGCTCGTTGAGGGAGCCGATCGCGACGACTACGATCGCCAGCGCGTAGAACGCGACGGTGAACAAGATGACGACGACCAGCGACGGAATCTCCCACGGATGTCGTTGCGGCCGTCCCGCGTACTTCGCGGGCGGTCGCCAGACAGCGTCGGGTCCGGGGACGTGCTGAGGCTTGTCGACGATCTTGGGGTCGTCGACGCCGGGGACTGAGGGGATTGGCGCGTGGGTATCCACCCCACCAATCTATAGTGGCGTTCATGCGCATTTACCTCGGTGCCGACCATGCCGGATTCGAACGCAAGAATGATATCGCCGAACACCTTCGGGCCGCGGGCCACGAAGTGATCGATTGCGGAGCTCACCGCTACGACGCACTCGACGACTACCCGCCGTTCTGCATCGAGGCGGCCGAACGCGTCGTCGCCGATCCGGGCAGCCTCGGCATCGTGCTGGGCGGCAGCGGCAACGGTGAGCAGATCGCCGCGAACAAGGTGAAGGGCGCTCGCTGCGCACTGGCCTGGAGCACAGAGACCGCACAGCTGGCTCGTGAGCACAACAACGCTCAGCTGATCGGCGTCGGCGGCCGCATGCACTCCAAGGAGGAGGCGCTGGCCATCGTCGACGCTTTCGTCGGAGCCTCCTGGTCGAACGAGGAGCGCCACCAGCGTCGCATCGACCTGCTTGCCGACTACGAGGCCACCGGCAAGAACTTCTTGCCCAGCGGCGACTGATCTTCACCCCTCGCCCCGGTGCCAGAAGGTCACGTGCTGCATCGATTGGCGCGGCGGCAGCAACGCCAGTTCGGCGGCCAGCACGTCCGTGTCAGCAGCCCGCAGGGCCGGTTCGCCCATGAGGCCGCCTTGCTCGACGGCATGGTGTTCCGGCGCGCCGAGGCCTGGGGCAAACATCTGATCTGCCGGTACGACGACGGGCGGCGCGGCCGCGCCGCCGTCCGCCGGATCGTGCACATCCATCTCGGCATCTACGGCAAGTTCAGCGAAGAGCCCGTCCCGATGGAGCCGCCGACCGGTCAGGTGCGGATGCGGATGGTCGGCCGCGAGATCGGGGTCGACCTTCGGGGCCCCAACGCCTGCGAGCTGTACACCCCCGATCAGCTCGATGCACTGATCGCGCGACTCGGGCCCGATCCGCTGCGCGACGACGCCGATCCCGAGAGGGCATGGGCGGCGATCTCCCGTTCGCGACGGCCCATCGGCTCGTTGCTGATGGACCAGAAAGTGCTGGCCGGAGTGGGCAACATCTACCGCGCCGAGGTCCTGTTCCGAGCGGGCGTCGACCCGATGCGCCTCGGCGTCGCGGTCAGCCGAGCCGAGTTCGACGAGATGTGGTCGGACCTGCTCGAGCTGATGCCGATCGGCGTTCGCAAGGGGCACATCCACGTCGTTCGCCCGAATGACGATCACGGCGCCCCGGCCTATGCGCCGGACCGGCCGCGCACATACGTGTACCGCCGCACCGGCGAACCGTGCCGCATCTGCGGGACACCCGTCGCCTGGCAGGAGATGGAAGGCCGCAACCTGTTCTGGTGCCCTTCTTGTCAGCGGTGAGGTTCTCAGCCGACGTTCAGTACAGTGACCGGAAGCCTCCCAGTCGCAGTCGGCAGACTCGATGACATGAGAAATCGCGAACCGATCACGGTCCTCGCGGTAGGCGGCACCGGCGAGTCCTACTGCGGCGACGAGCGCACGCAGGTCACCGGAATGCTGGCCGCGGTCACCGACGCTCTCGACGAGCGTTTCGTCGCCCGCTGGGTGCCCTATCCGGCGAGCTACGGGCCGGCTCCGGAGCCAGGCGGCGTCTGCTACCTGGAGAGCGTGTCGGCCGGCGTCACCAATCTGTCGCACGCGATCGCCGCCGCGGACGGTCCGGTCATGGTGATCGGCTACTCGCAGGGCGCAGTGGTCATCCGGGCGTTGCTGTCGCACCCGGCGGCGGCGCAGCTGCTGCCGAAGGTGGCCGCAGTCGGATTCATCGCTGATCCGCATCAGCCGCCGGGAGTGGTGCGCGGCTGCGACGGCTGGGGAGTGGCCGGTGCCGGACCGGATCTGCCCGGTGAGATTCCGGCCTACTGGGTGGGCGACCCGCACGACATGATCTGCAACGCGAGCGCCGATTCGCTGCTGCGCGACGTCGCCGATCTGACACCGACGCTGTCGGGTCGGCAGACCCGGCTCTGGCTCACCGACGTGTACGCCCGCGTGGCGAGCCGGCGGATGCAGAACGCCGCCAAGACACGGATCGGCCCGTCGCAGTGGCGGCGCGACGTCCGCCGGCTGGCCAATGCGCGGCGCGAAGTGCTCGGCTATCTGCCTCGGGCAGTGCAGATAGGCGGCTTCGGGCTGCAGAACGGCTCGGGCGGACGGCACGTCTCGTATGGAACCGAGCCGTATCGGATGGCACCGCTGACCGACCCGGACACCACCGGCTGCGAGGATCTGGCGCACTGGATGCAGGTGCAGGCCACTCTCGGGGTTTCCGCCGTGGCGTGAGCCGGCCGGATTTCGAGACGCGAAAAGCGGCTCAACCCGAAAAAGGGAGGAGCCGCTTCACGGCGATGAATTCAGAAGTGAAAGGACTAGTCGCCGG
>JASGFV010000020.1:0-28818 GCA_047605365.1 Gordonia sp. (in: high G+C Gram-positive bacteria)
GTCGGCGACGAACCGCCCCGCGGTCTGGCCGGGCCTGCGGTGATAGCCGCGGGCCACCTGCACCCCGGCCACGTACACCTCGCCGGCGACGCCGGCCGGTACCTCGCGCAGGCGGCGGTCCAGGATGCGCACCTGGGCGCCGGGCACCGGGGAGCCGACGTCCACGCGCCGCGGGTCGGTGATCGGACCGGCGGTGACGTCGCCGGCGACCTCCGACGATCCGTACGAGTTCACCAGCTCGCCGGCGCCGCCGAGGATCTCCGCGGTGGCGGGCGGAAGCGGCTCGCCGGACACGATCCAGCGCTCCGGCGTCAGGGCGCGGGCCGCCGACTCGGTCATCGCCCGCGCCAGCGACGGGACGGCGGTGATCTGACGGATACCGGCGGCCTGCGCCAACTCGGCCAGGGCCGCGGCGTCGCGCGCGGTCGCGTCGTCGGCCAGCACGACGCTCGCCCCCGCGGCCAGGGCCCCGAGGATCTCGGTGCTGCCGTCGATGAAGGCGAACGAGCTCTTGGCCAGCACCGTCTGGCCGGTCCAGCGCTGCGACGCCCACGCGATCCTGTTGGCGAGTGCCCCGGACGTGCCGACCACGCCCTTCGGGGTCCCGGTGGATCCGGAGGTGTAGACGAGATAGGCGGGGGAGTCCGGTCGCGCCCCGAACACCTCGGGCTGCTCTCCGAGTTCGGCGGCGAGATCGGTCAGCTCGGCGAACGTGTCCGCGTCGAGCACCAGGCTCGGCTGCGCATCGTCGAGCATGTAGGCGATCCGCGCCGCCGGGTACGACGGGTCGATCGGCAGGTAGGCGGCTCCGGCGCGGAGCACTCCGAGCAGGGCCACGACCATGTCGACGCCGCGCTCCAGGCGGACGGCGACTATCGACTCGGCTCCGACGCCCCGCGAGGCGAGCGCGCCCGCGAGCGCGCGGGCCCGGGCGTCGAGATCGGCGTAACTGACGGTCACGTCGCCGAAGCGCAGCGCCTCTCGGTCTGCGTGACGTCGTGCCGCGGCGGCGATCTGCTCGCTCACCGACGGATGGTCCGAGGACGACTCGGTGGCCCGAACTTCCACCGGGCGACGGCTCGCGTCCGACCGCGGCAGCCGGCCGACCGGCGACTCGGGCCTCTCGAGCAGCGTCTCGAGCTGTCCGACGACGGCGTCGAGCAGTCCCGCGTCGGCGCCGCGGCTCTCCAGCAGAAGCCGGATCTCCGGCTCGTCCTCCACCAGCAGCGTCGCGGGGTAGGTGTTCTCGTCCTCGATGTGCGGGCGGACCTCGCCTCGCGGGAAGCTCTCGAACACCACGAGCGTGTTGAACAGTTCGCCGATCCCGACGGCGCTCTGGATGTCGCCGAGGGCGGTGTGATGGTGGCCCAGCACCGCGAGCTGCTCGCGCTGCACACGGCGCAGCAGCGCGCCGACGGTCTCCGCCGGATCCAGGCGGACGCGAACCGGCACCGTGTTCACCAGCATGCCGACCATCTCGTCGACGCCGTCGACCACGGGGTCGCGACCGGACACCACTGCTCCGAAGATCACGTCGTCGGTGTCGGTGATGTCCGACAGGACCAGGGCCCACGCGGCCTGGACCAGAGTGTTGAGGGTCGACGAATTGCCGCGGGCCAGCTCCCGGAGCCGACGCGAGCGATCGGCGTCGAGCACCCGGGAGGTCAGCGACGGCGCGGTGTCGGCGCCGACGGGAACCTGCGTCGGCAGCTCGACGCCCGCCAGGGTCTGCCGCCAGACGTCGACGTCGGCGGGACGGCCGCCCAGCCAGGTGAGGAAGTCGCTGACCGGACGCACCGGCGGCAGTTCCTCCCCGCGGCAGACGCGGACGATCTCGTCGAAGATCCGGTGCAGCGACCAGCCGTCGACCGCGATGTGATGGGCCAGCAGCACCAGTGATGCGCGTCCGGCGGAACGCACCAGCACGAAGCGCACCGGCGGCGGCGAGGTCAGCGTCACGCCCTCGGAGCGGAGCCCGGCGCGCACGGCGTCGAGGTCGTCGGAGGCGATCACCTCGAACGGGACCGCAACTCGAGCGTGCACGCGGGCGACCGGCTGGCCGGTGCGCCGGCGGGTGAACGAAGTCCGCAGCGACGCGTGACGGTCGACGACGACGCCGACCGCGGTCCGCACGCGCTCGTCGTCCACGGCGTCGAGCAGTTCGGTGAGGTCGACGTCGGCGACGATCAGATACGGGTCGTGCCCGTCACGGCGCTGCGTCGAATGGAAGACGATCGCCTCCTGCAGCGGCGTCAGCGGCAGGACGTCTTCGACGGCCGGAGGCGCGGTGCGTTCGGTCGTTTCGGTCACAGCAGGTTCCCGTCAGTCAGTTCGTCGAGTTCGTCGAGGGAGATGCCGGCGGTGGTGCCGCCGGAGTTCGCCGGAGCGCGCACCGCTTCGGCGGCCGCTTCTCCGGTCGCCGGGATCACCACGCCGTGTCGTTCGGCGGTCACCGCGAGCGCCGCCACCGTCGGGCCGTCGAACACGTCGAGAGCGGAGAAGGTGAGGCCGGCCGCCGCGGCCCGCGCGACCATGCGCATCGCGGTGATGCTGTCGCCGCCGAGGGCGAAGAAGTCGTCGTCGGCGCCGACCCGCGGCACGTCGAGAACGTCGGCGAACAGGTCGGCGAGCAGCGTCTCGACCGCGGTCGACGGCTCGCGGGACTTTCCCGCGGCCCCCGCGAAGTCGGGCTCGGGCAGTGCCCGCCGATCGACTTTGCCGTTCGGGGTGAGCGGGATCTCGGCCAGTGAGATCAGGGCCGCCGGCACCATGTAGTCCGGCAGCAGGGACGCGACGTGGGCACGCAGCACCACCGGATCGGCGTCGGCCCCCGGAGCCGCGGTCACGTAGCCGACCAGGCGCGATCCGTGGGCGACGACAACCGCGCGGTCCACACTCGGATGGGCGACCAACGACGACTCGATGTCGCCGAGCTCGATCCGGAATCCGCGGATCTTGACCTGGTGGTCGGTGCGCCCGAGGCAGTCGAACGCTCCGTCGGCGCGCCGCCGCGCGAGGTCTCCGGTGCGGTACATGCGCGCGCCCGGGCGGCCGAAGGGGTCGGCCACGAACCGGGTGGAGGTCAGTGCGGACTGACCGAAGTAGCCGCGGGCCAGGCCGTCGCCGGTCAGGTACAGCTCGCCGGGTCGTCCGGGCGCGACCGGCCGCAGCGCGGAGTCCAAGATGCGGACCCCGGTGTTGGCGATCGGCGTGCCGATGCCGACGTCGGCCGGGTCGTCGACCACGGCGGTCGTCGACCAGATGGTGGTCTCGGTGGGGCCGTACATGTTGCGGACCGACGCCGCGGCGTTCCGCAGTCCGGCCGCGACCTCGGGCGGCAGCGGTTCGCCGCCGACCAGAACGTCGACGCCGTCGAGCGCCCCGGCGGGAGCGCCGTCGAGGAACGCCGACCACAGCGACGGCGTCGCCTGCAGGACGTCGGCCCGGTGGGTGCGCACCGCCCCGGCCAGCAGTGCCGGGTCGTGGACCTGCGCGGTGGTCGCGACCACGACGGTCATGCCGGCCGCCAGCGGCACCAGTGTTTCGAGGATCGAGATGTCGAAGGCGATGGTGGTCACCGCCACCAGCGTGCGTCCGGGACGGTAGCCGAGGCGGGCGGTCATGTCGTCGGCGAAGTTGCCGAGCGCCCGATGGCTGACGACCACGCCCTTCGGGACGCCCGTCGAACCCGAGGTGTAGATGACGTAGGCGGGGGAGTCGCCCGCACTGAGAGCGGTGGCCGCACCGCCGTCGCGCAGGCGGCGGACCCGCAGGTCGACGCCCTCGATGACGGCGACCGGATGTGCGTCGGCCTGCGTCGCGCGGAGTCGTTCCTCGGGGAAGTTCGGGTCGAGCGGGACGAACGCCGCGCCCGCACGATGCACCGCCAGCAGCGCCACCAGGAGCTCGACGCCGCGAGGCACGGCCACGGCGACCAGATCCTCGGAGCCGCACGCACCGAGGCGAGCGGCGAGGGCGTCGGCCCGCTGCCGCAGCTCACCGAAGGTGAGCGACTCGTCGCCGCAGATCACCGCGACGGCGTCGGCCGGCACGGCGTCGATGCGCTCGCCGATCCGTCGCGGATCACGCGGCCGAGCCGCCGACAGGTCGTCCGTGCCGAACATGGACCGCCATTCGGACTCGGCGGCCGGCGCAGCGGTCAGCGCGCCCAGCGCGACCTGCGGATCGGCCAGGCAGCGCTCGATGAACGCCGCCAGGTCCGCGGCCAGTTCGGCGGTCTGCGCCGCCGAGTACAGGTCGGCGTCGGCGTCGACGATCAGCTCCAGATCGTCGCCGGACACGGTGGGCGAGAGGTGCACGGTGACGTCGGTGACCGGGCCGCGGGCGAGGGCGTGAGCGGTGAACGTGAGATCGCCGACCGCCGACGTCGGCGCGAACGGCTTCACGTTGATCGTCGGGCCGACCACGCCGTGCACTCCGGCCCGGCGCAGATCGCGGACGATGTCCTCGCCCCGATGCCGCGCGTGCGGCGTGAGAGTGCGGACGTCTGCGGCCAGCTCGGCGACGAGTCCGTCGAATCGTCGCGCCTTGGTCGCGCCGACGCGCAGCGGCACCACGTTCATGGCGGTGCAGACGACGTTCGCGGCGGGCGAGCCGAAGCGGTTCATCATCGGGAAGCCGACCACCACGTCGTCGAGGTCGGCGCGGCGGCCGTAGAACCCGGCGGCGGCTGCGGTGAGCCGCGCCGGGTCGCGCGTGGCGGCGGCGAGACCGGGCAGCACCTGCACGGCGGAGTGGATGCGTGCGGCGATCCGGTGGTCGTGGGCCTCGCCGTTCAACGCCGGGGCCGCTTCCGCGCCGGCGAGGCGTTCGGTCCAGAACTCGGCATCGTCGTCGCGGACGTCGTCGTGCCCGGCGGGGAGATCGGCGAAGGCGTGCAGGCTCCGCCGGTCGGCGGGATCGACGTAGAGCTGTCCGATGCGGCGGACCAGCAGACCGACGCCGTAGGCGTCGAGTGCGATGTGGTGGGCCACGAGGAGAATCGCGACCCGATCGCCGGCAGTGAGAATCCTCACGTTCAGGAGGGGCCCGGTGGCGGGATCGAAGACCACCCGCACGGCGTCGGCGGCCACGGCGTCGATCACGGCCGGGTCGTCGCCGAGCTCGGCGACCGTGACCTGCGGCGCAGGGCCTGCGACCATGACCACGTCGTCGTCCTGCTCACCGAAGCGTGCGCCGGCCACGTCGGCTTCTGCCAGGGCTCCGCGCACCGCGCCGGCCAGTCGCGGCAGCTCGGGGCAGGGCGTCACGTCGATGAGCTGCCCCACCGTCAGCACCTGAGGCGATGCGCTCACCGAGTGTGCGAACCAGAGCTCGCGCTGCGCTTTGCTCGCCGAGGTCACACGGTCGTCGCCAGCGGTTGCGGCGGGGTCGGATCGGAGCTCGGAGCGCAGGATGGACACAAAAAGTTAGCCTACCCTAGCCTTTGTTGTGACCTGCATCGCCGACTCTTTCTGAGGGTAGGCTACGCTCCATCTTGCTCCGGCTGATCGCCGGACTGCCGCGGAAGGAAGGACCCCCGCATGCCTGTCCCGTTGACCCGAGATCGCATCGTCGCCGACATCGCCGAGATCACCGGCGTGCCCGCCCACGACATCGACGATTCGACCAACGTCCTCGACACCGGACTCGACTCGGTGCGCCTGATGGCACTCGTCGAACGCTGGCGCGTCGCAGGCGCCGATCAGGCGGACCTGGTCACCCTCGCCTCGGAACCGTACGTCGGAGCCTGGGTCCGCGAGCTCACCGGGGCGGAGGCCGCCAAGTGACTCAGAACGAGTCGGTCGACGTCGTCGTCGTGGGCGGCGGCCCTGGAGGATCCACCGCCGCGACGCTGCTCGCCAAGTCCGGACGACGCGTCGTCCAGCTCGAGAAGGAGACCTTCCCGCGCTACCAGATCGGCGAGTCGCTTCTGCCGTCGACGATCCACGGCGTGTGCAAGCTCATCGGCGCGCACGACAAGATCAAAGCCGCCGGATTCATGCACAAGGAGGGCGGCAGCTTCCGCTGGGGCACCAACCCCGTCCCGTGGAACTTCAACTTCGCGATCTCGCCCGAGTTCGCGGGATCCGGCTCGCACGCCTACCAGGTCGAGCGGATGAAGTTCGACCAGATCCTGCTGCAGAACTCCGCCGAGCACGGCGTCGACGTCCGGCAGAACGTCCGCGCCACCGGTGTCGTGCAGAACGAGAACGGCCGGGTCACCGCGGTGCGCTATGTCGACGCCGACCGCGTCGAGCACACGATCGAAGCCGCCTACGTCATCGACGCGTCCGGCAACACCACCCGGCTGTCGAAGTTCGCCGGCGGCGAGCGCGTCTACTCGGACTTCTTCCAGAATGTGGCCCTGTTCGGCTACTTCGAGGGCGGCAAGCGACTTCCCGCGCCGAGCTCGGGCAACATCCTCTGCGCGGCCTTCGACGAGGGCTGGTGCTGGTACATCCCGCTCACCGACGAGCTGACCAGCGTCGGCGTCGTGCTCTCCCGGGACAAGGTCGGCCAGGGCCTCAATGCCCAGGAGTCGACGCTTCTGAGCTACCTGGACCGCTGCGAGATCGTCCGCGACATGCTGACCGACGCCACCCGGGTCACCGAGGGCGTGTACGGCGAGATCCGGCTGCGGCAGGACTACTCGTACACGAACACCAAGTTCTGGGGCAACGGGATGGTCCTGGTCGGCGACGCCGCGTGCTTCATCGACCCGGTGTTCTCCACCGGCGTCCACCTGACCACCTACGCCGGCGTCCTGGCCGCTCGCTCGATCAACAGCGTGCTCGACGGCGAGCTCACCGAGGACCGCGCCTTCGGCGAGTTCGAAGGTCGCTACCGGCGCGAGTACTCGGTGTTCTACGAGTTCCTGTCGGCGTTCTACGACATGGAGCAGGGCGAGGAGTCGTACTTCTGGAAGGCCCGCAAGGTCACCAGCCTGGACCACACCGACCTCGCGTCGTTCGTGTCGCTGGTCGGCGGCGGCGCCTCCGGCGAGCAGGTGCTCACCGATCCGACGGCCCTGGTCGAGCGCTACCACGCCTCCGCCCAGGACCTCACCGCAGCGGCCGAGCGGACCGGTGCCTTCGACACCGACAAGGGCCGTCGAATGGGGCATCTCTTCGGCACCCGCGTGGTGCGCGACGTGATGGAGGAGATGAACGCCCTGCAGGCGCGGACCGCGGCCGGCGAGGCCTCCGTCGAACCGCCGATCCTCGACGGCGGGCTGGTTCCGGCCGCCGACGGACTGTCGTGGGTCGAGCCCGCAGTGGAGACGGTCGGCGACCCCGCCTGACCGGTTCCTCGTCCCACATCAGCCGACGGCCTGCCTGAGCGGTCAGACCGTCACCACCTTCGGAGGCATCCTTGCTCGGCCAACTCGCGCTGCTCCTCGGCTCGGCGCTGCTCTTCGGCGCGGTGGCGCGAAGGCTGGGCCTGCCGTCGCTGTCGGGCGAGTTGTTCGCGGGCGTGGTGCTCGGGCCGTCGATCCTCGGCGGACTGTGGCCCGAGGCGGAAACGTGGCTGCTGCCCGCCGACGGTCAGGTGGCGCCGGAGATCGCCGCGGTCGGCAAGGTCGGGATCCTGATCCTGGTCTGCCTGGCCGGGACGGAGCTCAACGTCCCGTTCTTGCGGTCCCGGACCAAGGTGCTGACGTCGGTCAGCGCATGGGCGTTCGCGCTGCCGCTGGCGGCGGGCTTCGGCGTCGGGCTGCTGGTACCCGCCCGATTTCACGGCGAGCACGCCACCACCTGGCTGTTCGCCCTGCTCCTGGGCACCGCGATGGCCGTCAGCGCAGTGCCGGTGATCGCTCGCATCCTGGTGGAGCTGAAGCTGCTGCGCACGAACATCGGACAGCTGATCCTGGCGTCGGGAACGCTCACCGACATCGCCGCGTGGCTGGTGCTGGCGGTCGTCTCCGCCCTGGCAGTGGCCGACGGCGACCTCGGCCACGTCGGCTGGATGAGCCTGTGGCTGGTGCTCATGCTGATCGGCGTCGTCGTTGTGCGGCCGCTGGTCGGGCGAGTCTTGGACCGGCTCCAAGTGGATCATCCCGCACAGGCCGGCGCGGCACTGGTGGTCGCGGCGTTCACGGGCGCCGCCATCGCCGGTGCCGCGGGCCTGGAGCCGGTGCTGGGAGCCTTCTTCGCCGGCCTGGTGGTCGGCAACAGGTCCGATCGGGTGCTCGCTCCCCTCAACGCCGTGACCGTGGGAGTGCTCGCCCCGGTCTTCCTGGTGACCGCTGGTCTGCGGCTCGACGTCGCGAGGCTCGGCGATCCCGCGACGCTTGTTCTCTCCGCCGTACTGCTCGTGGTGGCGGTCGGCACCAAGATCCTCGGCGGCTTCGTCGGCGCACGACTGGCCGGCGCACCGCGCTGGGAGTCCGCGGCGATCGGTTCGGGACTCAACGCGCGCGGACTCATGGAGATCATCTTGGCCTCCGTCGGACTTCAGTCGGGGTTGTTCGGCCCGGAGGTGTTCATGGTGATCGTGCTGGTCGCAGTGCTGACCTCGGCGGTCGCGCCGTCGATGCTCACCTACTGCCTGCGAAAGGCGGGGACTGAGCCGGACGACGAGGGGTCGGTCGACGTCGCTCGCGTCCCCGCCCGGCGCGACGTGGATCAGCGTGACTCGGTGACCCCGAACGCTGCCAGCACGGTCCGGAACTTCGCCGCGGTCTCGGCCAGTTCCGCGGCCGAGTCCGACTCGGCGACGATCCCGCCGCCGGCGTAGGCCGTGGCCGAGCGTCCGTCGCCGGCGAGTTCGGTGCACCGGATGGCCACCATCCACTCGCCGCGCTCACTGAACCCGCCGGTCCCGTGGCCCTCGACCCGCGACCAGCCGACGGCTCCGGCGTAGAAGCCTCGCGAACCCTCCACTCGGACGATGTGGTCGCGGGCGGCGGAGGTCGGAGTGCCGCAGATCGCCGGGGTCGGATGCATGGCCAGCGCAAGATCGAGGGAGGTGATCGACGGATCGGCGATCTCGCCGTGAATGGGAGTGCCGAGGTGCCACATCGCCGACGTCGTCACCAGCGACGGTTCACGCGGAACGTCGAGCGTGCGGCACAGGGGAGCGAGTGCAGCTTCGATGGCGTCCACCACGTAGCGGTGTTCGGCGAGATCCTTGGTCGACGCCGAAAGGTCGCGCCCGCGCTGCTCGTCGACGCCCGGGTCCGCACTGCGCGGCGCCGATCCCGCCAGGGGGTGACACGTGACATGTCGGCCGTTCTTCCGGATCAGCACCTCGGGGCTGGAACCGACCAGGTGACACCCCCGGCGAGCTTCCGCGGACGTCGAGAGATCGGTCACATAGACGTTTCCGCCGCGATCTGCGGCGCGGAGCCGGGCGGCGAGCGTCCACGGCGACAGCGGCTCGTCGAGCGTCAGGTGAAGCTTGCGGGCCAGCACGATCTTGCCCATCGCGGCGTCGGCGTCGGCGCTGTCCTGCGCCCTGAGCAGGGCGATCGCTTCGTCCAGGCGGCGCACGTGCTCGTCCGGCGTGGGAGCGGAATTCTCGATCCTGGCGGCCGGGACGACGACCTCGACGCCGGGCTCCCAGCGGCCCGATCGTGTGACGAACGACGCAGGCGCGAAGAGCGCCGAGGGCTCGGAGGTGTCGAAGGGGAGGGCTCCGGCCACCGCGGCGCGACGGCCCGACCGCAGGGCGTCGCGCGCCTCGGCCGGATCGCGGAACGACTCGGTGCACCCACTGCCGGCGGCGTGATAGTCGGTACGCGAAAGCAAGAACGTGGTCGCCGGCGCATGGTTGCTGACCTGCGGAGAAGTCGAGGGCATGGCCCGCGTCCGGTCAGTGGCGAGTTCCATGGAAAGCGTTGTGGAAGTGGTCAACTCGGGCTCGTGTCTCTCAGGAGTCGGACGGTCTCGCGGCGCTCTCGTCGTCGCTCGGTTCGCCTCACGCTCGTTATTAGGGGACCCTGCGTTAGGTTAGACTTACCTGCAAGCAAACCTCAACGCGCACTCCGGCCGCCTCCTCTAGAAGGCGCGCAAGACCCGGGCCCGGGCGAAGGCGCAACGACATCGAAGGAGCGGCGCGTGTCCCGTGACCAGAGCAGTCCGATCGATCTAGTCGGCATCGGATTCGGACCGGCCAACCTGGCCGTCGCGATCGCCGTCGAAGAGGCGAACGCCGAAGGCGCGGCCGGCGCGACCGGCGGTCTGCAGGCGCGGTTCTTCGAGAAGAAGGAGAAGTTCGCCTGGCACCCCGGCATGCTTCTCCCCGGTGCGACGATGCAGGTCTCGTTCCTGAAGGACCTCGTCACCCAGCGCAATGCCCAGAGCAGCTACAGCTTCCTGAACTACCTCGCCGAGCAGGACCGGCTGCAGCACTTCATCAATCTGCAGGACTTCTTCCCGCTGCGCGCCGAGTTCCACGACTACCTCAAGTGGTCGGCCGCACGGGTCTCCGCTCCGGTCGACTACGGGACCGAGATCACCGGAGTCACCTGGCGTGACGGCTGCTTCGAGGTGACCCTCCCGTCCGGTGAGGTGGTCCGCGCCAACAACCTGTCGCTCGGCGGCGGACTCCGCGCCAAGCTGCCGGCCGGGGTCACCGCGGGCCGTCGCGTGGTCCACAATCATCGGGTGCTCGACCATCTCGCCGAGCTGCCCGAGCACAAGCACGGCCGGTTCGTCGTCGTCGGCGCCGGGCAGAGCGCCGCCGAGGTGGCCGCCCACTTGCACTCGGAGACCGACGCCACTGTTCACGCCGTGTTCGCCAAGTACGGATACACGCCCGCCGACGACAGCCCGTACGCCAACCGCGTCTTCGACTCGACCGCCGTCGACGAGTACTTCGGCGCGAGCCCCGCGTGGCGCGAGCGCATGCTGCAGTATCACCGCAGCACCAACTACTCGGCCGTCGACCCGGCGCTGATCAACGACCTGTACCGCCGCGAGTACGCCGAGCGCGTCAGCGGCGACCGCCGGTACTTCGTGCAGGGTTCGTCCGAGGTGGTCGACGTGACCGAGACCGACGACGCCGCGACGGTCACCGTCCGCAGCCACCTGACCGGCGAGGTCAGCGAGCTGGTCTGCGACGCGGTGATCTTCTGCACGGGCTTCGAGCCGACCCCGGTCTCGGCGATGCTCGGCGGTCTGGCCGGGCACTGCCACGAGGACGTCCACGGCCGTCCGATGCTCGATCGCGCGTACCGGCTGGAGACCGACGACGAGATCACCGGACAGATCTTCGTCCACGGCTACTCCGAGCACACCCACGGCCTCACCTCGACGCTGCTGTCGAACCTGGCCGTCCGGGCCGGCGAGATCGTCGACGCGATCGACGAGCATCGTCAGCCTGCCGGGGTTCCCCAGGACTGGACCGCGGCGGTCTCCTCCGGGTAGCCGCACCCGTCCGATCAGCTCGGTCCCGCCCGGTTCACACGGGCAGGACCGAGCCGGTTCCGGCTGAACCGAACGCGCCTTAGGACACCAGCGGCGCGAGCGTCTCGCCGAGCAGCGCGACCCGTCCGGCCAGATGGCCGTTGGCGGGCGCGTTGACGGTGATGCCGTCGATCCCCTGGGCGAGCAGCGCGTCGTACCGCGCGGCGACCTCTGACGGATCGCCCACGATCGTGCCCGCGCGGCGGACCTCGGCCGCCGGGTTCCGTGCCAGGTAGGCCTCGAATTCGGCGACCGCTTCGTCGTGCGTCGGCGCGATGCACGCCGTCGTCTGAAGACTGACGGTGATCTCCGACCGGTCCCGCCCGAGCACGTCGCAGTGTCCGGCGAGGGCGTCGAGCTTGCGGCCGATCTCGTCGGGCGCGCAGATGATGTTGGACTCGTCGGCGTACTGCGCCACCATGCGCAGCGTCTTGCGCTCGCCTCCGCCACCGATCATCACCGGAATCGTGGACAGCGGCGCGGGGGAGTTGATCGCGTCGGTCACCCGGTAGTATCGGCCGTCCAGCGAGGGCCGCTCGTCGCGCAGCATCGGCAGGATGATGTTGAGCGCCTCCTCGAGCTTGGCGAAGCGCTCGGTGAACGTGCCGAACTCGTAGCCGAGCGCATCGTGCTCGTGCTGGAACCAGCCGGCGCCGATGCCGAGCTGCGCCCGACCGCCCGACACCACGTCGAGCGCGGTGACTGCCTTGGCCAGCAGCGTCGGATTGCGGTACGTGTTGCCGCTGACCAGCGCGCCGAGCCGGACCTTCGATGTGTGCTGCGACAGCGCCGAGAGCAGCGTGTAGCACTCGAACATCGGCTCGTCGGGCTCGCCGAGGATGGGCAGTTGGTAGAAGTGATCCATCACCAGCACGGTGTCGAATCCGGCGGCCTCGGCCTCGACGGACTGCGCCACGACGGTGCCGAACAGCTTGTCCGGCTCCACGCCGGGGTAGGTGAAATTCGGGATCTGGTATCCGAGTCGAGTCACCCGGCCCACGGTACTCCCGCCGGAACGAACAAGGCCGCGACTTCACTGTGAAGTCGCGGCCCCGCTCATCGCGTGTCCGAGGGGGGACTTGAACCCCCACGCCCGTTAATAGGGCACTAGCACCTCAAGCTAGCGCGTCTGCCATTCCGCCACTCGGACTCGTGCTCTGCGCCAGCGTGTTCCGCTGGCAGCCGCATAACAATAACCAAGGTTGCCCTCGATACCCAAATCCCCTAGTAATAGGGATATGACGACCCCGCGCGCGACCGACGAAGTGGTGGATCTGGTGAGCAGGCTGATCCGGTTCGACACCTCGAACACCGGAGAACCAGAGACCACCCGCGGGGAGGCGGAGTGTGCCAAGTGGGTGGCGCAGCAACTCGAGGAAGTCGGCTACGTCACCGAGTACATCGAGTCCGGCCGGGAGGGCCGCGGCAACGTCTTCGCGCGGCTCGCCGGACGTGACAGCAAGCGCGGCGCACTGCTGGTGCACGTGCACCTCGACGTGGTGCCCGCCGCGGCCGAGGACTGGAGCGTGCACCCGTTCTCCGGGGCCGTACGCGACGGCTACGTGTGGGGCCGTGGAGCGATCGACATGAAGGACATGGCGGGCATGGTGCTCGCGCTCGCGCGGCAACTCAAGCGCGACGGCACGACGCCCCCACGCGACCTCGTGTTCGCCTTCCTGGCCGACGAGGAGGCCGGTGGGACGTGGGGATCGCACTGGCTGGTGGAGCATCGCCCGGATCTGTTCGAGGACGTCACCGAGGCCGTGGGCGAGGTCGGCGGATTCTCGCTGACCGTCGACCGCCCAGACGGGTCGATCAAGCGCCTGTATCTCGTCGAGACGGCTGAGAAGGGCCTCGCGTGGATGCGACTGACCGCCGAAGGACGGGCCGGGCACGGCTCGTTTCTGCACGACGAGAACGCGGTCACCGCGATCGCTTCGGCGGTGGCACGGATCGGCGCGCACACCTTCCCGCTGGTGATGACCGAGTCCGTCGCCGAGTTCCTGGCGGCGCTGTCGGAAGAGACCGGTCTCGACTTCTCCCCGGACACTCCCGATCTGGAGACGGCGCTGTTCAAGATCGGCAACCTCGCGCGCATCATCGGCGCGACGCTGCGCGACACCGCGAATCCGACGATGTTGTCGGCCGGCTACAAGGCGAACGTCATCCCGCAGAAGGCCGAGGCGGTCATCGACTGCCGCGTGCTGCCCGGCCGCCAGGCCGAGTTCGAGGCGGCGATCGACGAACTGATCGGCCCGGACGTGAAACGCGAGTGGATCACGCACCTGGACGCCTATGAGACCACGTTCGACGGCGACCTCGTCGACGCCATGAACGACGCCGTGCTGGCCTACGATCCGGACGGCCGGACCGTGCCGTACATGCTGTCCGGAGGCACGGACGCGAAGGCCTTCGCCAAGCTCGGCATCCGCTGCTTCGGTTTCGCGCCGCTGCAGCTGCCGCCGGATCTCGACTTCGCATCGTTGTTCCACGGAATCGACGAACGGGTGCCGGTCGACGCGCTGCTGTTCGGCACGCAGGTGCTGGAACACTTCCTCGATCACTGCTGAGCGTTTTCAGGCAGAGTGGAGACGATCGGGCAGGACCTCCACAAGCCGAAAGGACGTGCGCAAGTGACCGCATTCAACCCCTACGACGCGTTGCCGCAACTGAGTGAGATCGCGGTGACCTCCACCGACTTCACCGAAGGTCAGACGCTGCCGAATCCGCAGGTGTCCGGGATCTTCGGAGCCGGCGGGCAGGATGTCTCACCGCAGTTGAGCTGGTCCGGCTTCCCGAGCGACACCAAGAGCTTCGCGGTGACCTGCTACGACCCGGACGCCCCCACTGCGGCGGGCTTCTGGCACTGGGCTGTGGCCGACATCCCGGCGTCGGTGACGTCGCTGGACACCGGGGCGGGCGGCCCCGGCGGCGACGGTCTGCCCGCGGGTGCGGTGACGCTGACCAACGACGCGAGCCTCAAGCAGTACATCGGCGCCGGCCCGCCGCCCGGACACGGAGTCCACCGCTACATCTTTGCGGTGCACGCGGTGGACGTGGAGTCGCTGGACCTGCCCGACGGGGCGACGCCCGCGTTCCTGGGCTTCAATCTGTTCTCCCACGCGATCGGCCGAGGCCTGCTGGTCGGCGTCTACGAGCAGCCCTCGGAGTAGCCGAGGGGTCAGCGCGCCGCCGAGCCGACCGCTTCGCTGATCGAGGCGAAACCGGCGGCGCGCACGCGCTGCGCGAGCCCGTCGTGCAGTTCCTTGAGCCACACCGGGCCGCCGTAGATGAAGCCGGTGTACACCTGGAGCAGGTCGGCGCCCGCACAGATCCGTTCCCAGGCCTGATCGACGGTCTCGATGCCGCCGACGCTGACGAGCGTCAGGCGGCCGCCCACGCGGCCGTGCAGCCGGCGCAGCACTTCCAGCGAGCGGTCGGCCACCGGCGGACCGGACAGGCCGCCGGCGCCGATCTCCTCGACCTCGGCGGCCGGGGTACGCAGTCCGGCGCGGCTGATGGTGGTGTTGGTCGCCACGATGCCGGCCAGCCCGAGCTCCAGCGCCAGGTCGGCGACGGCGTCGACGTCCTCGTCGGACAGGTCCGGTGCGATCTTCACCAGTACCGGGCGCTGCGCCACCTCGAGCACCGCGGCCAGGATCGGCCGGAGTGATTCGACCGCCTGCAGATCGCGCAGCCCCGGGGTGTTCGGCGAACTGACGTTGACCACCACGAAGTCGGCGAGCGGGCCCAGGAGGGTCGCGCTGATCCGGTAGTCGTCGACGGCCTCGTCGACCGGCACCACTTTGGTCTTGCCGATATTGGCGCCGATCGGCACGCGCACCGGACCCGGGCGGTCGGCGGTCAGCTTGAGGGCGGCGGCCTCGGCGCCGGGGTTGTTGAAGCCCATCCGGTTGATCAGCGCCCGGTCGGCGGGCAGGCGGAACAGGCGGGGCGTGGGATTGCCGGGCTGTTCGCGTCCGGTGATGGTGCCGATCTCGGCGTAGCCGAATCCGATCTGTCCCCAGACGTTCACCGCGGACGCCGACTTGTCGAAACCGGCGGCCAAGCCGATCGGGGCGGGGAAGTCCACGCCGAACGCCGTCGACGCGAGCACCGGATCGGTCGGCGCGAAGACCTTGGCGATCACATTGCGCACGCCGGGCGTGTTTCCGGACACCTGCATCAGCCGCGCGACGATCCGGTGGATGCGCTCGGGCTGCACCAGGAACATGGCCTTCAGCAACAGGGGGTAGGCGAAGCGGTTGACTGCGTTGAGCATGGCTGACTCCTAAACGAGCGGGCAGACTAGCGGGGGTTCCCGGCGGGCACGGCCTGCAGTCCGTCGCCGCGGGCCGAGAGCAGGTACAGCGTTCCGTCCCGCGGATCGACGGCCATCGCACCCACCTGGCCGACGGTCGGGATGCGGTCGGTCTCGACCGGCTCGCCGGACGAGAGATCGAACGCGATCGCCTGATTGTCGCCCGTCGTGGATACCCACAGGATGTCGCGCTTCTCGTCGTAGGCCAGGGCGTACGGGCTGCCGGCGACCGGGTAGCGGAAACGCATCACGAGCGGCTGCCCGAAGAACGCGACGAGCTGGTCGTCGCGGGTGTTCGACGCGATCACGCGCCCGAAGCGGTCGACGACGGAGTCGGTGACGCCGTTGCCCGCGCGCAGCGCGGCCTTGAGCTCGCCGGTGTCGACGTCGACCGGGGTGACGCTCGACTGTGCGCGGTCCACCACCACGACCTGACCGGGATTCGCCGCCGTCCGCGGAGCCACGGTGATCCCGTCGACCCGCTTGAATCCGGCGATGTCGTGCGCCAGACGGCCGTCCTCGCCGACCACCAGCAGGTGACCGCGGGAGGTGCCAACCAGCGTCTTGTCGCCGTCGATCGCCAGCGTCAGCGGGCCGTCGACGGTCACCGGGACCTCCCTGACATCGCCGCCGGAGGAGATCTGGACCAGCCCCTTCGCACCCAGTCCCACGAATCCGTCGCCGTCGGCGACGATCGCGACCAGCGCACCGGTCTTCACCTCGCGCGGCGGTGCCTGAGTCGGCGCACCCGTGCCGTACAGGCGCACACCGTCGCCGGTGAGCGCGGCGACGGTCGAGCCGGCCACGGCCACGTCGGAGCCGCCGGGAGCGGGCGTCACGGCGCCGGCCGGCGCAGCGGTGTCCCGAGGTGAGACGGCCGCGGTGGCCGGAGCCACCGTCGGAACATCACCGGGACCGTCGTCGGCGCTTCCGCATCCGGCGATCACCACAGACACCGCCACCGCCGTCACACCGGCCGTCCACCTGGTTCGCGCACGCATGCCCTCTATCTTGCGCGACTATCGGCGGTCCGGGTTCGGTGGGTAGCATCAGCGCTCGTGACTCTGCTCGCTCAAGCCACCCTCGCCGATTCCGGCGCCGTGACCGAACACATGAACTGGCTGCAGGCCGTAGTGCTGGGCGCCGTCCAGGGCCTGACCGAGTTCCTGCCCATCTCGTCGTCGGCGCACATGCGCATCGTCTCTCAGATCTGGTTCGGTCAAGACGCCGGAGCCTCGTTCACCGCGGTCTCCCAGCTCGGCACCGAGCTGGCGGTGCTGGTGTACTTCGGCAAGGACATCGGCCGGATCATCGCGGCCTGGTTCGCCGGGCTCCGGAATTCCGAACGTCGCGGGCTGGACTACCGCATCGGCTGGTACGTGATTCTCGCCACCATTCCGATCGGCGTGCTCGGATTCGTCTTCAAGGACGCGATCCGCACGGCGGGCCGGAACCTGTGGCTCATCGCCATCATGCTGATCGCATTCTCCGCGGTGTTCGTGATCGCCGAGAAGTACGCGGCGCAGAAGCGCGGTCTGGACGAGCTGAGCCGCACCGACGCCATCGTGATGGGTCTGGCCCAGTGCCTGGCGCTCATTCCGGGCGTCTCCCGGTCGGGCGCCACCGCCAGCGCGGGCCTGTTCCTCGGCCTGAATCGTGAAGCGGCCTTCCGGTTCTCGTTCCTCATCGCCATTCCCGCGGTGCTGGCCTCCGGCCTGTTCAGCCTGAAGGACGCGTTCGAGCCGAGCGGGGAGGGCGTCGCCGCCTCGGGCGGTCAGATCCTGGTCGCGACGCTGATCGCGTTCGTCGTGGGCTACGCCTCGATCGCCTGGCTGCTCAAGTTCGTTTCCGGACATTCGATGGTCTGGTTCGCGGGCTACCGCGTGGCGCTCGGCCTGCTGGTGATCGGTCTGCTCGCCGGCGGCGTCATCTCGGCGACCTGAGCCCGATCCGTTCGCTCAGCCCGATCCGTTCCCCGAGCCTGTCGAAGGGCCCCGAGCCCACTAGGCTTGGGCACCATGACCGTCTTGCTCATCCGTCACGGCCGTTCCACGGCTAACACCTCGGGGGTGCTCGCCGGCCGCACGCCCGGCGTGGGACTGGACGAACGCGGCGCGGTGCAGGCCGACGAGTTGGCGGTCCGGCTCTCGCAGGTCTTGGACCGGGTGACCGCGGTGGTGCGTTCGCCGCTGCAGCGGTGCGGCGAGACCGTCGCCCCCCTGATGCGAGCCCTGGCTCGGCGGCCGGACGGACCGGCGCCGGAGATCGTTGACGACGACCTCGCCGAGGTCGACTACGGCGACTGGAGCAACCGGACGATCACCGACCTGCTGAAAGAACCGCTGTGGAAGGTGGTCCAGGAGCAGCCGTCGGCGGCGGTCTTCCCCTCGGGTGAGGGGCTGTCCGACGTCTCGCGCCGGGCGACCGCCGCGGTACGACGACTCGATCGCGTCCACGGCGGGCCGGACGGTCACGGACTGTGGATCGTGTGCTCGCACGGCGACGTCATCAAGTCAGTTCTCGCCGACGCACTCGGCATGCACCTGGACGCGTTCCAGCGGATAGTGGTGGATCCGGCGTCGATCAGCGTCGTGCACTACGGGCCGTCCCGGCCCCACGTCCACTGCGTCAACAGCAGCGGTCCGCTGACCGTGCCCGCGCGTCCCGCACAGGCCGCAGCGGTCGGCGGCTCCACCGGCGAAGAAGGAAGGTGAATCATGTCCCGCACGATTCATGAGTTCCGCGAACCCGATCGATTCATCGCGGGAACGGTCGGCCAGCCCGGCGACCGCACGTTCTTCCTGCAGGTGACCGGCGACGGTCAGACGATGAGCGTGCAGATCGAGAAGCAGCAGGTACTGATCCTGGCCGACCGGCTCGGCTATCTGCTCGACGAAGTGGCCCGCCGATTCGGCACCGAGGTTCCTCCGGAGGTGTCGGAGGTGCGCGACGTGTCGCCGCTGACGATGCCGATCGACGCCGAGTTCCAGGTCGGCTCGATGGGGCTGGGCTGGGACGCCGACGCGTCGTCGGTCGTCGTCGAACTCCTCGCCGCCACCGAGCAGCCGCTGGACGAGTCGGTGATCCTCGACGACACCCAGGACGGCCCGGACACCGTCCGGGTGTTCCTGACGGCCGAGTCGGCCCGCGAGTTCTCCGCGCGGTCGATGCGGGTCGTCGCCGCCGGACGCCCGTTGTGTCCGCTGTGCAATCAGCCGCTGGATCCCGGCGGTCACATCTGCGCACGCAGCAACGGCTACAAGCGCGGCGCCGAATTCAGCCGGTCCCTGGACTTCATCGACCCCGACGTGCTGTCGAGCCTGGCCCGGCTCGTCCCCGGCTTCGACACCAGTTTCGAGGCATCCGACGACGAGCCCGAGGGCGACGCCGACGACGAGACCGACGAAGACGGCCCGAACCAGTCGTGAACGAGGTCCGGCGCATCCTGAGCGAGGGCGACCTGACCCTGGTCGGCCACATCCCGTCCGCCAGCAACGCGACGCTGGTGTGCGACGTCGAACTCGACGGCAGTAGTCTGCGCTGCGTCTACAAGCCGGTGCGCGGCGAGGCTCCGCTGTGGGACTTTCCGGACGGCACACTCGCCGGCCGGGAGGTGGCGGCCGCGATGATCGACGACGCGCTGGGCTGGGGCCTCATCCCGGAGACCGTGCTCCGCGACGCCGGACCGCCGGACGCCGACCTCGGCCCGGGCATGCTGCAGCGCTGGATCCACGCGGAGGCGGATCCGCCGCCCGCTGACTCCGAGCCGCCCGCTGAGCCCGAGCGGCCCGCCGAGCCGGCCGCTGAGCCCGTCGAAGTGTTCCCCTCCGACGCCGTCCCCGACGACTACACGCCGATCCTGCGCCTGTCGGAGGACGACGGCTCGGTGGTGGTCCTGGCCCATTCGACCGGCGACGACGTCTACCGGCTGGCCGTGCTCGACGTGCTGCTGAACAATGCCGACCGCAAGGGCGGGCACATGCTCGTCGACGCCGACGGCCGCCTCTGGGGCATCGACCACGGCATCAGCCTGCATCGCGAACCCAAGCTCCGGACCCTGCTGTGGGGCTGGGCCGGCGAGCCGGTCACCGAAGAACTGCGCGAGGATCTGCGGCGATTCGCCGACTCGCTCGGTCCGGACGACACCTTGCGCGCCGGCCTCTCCGCGCTGATCTCCGACGCCGAGATCGACGCGCTGCGCCGCCGGGCGACCAAGCTGGCCGACGGCGCGCCGCTGCCGCTGCCGCCCGCAGCGCGGGCGATTCCCTGGCCGCCGTTCTGACCCGCTCCCGCGTCTCATACAGTTGACGGCATGCATTCGTGGCCGTCGCCCCAGATCCCCGTCGTGCCGGGCTCCTCGCCCGCACTGCGCCTGTACGACACCTCGGACGCGCAGGTGAAGCCGCTGGCCCCGGGGCCGGTGGCCGGCATGTACGTGTGCGGCATCACCCCGTACGACGCCACGCACCTCGGTCACGCCGCCACCTATGTCACGTTCGATCTGATCAACCGGGTGCTCCGCGATCAGGGGCACGACGTGCACTACGTCCAGAACATCACCGACGTCGACGATCCGCTGTTCGAGCGCGCCGAACGCGACGGCGTCGACTGGCGTGATCTGGGAGCCCGCGAGATCGAACTGTTCCGCACCGACATGGCCGCCCTGCGGGTGCTCCCGCCCCGCGACTACGTCGGTGCCGTCGAATCGATCGGCGAGGTCGTCGAGGCGGTCGGCAGGCTCCTGGAGAACGGGTCGGCATATATCGTCGACGATCCCGAGTTCCCGGACGTCTACTACCGCGTCGACGCGACCCCGACGTTCGGCTACGAGTCGAACTACGTCCGCCCGACGATGGAGAAGTTCTTCGCCGAGCGCGGGGGAGACCCGGACCGCCCCGGCAAGCGCGATCGGCTCGACGCCCTGCTGTGGCGCGCGGCGCGACCCGGCGAGCCGTCGTGGGACGCCCCGTTCGGTTCCGGCCGCCCCGGCTGGCACATCGAATGTTCGGCGATCGCGCTGAACCGGCTGGGCATGGGATTCGACGTGCAGGGCGGCGGCAGCGACCTGATCTTCCCCCATCACGAGTTCTCCGCGGCCCACGGCGAGGCCCTCACCGGCGAACGGCGCTTCGCCCGCCACTACGTGCACACCGGCATGATCGGCCTGGACGGCGAGAAGATGTCCAAGAGCCTCGGCAATCTGGTGTTGGTGTCCAAGCTGCGGGGGATCGGCGTCGACCCGGGCGCGATTCGCCTCGGACTGCTCAGCACGCACTATCGAACCGACCGCATGTGGACCGACGACGTCCTGCAGTCCAACGAGGCCCGGCTGGCGCACTGGCGGCGTGCGGTCGCCGCGCCGACGGCGCCGGACGCCACCGACGTCGTCGCCCGGGTCCGCCAGCATCTGGCTGACGACCTGGACTCCCCGAAGGCGCTCGCCGCGATCGACGCGTGGGCGGCCGACGCGATCCTCGGCATCGGCAGTTCCGCCGAAGCTCCGGGCCTGATCGCCGACTCCGTCGACGCGCTGCTCGGCGTCGACCTCCGAGGTGTCGACACCTCCGCGGCAGGTTAGGCTTTCGCTCGTGCCGAAGGTGAATGAGATCAAGGCGGGCAGCGTCGAGGGCGTGTTCACCGTGACCACGCATACGTCCACCTATCTGCTGGATCTGGGCGAGATGACTCTGTTGCGTGCGCCCGGAGTCGGCCGCAGCGACGACGACGCGTGGGAGGTCAGCGAGCTGCGCCGCGACTCGCAGGACATCCCGCTGCTCGGCGTCAAAGCCTGCGAAGTCGGCAAGCCGGCCCAGTTCTGGGTCAGCGCCGCCGACGACCCAGACGTCCGCACCTGGCGCATCACGACGCCGGTCGTCGAGATCGAACGCATCGACTAGATTTTACGTCCCGTCGCCCTGCTGCCGCTTGAGATACTTCTCGAACTCGGCGGCCAGCGTGTCGCCGTCGACCTGAGACATGGTCTCGTCGATGTCGGCCTCGGTGTCCTCGCGC
The DNA here is from genome assembly GCA_047605365.1 of Gordonia sp. (in: high G+C Gram-positive bacteria). Classification (GTDB taxonomy): domain Bacteria; phylum Actinomycetota; class Actinomycetes; order Mycobacteriales; family Mycobacteriaceae; genus Gordonia. Next base: position 21,745 of record JASGFV010000020.1, read on the forward strand.
TCTTCGAGTTCGCGGACGTAGGCGGCCATGTCCTCGTCGTCGGCGGTCATCTCGTCGATCGTCTTCTCCCAGTCGGCCGCCTGATCGGGCAGCACGCCGCGGGGGATCGGCAGCTCGACGATCTCCTCCAGTTTGCCGAGCAGCGCCAGCGTCGCCTTCGGATTCGGTGGATGACCGACGTAGTGCGGCACCGACGCCCACAACGCCAGCGACGGCACGCCGGCCTGAATGAACGCGTCGTGCAGTACTCCGGTGATGCCGACCGGGCCCTCGTACTTGCTGTCGGTGAAGCCGTGCCGCTTCGCCGCCTCCGGAGAGTCGGCGGTCCCGGCGATCGGCACGGGCCGGGTATGTGGGGTATCGGCCAGCACCGACCCCATCGTGACCACCGTCTCCACTCCCAGGCTCACTGCAAGGTCGACGATCTCCTGGCAGAAGACCCTCCAGCGCAGGTTCGGCTCCAGCCCGAGCACCAGCACCACGTCCCGGTCGGCCTTCGGCAGACGACAGTACGAGATGCCCGTCGACGGCCACTCCAGACGCCGTAGGACGCCTTTGACCTGGTGCATCATGGGCCGCGACGACTGATAGTCGTAGTAGTCGTCGGGGTCGATGTCGTACAGGTCGGTCGCGTCCCAGGACAACGCCAGGTGCTCGATGGCCGCCGAGGCGACGTCGCCCGCGTCGTTCCACCCGCCGAAAGCCGCGAGCAACACCGGACGGCGCAGCTCGGGCAGGTCGTTTCGGGCCAGTGGGGTCACAGTGACCAGCCTACGGACGGGGAGTGAATCGGGGCGAACTACCCTGTTATCCATGCCCTACTCGCCTGTCGGTCCCGATCAGTACGACTCCACCTTCCTGCAGGCGATGTCGCAGCGGGTACTGATCGGCGACGGCGCGATGGGAACCATGCTTCAGGCCGCCGATCTGACCGTCGACGGCGACTTCCAGGGCCTCGAAGGCTGCAACGAGATCCTCAACGACACGCGGCCCGACGTGCTGGCCGGAATCCACCGCGCTTACTTCGAGGCCGGCGCGGACGCGGTCGAGACCAACACCTTCGGCTGCAATCTGTCGAACCTCGGCGACTACGACATCGCCGACCGCATCCGCGAACTCGCCTACAAGGGGACCAGTATCGCCCGCGGGGTCGCCGACGAGTTCGGCCCGTCGGCCGACGGCACCGATCGCTTCGTCCTCGGCTCCATCGGTCCCGGCACCAAGCTGCCGAGCCTCGGTCACACCACGTTCGCGGTGATCCGCGACGCCTACATCGAATGCGTGCTCGGCATGCTCGAAGGCGGCGCCGACGCCATCCTCATCGAGACCTGCCAGGACCTGCTCCAGCTGAAGGCCGCGGCCATCGGCGCCCGTCGCGCGATGAACCAGTTGGGCCGGCACCTGCCGATCATCACCCACGTCACCGTCGAGACCACCGGCACCATGCTGGTGGGCTCGGAGATCGGTGCGGCGCTGGCCGCGATCGAGCCGCTCGGCGTGGACGTCATCGGCCTGAACTGTGCGACCGGTCCCGCCGAGATGAGCGAGCACCTCCGGTACCTGTCGCGTCACGCCCGCATCCCGGTGTCCGTGATGCCCAACGCCGGCCTTCCGGTGCTGGGGCCCAACGGTGCCGAGTACCCGCTCACCCCGCCGGAGATGGCCGACGCCCTGGCCGGCTTCGTCAGCGAGTTCGGACTGCAGTTCGTCGGCGGCTGCTGCGGCAGCACGCCCGAGCACATCCGCCAGGTCGCCGAGGCGGTCGCCAAGGTGACTCCCGCTCAGCGCGCTCCGCAGCACGAGTCCGAGACGTCGTCGCTGTACACCGCCGTGCCCTTCGACCAGGACGCCAGTTTCCTGGTGATCGCCGAGCGCACCAACTCCAACGGTTCCAAGGCGTTCCGCGAGGCGATGATCGCCGAGGACTACCAGAAGTGCCTGGACACCGCGAAGGAGCAGACGCGCGACGGTGCGCACATGCTGGACCTCAACGTCGACTACGTGGGCCGGGACGGCGCCCTCGACATGACCGCGCTGGCGTCCCGGCTGGCCACGGCGTCGACCCTGCCGATCATGATCGACTCCACCGAACCCGACGTGATCCGGGCCGGCCTGGAGCATCTCGGCGGCCGCAGCGCGGTGAACTCGGTCAATTACGAGGACGGCGACGGCCCGGACTCTCGGTTCGCCAAGATCATGAGCCATGCCGTGGAGCACGGCGCCGCCGTCGTGGCCCTGACCATCGACGAGGAGGGCCAGGCCCGCACCGCCGACCACAAGGTCGCGATCGCCGACCGGCTCATCGCCGACATCACGGGCAACTGGGGTCTGGCCGAAGAAGACATCATCGTCGACGCGCTCACCTTCCCGATCTCGACCGGCCAGGAAGAGGTGCGGCGCGACGGCATCGAGACGATCGAGGCGATCCGCCGACTGCACGAGGCCTACCCGGACCTGCACTTCACGCTGGGCATCTCGAACATCTCGTTCGGCCTGAACCCGGCCGCGCGGCAGGTGCTTAACTCGGTCTTCCTGCATGAGTGCGTGCAGGTCGGCCTGGACACCGCGATCGTGCACGCGTCCAAGATCCTGCCGATGGCGCGGATCCCCGACGAGCAGCGCGAGGTGGCCCTCGATCTGGTCTACGACCGCCGCCGGGAAGGCTACGACCCGCTGCAGCGCCTCATGGAGCTCTTCGAGGGTGTCTCGGCGGCCTCGGCCCGCGAGTCCCGCGCCGCCGAACTGGCCCGTCTGCCGCTGTTCGAGCGACTGGAGCGGCGCATCGTCGACGGCGAGCGCAACGGGCTCACCGAGGATCTCGACGAGGCCATGAAGCAGGTTCCGCCGCTGAAGATCATCAACGACACGCTGCTGTCTGGCATGAAGACCGTCGGCGAGCTGTTCGGCTCGGGCCAGATGCAGCTGCCGTTCGTGCTGCAGTCCGCGGAGGTCATGAAGGCTGCCGTCGCACATCTCGAACCGCACATGGAGTCGACCGGCGAGGACGGCAAGGGCCGCATCGTGCTGGCCACGGTGAAGGGCGACGTTCACGACATCGGCAAGAACCTCGTCGACATCATCCTGAGCAACAACGGCTACGACGTGGTCAACATCGGCATCAAACAGCCGATCGCGACCATCCTGTCGGTGGCCGAGGAGCAGCGCGCCGACGTGATCGGCATGTCCGGCCTGCTGGTGAAGTCGACCGTGGTGATGAAAGAGAACCTCGAGGAGATGAACACTCGCGGCAAGAGCGAGTATCCGGTGCTCCTCGGCGGCGCGGCGCTCACCCGCACCTACGTCGAGAGCGATCTCGCCGACATCTACGACGGCGACGTCCGGTATGCGCGCGACGCCTTCGAGGGCCTCACGCTGATGGACGAGATCATGGCCATCAAGCGCGGCGAGGGGCCCGATCCGGACAGCGAGGAGGCCAAGGCCGCCGCCGCGAAGGTCGCCGAGCGCAAGGCCCGCCGCGAGCGGTCCAAGCGGATCGCCGAGAAGCGCAAGGCCGCCGAGCCGAAGATCGAGGTGCCCGCGCGCTCCGACGTCGCCGCCGACAACGACGTGCCGGAGCCGCCGTTCTGGGGCACCCGCATCGTCAAGGGCATCCCGGTGGCCGAGTACGCGTCCATGCTCGACGAGCGGGCGCTGTTCCTCGGTCAGTGGGGACTGCGCGGCACCCGCGGCGACGGCGGTCCGGACTACGAGGAACTCGTTGAGACCGAGGGCCGGCCGCGGCTGCGACAGTGGCTCGACCGGCTGTCGACCGAGAACATCCTACAGCACGCGGCGGTCGTGTACGGCTACTTCCCGGCGGTCAGCGAGGGCGACGTCGTACACGTCCTGGAGTCGGCCGACCCGGACGCGCCGGTGCGTCACAGCTTCGAGTTCCCGCGTCAGCAGCGGCCGAAGTTCCTGTGCATCGCCGACTTCATCCGTTCGCGGGAGGCGGCCCGGGCCGACGGCAAGGTCGACGTCCTGCCGTTCCAGCTGGTCACGATGGGTCAGCCGATCGCCGACTTCGCGAACCGGCTGTTCGCCGACAACTCGTACCGCGACTACCTGGAGGTCCACGGCATCGGCGTGCAGCTGACCGAGGCGCTGGCCGAGTACTGGCACCAGCGGGTCCGCAGCGAGCTGAAGTTCGGCGGCCGCACCATGGCCGACGAGGACCCGGACAGCCCGCAGGGGTTCTTCGACCTCGAGTACCGGGGCGCCCGGTACTCGTTCGGCTACGGCGCGTGCCCGAGCCTGGAGGACCGCGCCAAGATGATCGACCTGCTCGAGCCCGAGCGGATCGGCGTCGAACTGTCCGAGGAGCTGCAGCTGCATCCCGAGCAGTCGACCGACGCGTTCGTCCTGCATCACCCGGAAGCCAAGTACTTCAACACCTGATCGGACTCTGCCGATTCGAGACATGTGGGAGCCATGACCGCACTGCCCGCCGCCGTCCTCTGGGACATGGACGGCACCCTGTTGGACACCGAACCGATCTGGGACGTCGCGATGGAGCGGCTCGCGCAGCGGCACGGCGTCGTGATGACGCCGGAGCTGCGCGACGCGACGCTCGGCAACAACGCCGTCGACGCTCTCACCAAGGTCTTCGACGCCGCGCACCTGCCGGAGTCCGGGCGCGACTTCGAGGGCGAGGAAGCGTGGATGGTGGAGTACGTGGTCGGGCTGTTCGCCGCCGGGCTGCCGTGGCGTCCCGGCGCCCAAGACGCACTGGCGATGATCGCGGCCGCCGAGATCCCGATGCTGATCGTGACCAACACGCAGCGCGAGGTGGCCGACGTCTGCTTCCAGACCATCGGCGCCGACCGGTTCCTGACGACGGTGTGCGGCGACGAGGTGGCCGTCGGCAAGCCGGCCCCGGACATCTACCTGCGGGCCGCCGAACTGGCCGGGGCACATCCTCGCGACTGTCTGGCCGTCGAGGACTCGCCGACCGGCGCCGCCGCGTCGCATGCCGCCGGAGTGCCGACCATCGTCGTGCCGTCGGCAGTCCCGGTGCCCCGCGCTTCCAAGCGCACGTTCCGCGACTCGCTGGTGGGCCTCGCACTCGACGATCTGGCCGCCGCCCTGGCGGTGTGAGGAACGCGGCCGGGGTGCGAATCGCACGCACGCCGCTCGGCGTGCCAAAATGGAGAACCGTGAAAACCTTCGACGAACTCTTCGCCGAGCTGACCGACAAGGCAGCGACTCGCCCGGAGGGCAGCGGCACCGTCGCGGCCCTCGACTCCGGGATCCACACGCTGGGCAAGAAGATCATCGAGGAGGCCGGCGAGGTCTGGCTCGCCGCGGAGCACGAGTCCGACGACGCGCTCGCCGAGGAGATCTCGCAGCTCGTGTACTGGCTGCAGGTGATGATGATCAAGCGTGGGCTGACCACCGCGGACGTCTACCGACATCTGTAGCCGGCAGGCGCCGTTTCGGGGCCGCCCGCACAGTCCTCATCCCACCAGTCTCTGAACGAAAGACCCCCCAGCATGTTGCGCGTCGCAGTACCCAACAAGGGTTCCCTCTCTGAAGCCGCGGTCGGCATTCTGACCGAAGCCGGCTACCGGAAGCGCTCGGATCCCAAAGACCTGACCGTCATCGACCCGGTCAACGACGTCGAGTTCTACTTCCTGCGTCCCAAGGACGTCGCCATCTACGTCGGGTCGGGCATCCTCGACCTCGGCATCACCGGCCGTGACCTGGCCGCCGACTCCGGCGCCGAGGTCATCGAGGAGGTCTCGCTCGGCTTCGGCGCGTCGACGTTCCGCTACGCCGCGCCGGCGAACGAGCAGTGGACCGTCGCCGATCTGGAAGGCAAGCGGATCGCGACGTCGTACCCGAACCTGGTGCGCCGCGATCTGGCCGACCGCCGCATCGAAGCCGAGATCATCCGGCTCGACGGCGCTGTCGAGATCTCCATCCAGCTCGGCGTCGCCGACGCGATCGCCGACGTGGTCGGCTCGGGTCGCACGTTGCGCCTGCACGACCTGAAGGCCTTCGGCGACTCGCTGTGCGATTCCGAAGCGGTCCTGGTGCGCCGCGCCGACAGCCCGGAGCCGACCAAGGCCGCCCGGCAGTTCATCGCCCGCGTCCAGGGCGTCGTCTTCGGCCAGCAGTACGTGATGATCGACTACGACTGCCCCAAGCCGCTGCTGGAGCAGGCCGTCGCCCTCACGCCCGGCCTGGAGTCGCCGACCATCTCGCCGATGGCCGACCCGGAGTGGATCGCCGTGCGCGCGATGGTGCCGCGCAAGTCGCACCAGAACCTGATGGACGACCTGTCCGAGCTCGGCGCCCGCGCCATCCTCGCCAGCGACATCCGGTCCTGCCGCTTCTGACGCTCACTCGCCGTCGACTTGAGCCGACGACCGACTACCTCAGCCCCCATTGGCCGAGCAGCGCGTTGATCCTGATCGACGCCAGCACCACTTCGTCGACGGCTCCTCGCCGGTGAAGCGCAGCATCTCGCGAGCGACGAGTACGTCCTGTTCAAGCCCCACTGATCGGCGTCACGACGAGCGACGTCGAGTCTGTCGCGCAGGCCCTCGAGTGCTGAGCGACGAATCGGCCGGCGGTGGGTCGCCGTTCAGTCCACGCCGGTTCCGCCCGTCATCCGAAGGCGGCACTGAAGACTTGGTGCTCTTGTGACAGGTGGGGTTGATGTAGTTCAGTAGTGTCATTGTGACTAAGAAACTGCGCCCCTCTCGCCCCGCTGTCCGATCGACGCTGCTCGGCCTCGTCGTCGGCGGCATGCTCCTCGCCGGTCCCGGAACCGCCGCCGCGGAACCGACGTCGACGATCGACGTCCCTTCGCTGGGGAACTCGTCGTCGGACCTCGACCTCATCGACACGCTCACCAAGATGCTGGGCCGCCCGGACGCCCCCGCGGGCGACGGCAAGTCACGGTGCGGTTCGGTCATCCAGATCGGCGACTCCACCTCGGTGGCCGCGGACTCGACCGCGAGCCTGCCCAGCGCCGACGACACCGCCACCGTCCAGTTCCGCCGGGTCGGCGCCGCACAGGTGACCGTCGACGCACTGTCGGGCCGCGCCGTCGTCGGCGGCCCCGGC
>JASGFV010000021.1:0-27680 GCA_047605365.1 Gordonia sp. (in: high G+C Gram-positive bacteria)
CCGTCGATCGCTCTGCTCGGTCCCGCCTTCGTCGCGGCGATCGCCTATGTCGATCCGGGCAACGTCGCTGCCAATCTGACTGCCGGAGCCAAGTACGGATACCTGCTGGTCTGGGTGCTGGCGCTGGCCAACGTGATGGCCGTGATGATCCAGTACCAGTCCGCCAAGCTCGGCGTGGTGACCGGGCGCACGCTTCCGGAGACGCTCGGCGGACGACTTCGTCCGTGGCCGCGCCGCGCGTTCTGGCTGCAGGCCGAACTGGTCGCCGGGGCCACCGACATCGCCGAGGTGATCGGCGGCGCGATCGCGCTCAACCTGCTCTTCGGGCTTCCTCTGCCGCTGGGCGGCGTGATCGTCGGAGTCGTGTCGATGGCCTTGCTGGCCACCGCGAACGTCCGCAGGCAGCGTCAGTTCGAGACGGTCATCATCGGGCTGCTCGCAGTGATCGTGATTGGATTCCTGTGCGGCCTGCTGGTGAATCCGCCGGACGCCGGCGGTCTGCTCAACGGCATGGTTCCGCGGCTCGAGGGCACCGAGACGGTGCTGCTCGCGGCGTCGATGCTGGGGGCGACGGTCATGCCGCACGCGATCTATCTGCACTCGTCGCTGGTGGTCGACCGGCACGGTCGATCCGGCGATGAGAACCGGGTGCGCCGGCTGCTCAAGATCACGCGGGTCGACGTGGTGATCGCCCTGCTGATTGCGGGAACCGTCAACATCGCGCTGCTGGTGCTCGCCGCCGTCAGCCTCAGCGGACGCGAAGGCACTGACACGATCGAGGGCGCCCATGCCGCGGTGAGTGACGCGCTCGGCCCGGTCGTCGCCGCGGCGTTCGCGATCGGACTGCTGGCGTCCGGCATCGCCTCGACGTCGGTCGGCGCCTACGCCGGCGGCGCGATCATGGCCGGCCTGCTGGACAAGCGCATCCCCATGATGGCGCGTCGTTCGATCACGCTGGTGCCGGCCGTCGTGATTCTCGCTGCGGGCGTGGAGCCGACCCTGGCGCTGGTGATCTCGCAGGTGGTGCTCAGTTTCGGCATCCCGTTCGCGCTGCTGCCGCTGCGGCGCTACACGTCCGATCGCACGTTGATGGGGAAGTTCGTCGACGGCGCGCCGCTGCGCTGGGGGTCTGCGGCGTCGGCGGTGGCGATCGTGGTGCTCAACGTCGCACTTCTCGTGCTGCTGGCCACCGGGACCGGCTGACCGGGTCCGGATTCGTCGGCGTTCAGGGGCGGTGCAGCGGCCCGCAGGCGCGGCGCATCTGCACCGACTGCTCGTCGGTGAGCGGCGGTGCGCCGAGGTCGCCGCGGGCGGCCGGATTGCGCATGGCGTCGAGGATCAGGCCCATGTACCGGCGCCAGCAGCCGGGTGCGATCGGCTGGGTCGCGCTCGCCACCGACGACAGCATGATGAAGATCGGGAACATGTCGGTCCACTCGAGGTCGGGCCGCACCTGGCCGTTCTGCTGCGCCCGGGTGAGCAGTTCGCGGACGTGGACGTCGAGGTCGTCTTTGATGCGCTGCAGTTCCGGATCGGAGTGATCGGCGGTCAGCAGAATCTCGGCGAGGCCGCGGTCCTCGGCGATCTGCTGGCACGTCCATTCCATGAGCTCGACGATGCCGGCCCACGGATCCTCGCTGTCGCGGGCCGCGACGGTGCGCGCGGCGACGGACTTCAGGTGCTCGACCAGCACGCCGGCGACCAGTTCGTCGCGGTTGGCGAAGCGCCGGTAGACGGTGCCGACGCCTACGCCGGCGGTCTCGGCGACCTCGTCGAGCGAGACGTTGAGTCCGCGCCTGGCGAACAGTTCGCGCGCGGCCTCGATGATGCGGAGCCGGTTGCGTTCGGCGTCGGCGCGCAGCGGTCGGCAGGCGCGAACCTGTTCTTTCGGCGCGGTGGTCATGCTCACATCATAGCAAGCGGAGGAATGTTCTCCGTTTGTGTATCGTTGCTGGAGTCAAGCGGAGGATGCGCCTCCGGTTATATCCGTTTTGAGGAGACTCGAATGACAGCGACCCTTTCGGAGCATCCCGCCGCTCCGCAGGCCGACTCCGGACATCACGGCCGCCGCTGGCTCGTGCTCGGCGTCCTCGGCCTGGCCCAGCTGATGGTGGTGCTCGACGCCACGATCGTGAACATCGCCCTTCCGCAGGCGCAGGCCGGTCTCGGCTTCGCCGACTCCGACCGCCAGTGGATCGTCACCGCCTACGCGCTGGCCTTCGGCAGCCTCCTGCTTCTCGGCGGCCGGCTGTCCGACCTGTTCGGCCGCAAGAACACCTTCATCGTCGGCCTCATCGGTTTCGCCGTGATGTCGGCCGTCGGCGGCGCCGCCGTCAACTTCGAAATGCTGGTCATCGCCCGCGCCGGACAGGGCGTGTTCGGCGCACTGCTGGCTCCGGCCGCGCTGTCGTTGCTGACTACGACGTTCACCGACCCCGCCGAGCGCGGCAAGGCGTTCGGCATCTTCGGCGCGATCGCCGGCGGCGGCGGCGCCCTCGGCCTGCTGCTCGGGGGCATGCTCACCGAGTGGGCCGACTGGCGCTGGTGCCTCTACGTCAACCTGGTGATCGCCGCGATCGCGCTGGTCGGCGCCGTCCTGTTCATCGCCCCGCATCGCAGTGAGGAGCGCCCCGCGCTCGACATCCCGGGCGTCCTGACCGTCTCGGTCGCACTGTTCTCGATCGTCTACGGCTTCTCCAACGCCGAGACCAACGGCTGGGCAGACTGGGCCACCATCACCTGGCTCGTCGTCGCCGCGGTCCTGCTGGCCGTGTTCGTCGCCATCGAGGCCCGGGTCGAGCACCCGCTGCTGCCGCTGCGCGTGCTGGCCGACCGGACTCGCGCCGGCTCGTACCTGGCCGTGTTCATCACCGGCATCGGCATGTTCGGCGTCTTCCTGTTCCTGACCTACTACCTGCAGCAGAACCTGGGCTACAGCCCGATCCGCACCGGACTGGCGTTCCTGCCGATGATCGGCGTGCTGATCGTCGTGGCCACCACGTCGACCGCGGTGCTGCTGCCGAAGTTCGGACCGCGCTGGCTGATGACCGGCGGCATGGCCCTTGCGGCCGTGGGCATGGCGCTGCTGACCGGCATCGACGCGCACAGCACGTACGCCGCGCACATCCTGCCCGGTCTGATGATCATGGGCCTCGGCCTGGGCGCCGTGATGGCTCCCGCCATGCAGGGCGCGGTGTCGGGCGTCTCGCCGCACGACGCCGGAGTCGCCTCGGCGACGGTCAACACCATGCAGCAGGTCGGCGGCTCGGTGGGCACCGCGCTGCTGAGCACCATCGCGGCGAGCGCGCTGACGTCGTACGCGGAAGGCCATGCCGACAGCGTCGCCAACCCGCAGGAGCTGATGAACCTCTCGGCCATCCACTCCTACACCGTGGCCTTCTGGGTGGCGGCCGCAGTGTTCGCCGTCGGCGCGGTGATGTCCGCCCTGGTGGTCCGCAGCGGCAAGCTGCCCGCGACGGAGGGTGACGAGCTGGTCGTCGCTCACTGACCGAATCGGCCATCCCGATCGTTCCCGCCCGCACAGTTGCCTCCGGCCTATAGCCCCGCTATAGGCCGGAGGCAACTCCGTCGGTGGGAACAAGTGCCAGGGCCTCGTGGGGTCGGCCGAAGAGCTGGGCGTCGGCCTGGGCGCGTTTGAAGTACAGGCCGATGTCGTGCTCGGCGGTCATGCCGATGCCGCCGTGCAGCTGGATCGCGTCGCCGGCCACCTTCCGGAACCCCTCTGAGCAGTAGACGTGCGCCGTCGCGGCGAGTTCGGCTGCGTCGTCGCGGCCGGTCGCCAGGGCGTCGGCCGCGGCGGCCGACACCGCGCGCATCGCCTCGACCAGCACGTACATGTCGGCCATCAGGTGCTTGAGCGCCTGGAACGAGGCGAGTGGCCGGCCGAACTGGATGCGCGACGACGTGTGCTCGACGGCCAGGGTCAACGCTCGTGCCGCCCCGCCGGCCTGCTCGGCGGACAGCATCGCCCACGCCAGCGTCCGAATGCGTTCGGGCAGCTCGGGCGGTGCCGGGATAGCCGTCGCCGCCACTTGATCGAAACTGACGCGCGACAGTGCCCGGGTCGGATCGAGCACCGGCAGCGGCGTCACCACGACGCCCGGCGCGTCGGCGGCCGTTTCGTGCAGGGTGACGGTTCGGCCCGGTCCGCGGGCGAGCACCAGCAGCACATCGGCGCAGTCGCCGTCGAGCACATATTCCGCTGTGCCGCTGAGCAGTCCGGCGTCGGCGTCGACGCCCGGCGTCGACCATCCGTCCGGTCCGGCCCAGCACAGCGCGCCGATCCGGTCGCCGTCGGCGAGGCCGGGCAGCAGGCGGCGTGCGACGTCGTCGTCGCCGGAGGCCAGGACGGCGCCGGCGGCCAGGACGGCCGACGAGAACACCGGCACCGGCGACAGGGTCTCGCCCAGCGCTTCGAGTACCAGCGCGGTCTCGGCGAACGTGGCTCCCGCGCCGCCGTATTCGTCGTCGACGGCGAGGGCGGCGACGCCGATCTCGGAGCGCAGCGCATCCCAGAGCGGGCGGTCGATCCGGCCGGGAGTGCGGATCGCCCGCCGGACCGCGGCGGAGCCGGAACGACGACGCAGCAGGTCGCGCACCGAGTCGGCGAGCGCGGCCCGGTCGTCGGCGTCGATCGCGGAGGCCATCAGTGCGGGTCCGTCTGCGCCGCCGACTTCATCGACTTCGCATCCATGCCGCCGAGCGGATCACCCTCCGCCGCTTCGGCGTTGGCGCTGTGCGCGAAGTGATGCCATCCGAACACCGAGTCCATGGCGTTGCGCATGCCCATCTGGTCCTCGCAGATGTTCACCGCCTTCTTCGACAGGAACAGCCCCTGCATGGGCATGGCGACCATCTGCTCGCACAGTGCGTCGACCCTGGCGGCGAGCTCGTCGCGCGGCACGACGTGGTTCACCATGCCCCAGGCGAGGGCCTGGGCCGCGGTGAAGCGCTCTCCGGTGAACAGGATCTCCTTGGCGCGCCGCGGCCCGAGCACGTAGGCGTGTGCGAAGTACTCGACGCCGGGAATCCCCATCCGCGCCACCGGATCGGAGAAGAAGGCGTCGTCGGAGGCGACGATGAAGTCGGCGCTCCACGCCAGCATCAGTCCGCCGGCGATGCAGGCGCCGTGGACCTGGGCGATCACCGGTTTCGGGATCTCCCGCCAGCGCCGGCACATCCCGAGGTACACCTCGGTCTCGCGGGCCAGTCGCTGGTCGCCGCCCGACCGGCCGGTGTGATCCCAGTGCAGCGCGGCCGCGTTGGGGTAGCGGACGTCGACGTCGCGCTCGGGCGTCCCGATGTCGTGGCCGGCGCTGAAGTGCTTGCCCGCGGCACGAAGCACGATCACCTTGACGGCGTCGTCGTCGACGGCCTTCCGGAACGCGGCGTCGAGCGAGTAGGTCATCACCGAGTTCTGCGCGTTCCGGTACTCGGGCCGGTTGAGCGTCACGGACGCGACCCCGGCTCCTCTGATCTCATAGGCGACCGGCGTCGTGTCCGGGCCGAGGTCGTCCGGTCCGAGCGCGGGAGGGATCGGCGTCGTGCTCATGTCTCTCGACGCTACACCTAGCAAGTGCTTGGTTGGTAGGTGTTCGGAGCGTCTCGGCCGGCGGGGGCAGCATGGAGGCGCATCCGCGGCAGTCGTCGACATGCGCGGCAGTAGTCGACAAACGCGGCCCTCGCGGGTGTGGCTTCTGTCGTAGAGTGTGGCTTTTGCCGAAGTTGCGCGCGGTGTGGACTGCATCCGCGACGGTCGTGCACAGACGCGCCGCGCGCGATCGTCTCGCCTGTCGACGGTCGGCGCGTTTGGGCTGCAGTGCAGGCGGCACGGGAGGGTGCGCGCCGCGGCATGGGGCGATGGTCACCGTCCCGCCAGCAGTGCCCGCGCTTCGTCGTCGTTCAGCATCGCCCGGTCGAAGGCGTCGAGCGCGCTGCGGCCGTCGAAGTTCACGCCGATCAGGACCACCTCGTTCGACGGCTTCACGTTGGTGTCGGACCAGAGTGCGACCGGCTGGATCGACAGGTTCGGTCCAGCCTGGCTCCACACCTGGGCCATCTCGGGCCGGTCGGCGATCCAGCAGTGGCCCTTCGATCGGATCAGGCCGGTGGTCCCGCGCAGCGCTTTGAGGAGCCGGTCTCGGTCGAACGGGCGGTCGCCGCGGAAGACGACCGACGAAATGCCGTACTCCTCGGTCTCCGGGGTGTGTGGATTGGCGAGTTCGTCGGCGTAGTCGGCGCGGGCGGCCGCGGCCTCGGGGTCGTAGAGGTGGGCGTCGAGGACGGCGTCGGCGGCGATCCGGCCGTCGGTCACTTCGACGATCTTCGCGAACGGGTTCATCGCGTGCACGGCGTCGACGGTCGCGTCGGCGAGTTCGCGGCGTACCAGGTCGGTCTTGGTGACCAGGACGAGGTCGGCGAACTCCACCTGGTCGACCAGGAGGTCGGCGACGGTCCGCACGTCCTCGGGGTCGGCGGCGGCGTCGGCGTCGGCCAGGGCGCGGTTCTTGGCCATCTGCTCGAGGAACTGCGACGCGTCGACCAGCGTCACCATGGTGTCGATCGGCGCGACGTCGGCCAATCGGCGGCCGTCCTCGAACTGCCACTCGAAGGTGGCGGCGACCGGCATCGGCTCGGAGATGCCGGTCGACTCGATGACGATCTGGTCGTAGCGGCCGGACTCGGCCAGGCGTCCGACGCTCTCGACGAGGTCTTCGCGCAGGGTGCAGCAGATGCATCCGTTGGAGAGTTCGACGAGGCGGTCCTCGCCGCGTTCGACGTGTCCGCCGGCGGCGATGAGCCCGGCGTCGATGTTCACTTCGGAGAAGTCGTTGACGATGACGGCGAGTCGTCGTCCTTCACGGTTCGCGAGCAGGTGGTTCAGGAGGGTGGTCTTGCCGCTGCCGAGGAATCCGGACAGCACGGTGACGGGAGTTGAGGGCATGCCGACACTGTACGTTAATGAAAACCATTTGCAATAATACGTCGGGGGTCGCCGCCTTGCCGAGCTCGTCGGGGATGACACGCCAACGATTCTCACCGCAGGCGAAATGCCTGACCCGGCTGTCTCCACTAGCGTTGGTCGCATGCGTGAGCAAGGACCACACCGTGAGCGGGCACGAACGGGGAGCGCCCATGCCTGACGGACCCCACAACCCCGATCTCGCCCAGCCCGGCGGCTACGAACTCTCCGACCTGGGGGCCCTTGAAGCCGAGTCCGTGCACATCTTCCGGGAGGTCGCCGCCACCTTCGAGCGCCCCGGGATGCTGTTCTCGGCAGGCAAAGACTCGGTGGTGATGTTTCACCTCGCCCGCAAGGCGTTCTGGCCGGCGCCGGTGCCGTTCCCGCTGATGCACGTCGACACCGGGCACAACTTCGACGAGGTGATCGAGTTCCGCGACCGGCTGGTCGAGGAGACCGGTGTGCGCCTGCTGGTGTCGAGCGTCCAGGACGACATCGACGCCGGGCGCGTCGTCGAACAGACCGGTCCGGGGGCTTCGCGCAACCGGCTGCAGACGGCGGCGCTGCTGCGCGGCATCGCCGAGAACGGGTTCGACGCCGTGTTCGGCGGAGCCCGTCGCGACGAGGAGAAGGCCCGCGCCAAAGAACGCGTCTTCAGCTTCCGCGACGCCTTCGGCTCCTGGGATCCGCGCAACCAGCGGCCCGAGCTCTGGAACCTCTACAACGGCCGCCACCACAAGGGCGAGCACATCCGGGTGTTCCCGCTGAGCAACTGGACCGAGCTCGACATCTGGCGGTACATCGCCTCCGAGAACATCGCGCTGCCGTCCATCTACTACGCGCACCGCCGCGAGGTGGTCCCGCGCGACGGCATGCTGCTGGCCAAGACCCGCTTCTTGGAGACCTACGACGGTGAGTCGTCGTACGTCGAGCAGGTCCGCTTCCGCACCGTCGGCGACGCCACCTGCACCGGTTGCGTGGAGAGCGACGCCGACACCCCCGAGAAGGTGATCGCCGAGGTCTCCTCGACTCGCGTCACCGAACGCGGCGCCACCCGCGCCGACGACCGCATCTCCGAAGCCGGGATGGAAGACCGCAAGAAAGAGGGCTACTTCTGATGGCCGGGGAACTCCTGCGGATCGCGACGGCCGGCAGCGTCGACGACGGAAAGTCGACGTTGATCGGGCGGCTGCTGTTCGACTCCAAGTCGATCTTCACCGACCAACTGGAGGCCATCGAGGCCACCAGCGCCAACCGCGGCGACGAGTTCGCCGACCTCTCACTGCTCACCGACGGCCTGCGCGCCGAACGCGAGCAGGGCATCACGATCGACGTCGCCTACCGCTACTTCTCCACGCCCAAGCGGAAGTTCATCATCGCCGACTCGCCGGGGCATGTGCAGTACACGCGAAACATGGTGACCGGCGCGTCGACGGCCGACCTGGCGATCATCCTGGTCGACGCGCGCAAGGGCGTCCTGGAGCAGACGCGACGGCACGCGTTCCTGTCGTCGCTGCTGGGCATCCCGCACTTGACGGTGTGCGTCAACAAGATGGACCTGATGGACTACTCGCAGGAACGGTTCGAGCAGATCCGCGACGAGTTCATCGCCTTCGCCGCCAAGCTCAACGTCACCGACGTGACGTTCATCCCGCTGTCGGCGCTGCGCGGCGACAACGTCGTCGAGCGGTCCGAGGCCATGCCCTGGTACGACGGCCGGTCGCTGCTCGGACACCTCGAGGACGTCTACATCGCGTCCGACCGGAACCTGATCGACGCCCGGTTCGGCGTGCAGTACGTGATCCGGCCGCAGCGCAGCGACGGCCTGGATCACCGCGCGTACGCCGGCACCGTGGGCGGCGGCGTGTTCTCCGTCGGCGACCAGGTGGTGGTGCTGCCCGGCGGCTTCGGCACCACGATCGAAAAGATCTGGGCCCCAGGCGGTCTGGAGGTCGACGAGGCGTTCGCGTCGATGGCGGTCTCGATGGAGTTGGCCGACGAGATCGACATCGTGCGCGGCGACATGATCGTCCGGCCGAACAACCGTCCGCACGTCGACCGCGACGTCGACGCCATGGTCTGCTGGTTCTCCGAGAGCACGGCGCTGCGGCCCGGCTCGTCGTTCCTGATGAACTGCGGCGCCCGGCAGTCGCGTGTGCAGGTCAGCGGGCTGAACTATCGGCTCGACGTCAACACGCTGCACCGCGACGAGGCGGCGGACTCGTTACAGCTCAATGAGATCGGCCGCGTGGTGCTGCATTCACAGCTGCCGTTGATGTTCGACGAGTACCGGCGCAACCGGTCTACGGGCAGCTTCATCCTGATCGACGAGGCCACCAACGCCACCGTCGCCGCCGGCATGATCAGCGGGCCCGTCGCGCACGACAGCAACGTGGTCTGGCAGACCTCCAAGGTCTCTCGCGAGCAGCGCTCCCATCGGGGGGCGACGATCTGGATGACGGGTCTTTCCGGTGCCGGAAAGTCTTCGCTCGCCGTCGAATTGGAGCGACGGCTGATCGCCGAGGGTCGCCCGGCCTATCTGCTCGACGGCGACAATCTGCGCCACGGCCTCAACTCCGATCTCGGATTCAGCGACGACGACCGCCGCGAAAACATCAGGCGCACCGCCGAAGTCGCGGCGCTCTTCGCCGATTCCGGTGCAGTGGTGCTGGTTTCGCTGATCAGCCCGTTCTCCGCCGAGCGTCAGCGCGCCCGGGAGATCCACGAGGCCCAGGACCTGCCGTTCTACGAGGTATTCGTCGACACCCCGCTGTCGGAGTGCGAGGCCCGCGACCCCAAGGGCCTGTACGCCAAGGCCCGGGCCGGCGAGATCACCGACTTCACCGGGATCGACTCGCCGTACGAGAAGCCCGAGCATGCCGACATCGTCGTCGTGCCCGACGACGGCCCGCCGTCGCACAGTGCCGCGTCGATCCTCCGCAACCTGGGGCTGTGAGGGCGGGAGCGACAAGCTCGCGGAGCGGGAGGCAGGGCGTGGAAGTCGCGGCGACCTTCTCTTGCAGACCGGCCGAACGGACGACGCGGCGGTCGGAATGCCGGATCTGCTGCGGTATGGTCGCGAGACACTGATTCGCGCGGTCGGACGCGATACGAGCAGGGAGTGACGCGTGCAGCCTGGTGAGACGATCGCCGGATACGAGGTGGTCGACCAGCTCGGCAAGGGTGGAATGGGCGAGGTCTACCTGGTCCGCAACCAGGCCCTGGACCGGCTCGAAGCGATGAAGGTCATCTCGGTGGCCGGGTCGTCGAACGCGGACTTCCAGCAGCGGTTCATCAACGAGGCCAAGACCACCGCGGCGCTCGACCATCCGAGCATCGTCACGATCTACCAGCACGGCATCGCCGGTGATCAGCCGTGGTTCACCATGTCGTACCTCAAGGGCCGTGATCTCTCCGAGGCCGGGCTGACCGACCGCCGCGAGATCCTGCAGGTGTTCGGGCAGGTCGCCGACGCCCTCGACTACGCCCATCGCAACGGCGTCGTGCACCGCGACATCAAGCCCGCCAACATCCTGATCCGGCAGGACCCGAAGACCGGCGCGTTCGAGCGGGCCGTGGTCGTCGACTTCGGTATCGCGAAACTCGCCGGCAGCGTGAACCTGACCGCGACCGACGCCTTCGTCGGCACCGTCAAGTACTCCGCGCCGGAGGTGATCGAAGGCAAGCAGGCGACGGCACGTTCCGACCAGTATTCGCTGGCGTGCGCGCTGTACGAGGTGCTCGCCGGTCGGCCTGTCTTCGACGACACGGTGATGTCGGCGATCATGCTGGCGCATCTGTCGCGTCCGGCCAACCCGATCAGCACCTACCGGCCGGAGCTGCGTCCCCTGGATCCGGCGTTCGCGCGGGCGCTGGCGAAGAACCCGGCCGATCGGTATCCGGACTGTCGTGCGTTCATCGCCGAGCTCCAGGCGGCGGGCGCGGGCGCGGCGGCGTCTCCGGTGGTGTTCACCAAGCCTGCGCCGCCGACCGTGTCGCACACTCCGGCCCCGCACACTCCGGCCCCGCCGACGGCCGGATGGTCGGGCCCGCAGCAGAGCCCCGTGCATCCCGGCTCTGCACACCCCGGCTCTGCACACCCCAGCCCCGCCTACCCGACTCCCGCGTATCAGGGGCCGCAGCACTCGACGCCGTCGGGTCCGCACTGGGGTGCCGTCCCGCCGGCCCAGCAGCCGTTCGCGCAGACTCAGATGGGCAGCCCGTACTGGCCGGGTGCAGGGGTGCCGGCCCAGCCGAAGACCTCCGGCTGGAAGGTCCTGCAGTGCCTGTGGGTCCTGACCTCACTCCTGACCTGCGGTCTTGCCGGTCCGATCGGCTTCCTCTACGCGGCGATCCGGATCAACACCAAGAACTGGTGGTTCCTGTTCGGCGGTTCAGTGGCGTTGTGGATCGTGTGCTTCGTGGTGATCAGTGCGCTGCCGCAGGAGAACTCTGCCACCGACGTCGCGATAGTCACCCTGTGGTTGCTGCCGTTCGTGGTCGGCCTGGCCGTGTCGCCCGCGTTCGTCAAGGCACTGGAGGCCAAGCTCTCCGGTCAGCGGTAGGGCGGGGCTCAGACCGGCCCGGCGAGGGAACTCAGGCTCAGACAGACGACGATCAGCACGATCTGGGCGGCGACGCCGACGGCGGCGACTGCCCAGGTGGAGCGCCTCTTGTTGGCGCGGACGGTGGCCCCGGCCAGGACTGCCACGAGGAGGATCGCCCCGCCGATCCACGCGGTGTGGATCGCGATCCCGATCCAGTCTTCGCTGCCGCACTCCACGTACCCGCAGTTGTCGGTGCCGAGTGCGCTCAGCGCCGTGAGAAACACGCCGATCAGGGCGAGGAATGCCTGGCCGAAGATGAGAACGACGGTGGCGACGACGTCGGCCGTGGACGTCTTCCGGGCGGACGTCGACGGGTCTGCGGCCGCCGGCGATTGCTGAGGCACGGACATGCGTCCACTCTCGCACCCCGGTCGCGGCGCCGCATCAGTAGAACTACCCGGGTGTCGAAAACTGTCGTAGGCGGGTGAAAGGCTTAGCCCATGAACACCGGGAACGACGACCCGCTGCCCGGCGAAGACGAGGCGATCGCAGGGGCGATCGCCGGACACTGCATGGCCGGCATGCCGCCCACCGAAGAGGACATCGCGGCCGCTCGCCGGGTGTTTCGAGGTGAGACCACCGCGGAGGAAGAACGAGACCGGATCTATGCGGAGATCGTAGCGAGCAGAGTCGAGAGAGGAGAGGCGGGCAAGGACGAGCGCGAGTCGTGACGACGTCGAACGTGACTTCCTGACCGACGTGTGCGACCGGGCGATGCCGTCGTCCGTTACTCGGATAGGGTCACGAACGACGGCAGCAGGTACCGACCTGTTGATTTCGTCGAGTCCGGCACCGTCAGCGGGCGGCGGCGCGGACGTCGGCGTCCTCGTCGGCGCGGGCCAGGACCATCAGCTCGGCGACGTCGGGGGAGTCGGCCCAGGGGCGCAGGGTCTGCACGGCGGCCTTGCGGACGTCGCCGTGCGGGTCGCTCACCAGCGCCGACAGCGCCTTGATCGACTCCGGTCCGGGGGCGACGGCGAGTCCCGTCGCCGCGCCCTTGCGCACCTGCCAGGCGTTGTCGCGCAGCGCCTTGCGCAGCAGCTTCCCGTCGGCCTCGGCGTCGCCCAGGGTCGACAGTGCGGCGAGTGCGGCCGACCGGACCAGCGGGTCGGGGTCGACGGCCAGCACGCGCAGCGTGTCGGCTCCGGCGCCCACGGTCGCCAGACCCTGCGCGGCCACCACTCGCACTTCCCGGTCGCCGTCGCCGGCCGCCACGGCCAGCGGCCCGGCGGCGTCCAGCGACACGAGCCCGCGGATCGCCTCGATCCGCACCCGATGATGCGCGTCGCCCAGGAATCCGGCGAAGAAGTCGGCGTCGGCCTCCTTCAGCGCGCGCAGCACGTCGAGCACTCCGGCGCGGACCAGATGATCGCTGGACGACGATGCGTCGTGCAGTGCCGCCACGAAGTCCGGCTTGCCCGACAGCACCTCCACCAGCTCTCGCAGCGCGTCGACGGCGCCCTGACGGACGCCCGCGTCGGCGTCGGCGAGCGCCGCGGCCAGCGCCAGATCGAAGCCGGGCGGTGTGTGCTCGGTCAGCGTCGCGACGGCGGTGCGTCGCACCGGGGCGTCCGGATCGGTGAGGTAGCCGGCCAGCTCGTCGACCGTCACCGACTCCATCCGCACCAGTTCGGCGATGCGCGGCGACAGCGGTTCCCGCTTGGCGGGCGGGGCGCCGGGACTGGCGACCGGTCGCGCCGATCCGCCCTTCGACAGGCCGTCTCCGGGCCCGACTGTGAACGCGGGCTGCTCGAGTGCGATCACCGAACGGTCCTGCGGCGGAAGGTGTTCCAGACCTTCGACCGGCACCAGGTAGGGCGCGACGGGACGCCCGAGGAACTCCATCTCGCCGTCGGCTGACTTGCGGACGTTCAGGTGGTATCCCCAGTTCGCGTCGTCGCGCTCGGTGAGGTCGTCGCGCTGGTGGTACAGACCCCAGCGGCTCTCGGTGCGGGTCAGCGAGCTGCGGGCGGCCAGCTCGGCGCAGTCGCGGATGAAGGTGACCTCGGCGCAGCGCATCAGTTCGTGCGGGGTGCGCCCGCCCATCTCGGCGATCTCGCCGCGCATCCGCTCGAAGGTCTCGATGGCGATGCCGAGCTTGTTCGACGTCTTCGGCGGTGCGACGTAGTCGTTGACGAAGCGGCGCAGCTTGTACTCCACCTGCGGCTGGGGCGGGCCGTCCGGATTGTTCAGCGGGCGGTAGATCAGCGCGTGGGCGTCGGCGATCTGATGGGCGGGCAGCTCGCCGGGAGCGTCGACGGTCTTGGCGCGGTCGCTGGCGTGATTGCCGGTCAGTTCGCCGTAGACGAACGCGCCGATCATGTAGTTGTGCGGCACGCAGGCCAGGTCGCCGGCGGCGTACAGGCCGTCGACCGTCGTCGCACCGTTCTCGTCGACCCACACGCCGGACGCGGAATGCCCACTGCACAAACCGATCTCGGAGACGTGCATCTCGATGTCATGAGTGTGATAGCTGTGTCCGCGATTGGCGTGGAAGGTGCCGCGGGTCGGCCGCTCGGTGGTGTGCAGAATCGACTCGAGGGTGTCGATGGTCTCGGTCGGCAGGTGCGAGACCTTCAAGTAGACGGGGCCGCGCGCGGAGTCGATCTCACGGACCACCTCGGTCATCATGGCGCCGGACCAGTAGTCGGAGTCGACGAAGCGGTCGCCGTCGGCGTTCACCTGGTAGCCGCCGAACGGGTTGGCGACGTAGGCGCACGCGGGACCGTTGTAGTCCTTGATCAGCGGATTGATCTGAAAGCACTCGATCCCGCTGAGCTCGGCACCGGCGTGATAGGCCATCGAGTAGCCGTCGCCGGCGTTGGTCGGATTCTCGTAGGTGCCGTACAGGTATCCGGAGGCGGGAAGGCCCAGGCGCCCGCACGGGCCGGTCGCCAGAATGACCGACTTCGCGCCGATCACGTAGAACTCGCCGGTGCGGGTGTGCAGCGCGGCGGCGCCGACGGCCCGGCCGTTCTCGGTGAGCACCCGGACCGGCATCAGGCGGTTCTCGATGGTGATCTTCTCGCGCATGTCGCGACGGCGCAGCACCCGGTACAGGACCTTCTTGACGTCGCGGCCCTCCGGCATCGGCAACACGTACGACCCCGAGCGGTGCACCCGGCGCACCGCGTACTCGCCGTACTCGTCCTTCTCGAACTTCACGCCGTAGCGCTCCAGCCGCGAGATCATGCCGAAGCCGCGAGTCGCGGTCTGGTACACCGTCTTCTGATCGACGATGCCGTCGTTGGCCCGGGTGATCTCGGCGACGTAGTCCTCCGGCGTGGCCTTGCCGGGGATCACCGCGTTGTTCACGCCGTCCATGCCCATCGCGAGGGCTCCGGAATGGCGGACGTGCGCTTTCTCCAGCAGCAGCACGTTCGCGCCGTTCTCGGCCGCGGTGAGGGCGGCCATCGACCCGGCGGTGCCGCCGCCGATCACCAGGACGTCGCAGTCCAGGCGCTTCGCGTCGGCCAGATCCGGTGCGGTGAAGGGGGTTCCGGGGGCGGTCATGCGAAGGCCTTCTCGGGGGTCGGAGCGGTGAGGGCTGCGGCAGCCGCCTCGCGGGCGGCCTGATTGACGGGGGAGGCGATGCGCGGACGCGGAACGTCGACGGCGGTCCGCACGCCCTCGCCTGCGCGGCCCAGCACCACGATGCGGTCGCCGAGCAGGACTGCCTCGTCGATGTCGTGCGTCACGAACACAACGGTCGCCGGGTGTGCCTTGAGAGTGCGGATCAACAACTGCTGCATCGTTTTCCGGGTCTGGGCGTCGAGCGCGCCGAACGGCTCGTCCATCAGTACGGTGCGTGGCGCACCGGCCAGTCCGCGGGCCAGCTGCACCCGCTGCCGCATGCCGCCGGACAATTCGCGGGGGAGGTGGTCGGCGAACTCGCCGAGGCCGATCTCGGCGATCCAGCGGTCGGCTTCGGCACGACGCCGCGCCCGCGGCACCCCGCGCAGGCTCAGCGCCAGCAGGATGTTGCGGCGCACCGTGCGCCACGGGTGCAGCGCGTCGTCCTGGAAGACCATCGCGCGGTCCCGGGACGTGCCGTGGATCGGCACGCCGTCGGCCGTGATCGACCCGCCGTCGATCGGCCGGAGCCCGGCGATCGCGCGCAGCAGTGTGGACTTGCCGCAGCCCGAGGGCCCGGTCACCACCAAGATCTGCCCGGCCGGAATGCTCAGCGACAGGTCGTCGATGACGATGCGGTCGCCGTGGGCCAGGGTGACTCCGTTGAGGTCGACGACGGTGCTCATGACTGCTTCTCTCCTCGGGGCAGCCAGCCGGTGACCCGGCGGCCGATGAGTTCGATGGCGCCCGAGGTGAGGGCGCCGAGGGCGGCGATGGTGAACATCCCGACGAACACGCCGGGGTAGTCGACGACGGTGTAGCTCTGCCAGGTCTGGTAGCCGATGCCGAGGCGGCCGGAGATCATCTCCGCGGAGATCAGGCAGATCCAGGCGACGCCGACGCCCACCGACAGCCCGCCGAAGACGCCCGGCATGATCCCGGGCAGGACCACCCGGAGCACCACGTCGCGCCGGGCGCCGCCCATCGTCAGCACCGACTCCTCCCAGATGGTCGGCAGCGCGCGCACCGCGTGCCGGGTGGAGACCACGATCGGGAACAGCGCGGCGACGCAGACGATGAAGACCATGCCCGACTCGTCGCTGGGGAAGACGAGGATTGCGATCGGCACCAGCGCGATCGCCGGGATCGGGCGGGCCAGTTCGGTGAGCGTGCCGAGGGTGTCGCCGGCCACGCGGGAGCGGCCCAGCGCGATGCCCAGCGGAATGCTGACGGCCGTCGCCAGCGCGAAACCGGTGCCGATGCGGATCAGCGACTGCCCGACGTCGAGGTAGTAGCCACGCGTGTGCAGCCGGTCCCACCAGGCGCTGAGCACCTCGGTGGGCGGCGGCACCGTGTCGAAGTGCAGCCAGAAGACGACGTCGTGGTCGGCCAGGAGCTGCCACGCGACGACCACGGCGAGGACGGTGGCCAGGCGCAGGAGCCGGAGCAGGGCTGTGTGCTTCTGCTGGCCGAGCGAGCTCGCGAGTCGAGACCGACTGCCCGAGAGCGGTTTCGACTCGCTCCGCTCGCTCGACCAGCGTGGTGGATCAGGCGCTTGGATCACGGCGCGATCAGCGTCGGGGAGCACCTCGCCGGCGGTCACGGCTGCACCTGCGCGAGCGCGTCGTCGTAGGTGACGGGCGTCGCGCCGGGGTGCGAGGTGCGGTAGGCGGCCGCCCCGTCCGGTGTGGTGAACGCCTGGAACTGAGCGCCGTCGCGGAGCCAGACCGCGCGGTCGGCGAACCAGCGGGTGCCCAGCACCGGGTCGGTGATGTAGGCGGCGGTGACCTGCTTGTGCTGATCACGTGCGGTGCGCACAGCCTTGAGGACGGCGGTCGCGTCGTCGAACTTGGCGGTGTCCTCGCCGGAGTACCAGACCTCGCCGTTCGCGACCGACTCGTTGCCCTGACGGGCCAGCAGCGCCTGGTAGTCGCCGCCGGTCGCGGCCACCGCCTTGCGCAGCGGCGCGTCGTCGACGAACGAGCGGAGGTCGACGGGGTTCGGGAAGCTGCCGATCGACTTCAGGTACGGCTTGTCGGCGGACAGCGCGTCGACGAGCGACGGCTTCAGCGCCGGATTGAAGTCGGTGCCGCCCGGGCCGTTGTAGAGGTAGACCACCTCGGCGGGCAGTCCGCTGGCCTTCGCGACCTGCTTCGCCGCGCCCAGCGGGTCGGCGGCCAGGGCCTTGGCCGCATCGAGCTGCGCCTCCAGGAAGGCCTGCACCACCTCGGGGTGGTCCTTGACGTAGCTGTTGCGCGCGATGGTGCCGTGCAGGGTCGGGCGGCCGAGCTGTGCGCCGTCGTAGACGAGTTTCGCCTTGTTCTGGAACACCAGCAGACCGGGCCACGCGACGAACTGTGCGAGCGCGTCGACCTTGCCGCTCTCCAGCGACGACGCGCCGATCTGCGGCTGCTGGTTGGTGACGTCGACGTCGTCGGCGGGGATGCCGGCCGCGGCGAGGCCGGCGAGCAGCGTGCCGTGTCCGGCGGAGCCGACGCTGGCCGAGACGCGCTTGCCGCGCAGGTCCTTGATCGACGAGATCGGCGAGTCGGGCTTGGCGACGATCATGTTCAGCGAGCCCTTGGGCGACGAACCGGTGACCGAGAGGATCGACGTCGCGGTCTTCGGGTCGGCGTTGGCACGGGAGCCGTTGATGAGCAGTGGATAGTCGCCCATGGAGCCGAGGTCGATTTTGCCGGCGATCATGCCGGTGGTGATCGGGGCGCCGGTGTCGTAGTCCTCCCAGCGCACCGAGTACTTCTTGCCGCTCGCCTTGCCGGCTTCGGCCAGGTGCTTCTCGAAGTCGCCGCGGGCCCGCAGCAGAGTGCCGGCGGTGACGGTGTTGATGGTCTTGGACTGGTAGCCGACGACGACCTGGGTGGTGTCGCCGTCGTTCTCGTCGGGCGAGAGCGAGCAGCCGGCGGCGCTCATCGCGACGGTGGCGGCCAGTGCGGGCAGCATGAATCGGCGGAATCTGGGCATGATGAAAACCTCGAGGAGTGCGGGGGTGGGCTGTGTGGGGGTCGCGCGCGTCAGCGCAGCAGGTACGGCATGTTCACGGTGACGGCGCCGGTGGGGCAGCGGATGGCGCACGGCCCGCAGTACCAGCACTCGTCGACGTGCATGAAGGCCTTGCCGGACTCGGGGTTGATCGCGAGCGAGTCGAGCGGGCACACCTCGACGCAGAGGGTGCAGCCCTCGATGCAGAGCGATTCGTCGATGGTCACCGGGACGTCGGCGCGATTGTTGACCAAGGTCATCGGGGCTCTCCGATCGTGGGGATGGAGTTGCGCACGGCGGTGGCGTGCAGGCTGATTCGGTCGCTGCGCAGGCGCAGGTATTCGAGGTCGACGGGGCGCGCTTGCGTGCCGAGGCGGGTGAGGCGCTCGATCAGGAGCAGAGCGGTGCCGGTCGGCACGTCGAGCAGCGCCGCGGAATGCGCGTCCGCGTTGGCGGCCTCGACGTTCTGCTCGGCGGAGTGCAGTCGTTCGCCGGACACGCGCTCGAGGAGGGTGAAGACGTCGTCGCCCTCGATGTCGTGCTCCAGCAGCGGGACGCCGACGTCCGGAGCGAGGTAGGTGAGGTCGAGGCTGAGGGGCTCGCCGTCGAGCAGCCGGAGGCGTTCGATGTAGACGACGTCGCCGCCCGGCACCAGTTCCAGGCGGCGGGCCACCGCGGCGGGGGTCCGGACCACGGTCGCCACCCGCACCTCGTTGCGGACCTCGCCGTAGCCGCGCAGAGTCTCTTTGAGTCCGCGCAGGGCGTCGATGCCGTGCTCGGCGCGCCGTCGTACGACGTGCGTGCCCACGCGCGGCGCCCGGTCGATCTGTCCCTCGGCGCGAAGGGTGGCGAGGGCGTCGCGCACCGCGTTGCGCGAGACGTCGAACTCGGCGGCGAGCGCCAGCTCGTCGAGGGCTCCGGTCCGGTCGCCGCGGTCGATCCCGCGACGCAGCACATCGGCCACGAGACGGGCGTCGTCGGCCCGCAGTCGTCGGCTCGGATCGGTCGTGTTCGGCATGGGTTGGAGCCTAAGTGCCTGGTCGGGGCCTCCTGGTCGCTCGCGGAGACGCTCAGGACCGGGCTTGCGGTTACCGCCACCGGGCCGGTCGATTCAGGTGCCCGCTGCCTGCGACGACGTGCCCGCCACCGCGGTTTCCGCCACCTTCGGGCCGGGTGCGCCGGTTTGGCTCAGCGCGGGCGTAAATGGGCGCGGCGCCGTCGTCTGTTACTCAGATCGGGTCACAAACGACGGCCCTGGATCCCGCGCGCCTCGTGTGCCCGCTCCACTCTGAGCGGAGGTCCGGCATTGCTGCCTCCTGCGGACCTCGGCGTCTCGCTGAACTCGAGCGCCGACTGCTCCACGACCGGTTGGTCGAGGACGACCAGGGCGGCGCGTACGTCGGCGGCGGTGATGGTCATCAGGTCGGCGGTGGTGAGGTCGGCGAGGTCGTCGTGGGAAGCCAGCCGGTGTTCGCGTTCCTCCTCGGCGGCTTCGACGACGTTGCGGACGAATCGGCCGTTGCCGGCCAGGTCGGTGCCGCGCCGGCCGAGAGGATCGACGCGGCGGTGCAGGGCGTCGAACGCGTGCGACAGTTCGCCTGCCGCTCCGGCGGTGAGGCGGGCGTCGCGGCTGGCAGCCGTCACTTCGGCGATGCGGGTCAGCTCGTCGGGCGTGTAGGAGGTGAACTGGATGCGGCGCGCGAAGCGGGAGGCGAGGCCCTCGTTGGCGGCGAGCAGGCGGTCGATCTCGTCGTCGTACCCGGCGACGATCACCACCAGCCGGTCGCGGTCGGTCTCCATGCGCTGCAGCAGGACGTCGAGGGCTTCGCGGCCGAAGGCGTCGCCGCCGGAGAGGCCTTCTTGGATCAGGGTGTAGGCCTCGTCGATGAAGAGCACGCCGTCGAGCGCGGAGTCGACCACCGCGGAGGTCTTGGGCGCGGTGCTGCCGAGATGTTCGCCGACCAGATCGCACCGCGTCGCCTCGACGACGGTGTCGGTGGCGATGAGCCCGAGCGCGCAGTACAGTTTCGCGACGATCCGCGCGATGGTGGTCTTGCCCGTTCCCGGCGGACCGGCGAACGCGAGGTGCAGGCTGCGTTCACCGCTGCGCAGGCCCTTGTCGGCGCGCACCTTGGCGAGGGTGGCCGTGGACCGCAGCCGGGCGACCTGCCGCTTCACCGCAGCCAGGCCCACCTGCTCGGCCAGTTCCCGCTCGACCTCCGCCAACCGCTCCGGTGATCCGGCGACGGGCGCGACGTCGACCGCGGCCTGCCCGGGATCGTCGTCGACGACGCCCGGCGTCGCGATCACCAGCCGGTAGTTCGGGTCGTTCAGGGCCGTGGCCGCCTCGCTCAGGCCGGGGTCGAGCGCGAAGGCCTCCTGGAACGCCGAGCGGGCGGCTGCCTCGTCGCCCCTGGTCCGCAAGGCCATGCCGGCGGTGAACACCGCCTGCGCACGACAGTTCGCGAGCGGTCCGTCGCGCGCGACGTCGAGCCGCCGCAGTCCCTCGTCGAACATCCCGAGCTGCACGCACGCCGTGCCGGCCATCAGTTCGGCTGCGGCGCCCAGGTATTCGTCGTCCCACGAGCCTGCGCCGGACAGGTCGGTCAGTACCGCGGCCCACTCCCGGCCGCGCAGGTGCACGACGGCCTGGCAGAAGTCGACGATCGGGCCGCGCGGGCCGTCGAGCTCGTCGAGCACCCGCTGCGCGCCCCGGCAGTCGCCGCCCGACGCCAGCGACGCCGCGTATGCGAGGGCGGCGTGCACGGCGTCGGCGACCGGATAGTCCACGCACATCCCGGTCGGCGCGCGACCGCGCAGCGTTCCCGCGGGCAGCCCGAGCCGCCGCTGCTGCGCGCCGATCGTCGCGCGTGCCGTGTACAGGCCGAACAAGGTCTCGCCGGAGGAGTCGCCGGCGGCGAGCCGGCCGAGCCAGGCGTCGCCCATCTGGGGGTCGGCCACGCCTGCCCGGGTGAACGCGGTGCGGGCCTGGGCCAGATCACAACGCGGATCCTGGCCGTCGATGGCGATGCCGAGCCGGATCACGCCGGCGTCGAAGAAGTCGCGCGCGAGTCGTCGCTGATCAGTCATGGTCCCCCCGAACCCAAGAGCTGTTGCTACGCGACTGTAGTGGGCCGGGGCGGGGTGCGTAGCAGTTTTGCCTCGCTGACCTGGTTGCGTGTGTATGCGCAACCGGTTGCGGCTGTCGACGTGACCAGAAGTGGGGTGGGCACGATGGCCGCAACAATTCAGCGGAGTCTTCTTCTGGACGATGTGCGTGAGCTCAAACGTGCTCGTCGTGAACGGCAGCGGGAAGCGTTCAAGGTGCTGCGTGATCTAGACGATCAGCTCGACGAGAACTGACTGAGTCGCGAGAAGCATTGCGGCACTGGCTATTCTGCTACTCCAGAGCGTCGACGACGTGGCCCGGTTCCAGCTCCGCGCGCGAAGTGTCCTTGAGGTCCACGCCGGAGCGGCCGAGCCGTCGTGCGCCGACCACCAGCGACGCCGCCACCGTGGCGGCCGCCTCGTAGCCGAGGCCGTCGGGCGGGTGGATGTTGGAGATGCAGTTGCGGTCGGCGTCGCTGAGGCCGGTGGCGTAGTCGTCGGGGTCGGCGCGGTGCGTCAGGTACACGCCGACGCTGTCGGCCACCGACAGGCCGGGCCGTTCGCCGATCAGCACCAGCACCGTCCGCGCGCCGAACGCGTGGGCGACGTGGTCGCCGAGTGCGACGCGGGCCTGCGTGGCGATGACCGGCGGCGCCACCGCGATGTCGGCTGGGAGCCGGTCCACGAGCGCGGCGAGCAGCGCCGCGCCGTGCGCGGTCAGCGCGCGCGACGACAAGCCGTCGGCCAGGACCACTGCGAGGTCGGCGTCGCCGCGCGTCAGTCCGCTCAGGTCGGCGGGCTGGCGGCCCAGGTCGGGCCGTCGCAGGTATTCGGCCCGGTCGGCGGCTCGCGAGCGGACCGTCACCGGGGCGCCGAGCCCGAGTTCGGCGAGCTGCGCGGTCAGGTCGTCGACGTCGAGCGGCTGGTGCACGGCGTCGCGGGCGGCGGCGTGCGCGGCCCCGAACTCGAGGAGCCGGGTGGTGGTGAGGGCATCGCCGGTCCGGCCCAGGCCGATCCGGGCCTGGGTGGTGCGGCGCAGGTCGTCCCACATCGACGACTGCTGCGGCGCGCTCATCGGGTGCTTTCCGACCGCCCGCCCGCGATCGCGCGGAGCGGAGACGATTCGACGGTCACATCGCGCAGGCCGCCGGCGTCGTCGAGCATCCCCTGCGCGCCGAGCCACGCGTCGAATTCGGGCGCCGGACGCAGGCCGAGGGCACGCCGGATGTACAGCGCGTCGTGATAGGCCAGGGACTGATAGCCGAGCATGATGTCGTCGGCTCCGGGGACGGTGATCACGAACGCGACGCCGGCGACGCCGAGCAGCGTGAGCAGGTCGTCCATATCGTCCTGGTCGGCTTCGGCGTGGTTGGTGTAGCAGACGTCGACGCCCATCGGCAGGCCCAGCAGCTTGCCGCAGAAGTGGTCCTCCAGACCGGCGCGGGTGATCTGCTTGCCGTCGTACAGGTACTCCGGCCCGATGAACCCGACGACGGTGTTCACCAGCAGCGGCTCCAGATGCCGGGCGACGGCGTAGGCCCGCGTCTCCAGGGTCTGCTGATCCACCGGCTCGCCGCCGGTGCCCAGGTGGAAGCCCGACGACAACGCCGAGCCCTGCCCGGTCTCCAGGTACATCACGTTGTCGCCGACGGTGCCGCGGCCCAGTTCTCGGACGGCGACGTTCGCCTCCACGAGCAGCGCCAGGTCCACGCCGAACGCGCGATTGGCGCCTTCGGTGCCGGCGATCGACTGGAACGCCAGGTCCACCGGCACGCCCTCGTCGACCAGGCCGAGCGTGGTGGTGACGTGGCTGAGCACGCACGACTGCGTTGGGATGTCGAAGCGGGTGCGGATCTCGTCGAGCAGCTTCAGCAGTTCGGCGGTGGCGTGCGGGGAGTCCGTCGCCGGATTGATGCCGATCACCGCGTCGCCGCAGCCGAGCAGCAGACCGTCGAGCGTCGCCGCCGCGATGCCGCGCGGATCGTCGGTCGGATGGTTCGGCTGCAGGCGGGTGGCGAGCGTTCCGGGCGTGCCGATCGTCGTGCGGAAGCCGGCGTGCACCTCGACGGCGCGCGCCACCGCGATCAGATCCTGATTGCGCATCAGCTTGCTGACCGCGGCCGCCATCTCCGGGGTGATCCCCGGCGACAGCGCCGCCAGCCGAAGAGCGGCGTCGGGCCGGACGGCCGTGGCGAGCAGCAGGTCGCGCAGGCCGCCCACGGTCAGCGACGCGATGGATGCGAAGGCCTCCCGGTCGTGCGAGTCCAGGATCAGCCGCGTCACCTCGTCGGTCTCGTACGGCACCACGGGCTCCTCCAGGAACACCGTGAGCGGCAGATCGGCGAGCACCCAGCGGGCGGCGGCGCGTTCGGCGTCGGACTCGGCGGCGCAGCCCGCCAGCTGATCGCCGCTGCGCAGCGGCGTCGCCTTGGCCAGCACCTGGATCAGCGACGTGAACGTGTAGGTGCGGCCGTGAACCGTCTGGCTGGCGATCATGTGAGGTCGCGTTCAGCCTCGGCGAGCGCCGCGAACTCTTCGTCCGGCGAGTTCGCGACCAGGTGATGGCGGCTGTAGACGCCGAAGTACACCATGAACCCGGCGAACGCGGCCAGGGTGAGTCCGGCGGCCAGCGGATCGACCAGGAACGTGGCGATCACGGCGATGCAGGCGATGACCAGCGCGAACGACGTGGTCACGACGCCGCCCGGAGTGCGGTACGGACGCGGCATGTCCGGCTCGCGACGACGCAGCACGATGTGACTGACCATCATCAACACGTAGCTCACCGCGGCGCCGAACACGGCCATGTTGAGCAAGGTCGCACCCTGACCGGTCAGCGACAGCGCGAAGCCGATCACGCCGGGCACGATCAGCGCGAGCACCGGGGACTTCCGTGAATTGGTGATCGACAGGCTCTTGGGCAGGTATCCGGCGCGCGACAGTGCGAACGTCTGACGCGAGTAGGCGTACATGATCGAGAAGAAGCTGGCGACCAGTCCGGCCAGGCCGATGTAGTTCACGACGGTGGCCACTGTGCCGCCGCCGAGGGCCTCGACCAGCGGATTGCCCGACGTCGACATGGCTTCCGAACCTGCGGCGCCCGGCGCGAGAACCAGCACGACGGCTCCGGTCACGACCAGCATCAGCATCGAGACGATGATGCCGCGAGGAACGTTCTTCTCCGGCTCGCGCGCCTCCTCGGCGGCCAGCGGCACACCCTCGACGGCCAGGAAGAACCAGATCGCGAACGGCACGGCCGACCAGATCCCGAGATAGCCGAAGGGCAGGAACGACGACGAGCCCGCCGCGTCGGTGGGGGCGATGTCGAGCAGGTTTCCGGCGTCGAACTCCCCGGCCGCGGCGAACGCGAAGATCACCAGGCCGACCAGGGCGATCGCGGTGATCACGAACATCGCCTTGAGCGCCTCTCCGGCGCCGGTGAGATGGATGCCGATGAAGACCGCGTAGACCACCAGGTAGACCCACCATCCGTCGGTGATCCCGAAGATGTCGAGCGATTCCACATACGCTCCGATGAACGTGGCGATCGCCGCCGGGGCGATGGCGTACTCGATGAGGATTGCCGTGCCGGTCGCGTAGCCGCCCCACGGTCCCAACGCGCGCCGGGCGAAGGTGTAGCCGCCGCCCGCGGCGGGCAGTGCCGACGACAGCTCGGCCATGCCGAGGACCATCGCGAAGTA
Organism: Gordonia sp. (in: high G+C Gram-positive bacteria); assembly: GCA_047605365.1. Taxonomy (GTDB): domain Bacteria; phylum Actinomycetota; class Actinomycetes; order Mycobacteriales; family Mycobacteriaceae; genus Gordonia. Next base: position 24,972 of record JASGFV010000021.1, read on the forward strand.
CATCGCGGCGATCACCCCGGAGGCGATGGCCAGGCCGCCCCAGCCGCCTTCCGCCAGGCCGTTGTTCCAGCCCGCGTAGTCGCCGGAGATCACGTAACTGACGCCCAGTCCGGCGAGCAGGACCCAGCCTGCCGAACCCGACCGCAGCGTCCGTTTGGCCAGATAGTCGGCGCTCTCGTCGGACTCGTCCACACCCTGGACGTGTGTCGCAGGGGGATCGGTGATGCTCATGGAGGGTCTCCTCGTCGGTGCTGCAGGTGTCGCCGTGTCGTCCCCCCGAGGCTTCTGCCAAGTGAACGGCAGGTGTGTGTCCATGCCGTTTCCGCGGAGTCACCGCCGGTTTGCGCTGTTCGCCGTCGCCCGGGCGGCCCGGTCGGCCTCCGGGGATGACGGCCCGCTGGCCTGACATAGACTGTCCGGTGTGAGCGCCCAGGTAGATACCGTTTCCCACGCCGCCGACAGCCCCGACGTCCCGCAGCCGTATGCCGAGCTCGGCCTCAAGGACGACGAGTACGCGCGGATTCGCGAGATCCTGGGCCGCCGGCCCACCGACGCCGAGCTGGCCATGTACTCGGTGATGTGGTCCGAGCACTGCAGCTACAAGTCGTCGAAGGTCCACCTGCGCTACTTCGGCGAGACCACCACCGCGGAGATGCAGTCGAAGATGCTGGCCGGCATCGGCGAGAACGCCGGCGTCGTCGACATCGGCGACGGCTGGGCGGTGACCTTCAAGGTCGAGTCGCACAACCACCCGTCGTACGTCGAGCCCTACCAGGGTGCGGCGACCGGCGTCGGCGGCATCGTCCGCGACATCATGGCCATGGGCGCCCGGCCGATCGCGGTCATGGACCAGCTGCGCTTCGGCGCGGCCGACGCCCCCGACACCCGACGCGTCGTCGACGGCGTCGTGCGCGGCATCGGCGGCTACGGCAACTCCCTGGGCCTGCCCAACATCGGCGGCGAGACCGTGTTCGACGAGAGCTACGCGGGCAACCCGCTCGTCAACGCGCTGTGCGCGGGCGTCCTGCGCGTCGAGGACCTGAAGCTCGCCTTCGCGTCCGGCGTCGGCAACAAGATCATCCTGTTCGGCGCCCGCACCGGCCTCGACGGCATCGGCGGCGTCTCGGTCCTGGCGTCGGAGACGTTCGACGACTCCGGCGAGGACGGTCCGAGCCGCAAGAAGCTGCCGTCGGTGCAGGTCGGGGATCCGTTCACCGAGAAGGTGCTCATCGAGTGCTGCCTGGACCTCTACCGCGAGGACCTCGTCGTCGGCATCCAGGACCTCGGCGGCGCCGGGCTGTCCTGTGCGACGTCGGAGTTGGCCGCGGCCGGAGACGGCGGCATGCACATCGATCTCGACAAGGTGCCCAGGCGCGCCGAGGGCATGACCCCGGCCGAGGTGCTCTCCAGCGAGTCGCAGGAGCGCATGTGCGCGGTGGTGACCCCGGCGAACGTCGACAAGTTCATGGAGGTCTGCCGGCGCTGGGACGTCCTCGCCACCGTGATCGGCGAGGTCACCGACGGCGAGCACCTGGTGATCGACTGGCACGGCGAGACCGTCGTCGACGTGCCGCCGCGCACCGTCGCCCACCAGGGCCCGGTGTACGAGCGCCCGGTCCAGCGCCCGGACTGGCAGGACAAGGTCATCGCCGACACGAGCGCCGCGCTGCCGCGGCCGAAGTCCGGTGACGAACTGCGCGAGACGACGCTGAAGATGATCGCCTCGCCGGCGCTGTGCAGCCGCGCGTTCATCACCGAGCAGTACGACCGCTACGTCCGCGGCAACACCGTGCTCGCCGAACACGCCGACTCCGGCATGATCCGCATCGACGAGAAGACGGGCCGCGGCATCGCCCTGGCGACCGACGCGTCGGGCCGGTACACCTACCTCGACCCGTACCGCGGCGCACAGCTAGCGCTGGCCGAGGCGTACCGCAACGTCGCCGTCTCCGGTGCGACGCCGGTCGCCGTCACCAACTGCCTCAACTTCGGTTCGCCGGAGGACCCGGCGGTCATGTGGCAGTTCAGCCAGGCCGTCCGCGGCCTCGCCGACGGCTGTGCCCAATTGGGCATCCCGGTCACCGGCGGCAACGTCAGCTTCTACAACCAGACCGGCGCGACGCCGATCCTGCCGACGCCGGTCGTCGGGATCCTCGGCGTCATCGACGACGTCAAGCGCCGCATCCCGACCGGCTTCGGCACCGAGCCGGGGGAGACGCTGATCCTGCTCGGCGAGACCCGCGACGAGTTCGACGGCTCGATCTGGGCGCAGGTCACCGCCGACCACCTCGGCGGCACGCCGCCGCAGGTAGACCTCGAGGCCGAGCGGCTGCTCGGCGAGATCATGGTCGCCGCCTCGCGCGACGGCCTGGTGTCCGCGGCCCACGACATCTCCGAGGGCGGCCTCATCCAGACCGTCGTCGAAGCCGCGCTCGCCGGCGAGACCGGTTGCCGCATCATCCTGCCCGAGGGCGCCGACCCGTTCGTCTGGCTGTTCTCCGAGTCCGCCGGCCGGGCACTGGTCGCGGTGCCGCGCACCGAGGAGTCGCGGTTCTGCTCGATGCTCGACGCCCGCTCGATGCCGTGGACGCGCATCGGCGTCGTCGACCAGGGTGCCGACGACGTCAGCGTGCAGGACCAGTTCGCCATCCCGCTCGCCGAGCTTCGCGAGGTGCACGGCGCAACGCTGCCCAAGTTGTTCGCCGAGGG
>JASGFV010000022.1:0-26848 GCA_047605365.1 Gordonia sp. (in: high G+C Gram-positive bacteria)
ATCGATCACGTCGGTCATCTCACTTCACCTTCCACCCGCGTTCGACGTCGATCCGCGCCGCGCCCCGCGGCGTCGTCGCGTACTTGCACAGTGCCATCCGGCTCGGCGAATCAATGTCATTTCGCCACCTGCCTTCACGAGCTGCCGTCCGGGGAGCACGACAGACGCATGGAGGGCACGCTCGCCGCCTCCGAGTAGGCCTCGATCGACACCTGCCCGCCAACCAGACTTCTCGCGGACGTAACGCACATGGCGGGCAAGTTACGCGCGACCAATGAGTAGGCAATCTCCGGCACACACGCCGCCCATACGTTTCTCTCGGTGGTTCGCTTCTGCGTTGCGAACCGAAGCGAACGAGGAGCAATACATGAGTGGCAGCACATCCCGTCGGCAGGCGATCAAGGCCGTCATGGCCTACGAGCAGGACATGCCCGGGTTCCCCGAGCCGCTCGCCGAGACTTTCGGAAGGAACGTCTTCGGCCTGTCGGAGATGAAGAAGCGGCTGCCGAAGCACGTCTACAAGTCGGTCTCGGCGACCATCGACACCGGTGCCCCGATGGACCCGGCGCTCGCCGACTATGTCGCCGTGGCGATGAAGGACTGGGCGATCGAGAACGGCGCGACGCACTACGCGCACGTCTTCTACCCGTTGACCGGCTTCACCGCCGAGAAGCACGACTCGTTCCTGGAGCCGGACGCCTCGGGCGCCTCGCTGGCCGAGTTCGCCGGCAAGACGCTTCTGCAGGGCGAGCCGGACGCGTCGAGCTTCCCCAACGGCGGCCTGCGCGTAACCTTCGAGGCCCGCGGCTACACCGGCTGGGACGTGACCAGCCCGGCCTACATCCTGGAGAACCCGAACGGCAACACGCTGTGCATCCCGACCATCTTCATCTCCTGGACCGGTGAGGCCCTCGACAAGAAGACGCCACTGCTGCGCAGCCAACAGGCGATGAGCAAGCAGGCGATGCGTCTGCTGAGCATCTTCGGCCACGCCGACGTCGACACCGTCGTCTCCTACGCGGGCGCCGAGCAAGAGTACTTCCTGGTCGACGAGCACTTCTACTACGCGCGCCCGGACCTGATGACCACCGGGCGCACCCTGTTCGGCGCTCCGCCGTCGAAGGGTCAGGAGTTCGACGATCACTACTTCGGCGCCATCCCAGACCGGGTGCTGGGCTTCATGATCGAGCTCGACCGCGAGTTGTTCAAACAGGGCATCCCGTCCAAGACGCGCCACAACGAGGTCGCGCCCGGACAGTTCGAGCTGGCTCCGGTCTTCGAGCGTTCGGTGCTCGCACACGACCACCAGCAGCTGATGATGACCACCATGAAGCGGGTCGCCGAGAAGTACGGCATGAAGTGTCTGCTGCACGAGAAGCCGTTCGCCGGCGTCAACGGCTCGGGCAAGCACGTCAACTTCTCGCTCGGCAACTCCAACCAGGGCAACCTGCTGAACCCGGGCGACACCCCGCACGAGAACATGCAGTTCCTGACCTTCTGCGGCGCGATCATCCGGGCCGTCCACAAGTACGGCGGCCTGCTGCGCGCGGCCGTCGCCTCGGCGTCGAACGATCACCGCCTCGGCGCCAACGAGGCCCCGCCGGCCATCATCTCGATCTTCCTCGGCTCGCAGCTGATGGACGTCTTCGAGCAGATCGCCAAGGGCGGCGCGACCGGCTCCAAGTCGGCCGGCGTCATCGAGCTCGGCGTCGACACCCTGCCGCCGCTGAAGGCCGATCCGGGCGACCGCAACCGCACCAGCCCGTTCGCCTTCACCGGCAACCGGTTCGAGTACCGGGCGCCGGGCTCCAACCAGTCGATCTCCGACCCGATGGTGGCGATCAACACGATCCTCGCCGATTCGCTCGACTTCATCTCCAGCGACCTCGAGCGGTACACCGGCGAGGGCATGGACCTGGCCGACGCCGTGCAGAAGGTGCTGCAAGAGATCGTCGTCGAACACGGTGACGTCATCTTCAACGGCGACGGCTACTCCGACGAGTGGCAGGACGAGGCGGCCGCCCGCGGACTGAAGAACCTGCGCACCACGGTCGACGCCGTGGTGGAGTACACCTCGCCCGAGGTGGTGGAGGTCTTCGAGAAGTACGGCGTGCTGTCGGCGCGCGAGCTGAAGGCCCGCGAGGACGTGATCTTCGAGTACTACGCGCTGACCCTGCTCGTGGAGGCGCGCGAGACCGTCGAGATCGCCCGCACCATGCTGCTGCCGGCCGCGATCCGCTACCAGGGCGAGCTCGCCGCGACCGCGGCGTCGCTCAAGGCCGCCGGCATCGATGCTGCGACTCCACTGCTGGGCGAGCTGTCCACGCTGATCTCCGAGCTCAACGCCACGGTCGTCACCCTCGACGCCGCGATCGCGAAGATGCACGGAGAGAGCGAGTTCGAGGAGTCGAAGTACGCCCTGGAGACCCTCGTGCCGGCGATGACCGCGGTCCGGGAGAAGGCCGACGCACTGGAGGCCATCGTGGCCGACGACCTGTGGCCGCTCCCGACCTACATCGAGATGATGAACATCCTGTAGGAGCGGTGCTCGCGGCGATCACGCCGCCCCAAACGTCCGGCGGGGATTCGGCAACCTCCCGGTGGTTCCACGGACCACCCGGCGAATCCCCGCCGGACTTCTGCGTTCAGGGCGAGGTAGACCGGGTCAGAGAGCCGAGTCGGGCCGAAATGCTCCATCAGGGCAGAATTGCCGGCATGACCGAGACTCCAGACCATTCCCAGTTCGGTGTGCTCGGCTCCGACGACACTCGATTGCAGTGCCACGAGTGCGGAGACTGGTTCGTCAACCTCGGCGCCCATGTCGTACACGCCCACGGCATACCGACCGACGACTACCGCGAGACCTGGGGGCTGTCTCCGCTGACCCGTCTCTGCGGGCCCGCTCACCGCGCCCGCGTTCGTGCGCGCGTCCTTCACCATCACGCTGTCAATCCGGAAGCCGCGGCGGCCGGGCAGATGTTGCCGCGCACCGGAGACATCCCCGACGGTCCCGAGCGAATCCCCTACGAGGAACTCGCAGAACGTTTCTGGCCCGAGCGGCTCTCGGCGGCAGGTTGGGATTCGTGGTCCGACGCCGTCGAGTGGGCTGAGGAGCACGACGCCAGCTGGAACGCGATCGCTGAACGGATCGGCGGGACCGGCCAGAATGCGAAGCACGTCGCTGCCAACGAGGGCGTCTTCCTGCGCAGCCCGAGCCAGCGCATGCTCGACGCGGCAGCGGCCCACGTCGCACGCAACGGGACCCTGCTCGACGCACAGTACGAACTGGCGTCGTGGCTGGGCGCGGCTCGGCACCGACGCGACGAGACCCCGTTCTCCCGCGCCGTCTCACGCGAACTGTCCCAACTCGACCCCGACTGGCATCTGGACTGGGCGTCGCGGCGGCGCGCACGTGCCGAGCGCGGTATCCGCGGAACCCGAATCAACGACCGAGCGCTGGCACTCGACGCCGTGCGAGCCGCCGGCTTCGACTCGGCTCCGGACATGCTGTGCTGGGCGATCACCAACCACCTCGGCTCCACCGAACTCGGAGAGAGGCTCGGCTGCCGCGGCGACCACGCCGTGCGACGCCTCACCGTCGCCCACGACGGCGATCCGACGATCGCAGTGCGCGAACTCATCGAGAGTCGCCCCGGCTTCCTTGCCGACGACGGCAGACGGATGCAGTGTCACGAGTGCGGCCTGTGGCAGATCGGACTCATCACCCACATTCGCGTGCACGACGATGAGGACGGCGAGCCGCTGACCCCCGAGACCTACCGCCTCCGCCACCGACTGCCCCCCGACACCTCTCTGTACGGCAAGTCGGAGGTCTACCAGGAACGATGGCTCGCCCGACTCGACGCCGCCGGGTTCGGCTCGTGGAACGACGCGCTGGTGCTCGCCGCCCGGAAGCATCTCGGCTTCCATGAGCTCGCGGCTCTGCTCGACTGCAATCCAGCCTCGATCTGGCCCGCCGTCACCGACGCCCAGCCCGACGGCTCCTTCGCCGCGACCGCGCCGTACAGGCTCAGCGTCGAAGGAGTTCTGTACGACGACGGCGACCGGGTGCAGTGCCATGACTGCGGCCTCTGGTTCACCGCGCTGTACGAGCACGTCGACCGCCACACCGACGGCGACGTCCCGCTCACAGCCGAGAGGTACCGGGTCCGGCACGGGCTCGCCCCGGAGACCGCCCTGCGGTCAGTCTTCACCCGGCACCTCGAACAATGGCAGCTCACCCTGGAACGGGCCGGGTTCGCTTCGACCGACGAGATGCTGATCCACGGGGCACGTCATCGGCTCGGAACGCCGGCGATGGCAGAACTGCTCGGCGTCGCTCGGGACACCGTCGCACGCCACGTCATCGCCGCTTCACCAGCTGATCCGTGGACCGCGACCACCCCGTACCGCGAAAGCCGTCCCGGAGTGCTCATCGAGCACCAAGGCAAACTGCAGTGCCACGAATGCGGCTGGTGGTTCCCCTCACTCCGTCCGCACATTCCGACCCACCGAGTCTCTGGCGTCCCGCTGACGCCGCACGAGTACCTCGCCAGACACCGCCTGCCTGCCGACACCAAGCTGAATGCGACGCCGCCCCCGCGAGCCAACCCGCTGACCGAGGGAGCACGACAGGCGGGCTTCAGCACCTGGGCCGAACTCGTTCAGCACGGTGCTCGTCAGCACATCGGCCTCGCCGAACTGTCCGAACTCATCGGTCTGGGTGTGCAGAGCCTGCAGAACCGCTTGAAGAGGGAGTTCCCGGAGGACGTCTGGCCGACGCTCCCTGAGACACTCGAGAGCAGACCAGGCCACCTAGCCCTCGATCAAGGCCGCCTGCAGTGCCACATCTGCGGCTTGTGGTCGTACGGACTCACTTCACACGTCACCGCGCACATCGATCCGGACGGCCAGGGCTTCACCTCGGCGACGTACCGGGCGCATTTCGGTCTCGCACCTTCGACTCGCATGAAGTACGACCCGCCGACAGATCAGATCGCGACCGACGCCGTGTCCGTTCCCGGCCGGCTCGCCGAGCACCGCGGCCGGTTGCAGTGTCACGAGTGCGGCGAGTGGTACACCGCCCTCGACAGCCACGTGCGCTCCACCCACGGCCTGACTGCTCGCGACTACCGGACCAAGTGGCATCTCGACCCGCGCACCCCGATGAAGGGCCCGGAGGATCCGGCAGTCTGGGCCGACCGCCTGGCTGCCGCCGGATGGACTTCCTGGAACGAGGCTGCTGCGTGGGCTGCGACCAACGAGTGCGGGTGGCACGACATCGCAGAACGCCTCGGCGCGTCGACGTCCGCCGCGTGGTCGGCGGCGAGGCGGCAGGGCGTCACGCTTGATCGACCGGCCGACCGCATGCTCCGCCGAGCCGAGCAGCACGTCGCCGAGCACTACACACTCCTCAATGCTCGCGGAGATCTCGCGCGCTGGCTCACCAACCTGCGCGCGGCCGCAAGCAAGGGGTACTCGACGGACGTCGTCGAACGCCTCGACGAACTCGACCCGGACTGGCGGCTGCCGCGAAAGGAGCGGGACGCTGCCGGCCGGTCACGAAACGTCCAGGATCGGCGCGCCACGGCAGCCTATGAGCGCATGCAATCGCGGTTGACCGCGGCCGGATTCGACGATGCGGTCGCACTGCTTCAGTGGGCCATCGAGGAACATCTCGGCACCCCGGAACTCGGAAGGAAGCTCGGCCTCCCGAGCAACTCGGTCCTGCGGCGCCTGATCGCCGGCAACCCCGTACATCCACTCGACGCGACCGAACACCTTCGGAGCAGCGTCCCCGGCCACCTCGAGGACGACGGCAAGCGCGTCCAGTGCCACGACTGCGGCCTCTGGTTCGTACAACTCAGCCGCCACATCCCGAATCACCTCGACGCCGACGGCGCATCGCTCACGCCCGAGGGCTACCGGAAACGGCACGGACTGCGACCCGAGACGTCGCTGTCGACAGGCAGGCGCAAACCCGCTCCCCCGCGCTCGCCTGCGCCGTAGATGCTCCGGACGCCGAGTGCCAGCGCATTGCCCGCAGAAGAATGTGCCTGCCGAGAATCCGGGGACAAAGCCCGCCGGTGACGTCAGACGAAAGCGGTCAGGCCCGGAATCCTTGGCGGATTCCGGGCCTGACCGGCGTGGTAGCGGGGGCAGGATTTGAACCTACGACCTCTGGGTTATGAGGGCACGAATCACAGGCGTTCACGGCAGGTACCTGCAACGCCCTGCTAGCTGCGGGTTTGCGCACTGCCTACGCCTCACGAGATAACGGTGACTCACGGCAAATAACCGAATAAGCGTCGATTAAGCGTCGATTCGTTCGCAGCCCCAAACTGAACTACTGTGCAATACCCAACGAGGCGAGCAGGCGGCCACCGGCGACTTGCCGCATCAGGGCGATCATGTCTGGACGGCGCTGGATCGCGTCGAGTACGAAGTGGTCTTCGTCTTCGGCGGATCGTTCGGTGCCGAGGTCCGATACGAAGTCGCCGAGCTCATCCCAGGGCGCTGCCGGATGGAACATGCTGCGCCCGCGTTGGAGGGCGCGGCGGTTAGCTTCCGTCACCAGCGCTCCCAGCGCGCGACTGACTTCTGGGCTCAACGTCATCTCGGGGCGTCCACGCCGTCCACCACGTCGGCAGCGGCTTCGAGGTGCCGGGCGAGGGCTCGGGCCTCGTGCGGTGCGAGGCGGTAGTACTCGTCAACGAACCCATGCTGGCCGGCGCTGATCGCGACGTAGACGGCGGTCTCGGCTCGGTCTCGGCGCTGCACTGCGTTGACGTCGAACCGGACCCGGGTCGGCGCACTGTCTTCGTGCCGCATTCCGCTGGGCAGCAGCCCTCGTGATCCCGGGGCGCCGTCGAGTGCGAACTCGCGCGCGAGGAGGCCGACGCGGTCGCCGGTCTCGTCGATCACGAACCAGCACGCGCCGTGCTCGGCCTGCAGGGCGTCGAGGCTTTCAATGTCGTCGGCCATGCAGCCGGGGCAGGTCAGCAGTGGGTCGCGTTCGGTGCTCATCGGGTCACCTCGGCTGTGGTCAGGATGAGCGCGGCGGCGAGTTGGAGTGCTGCGGCGGGCCGGAGGTCGTCGAGGATCGCGGCGCCGGCGTGCCGGACGGTCAGGACGGGCCCGGATCTGGTCGGGGTGCTGGTGACTGTGATCGCCTCGGGCTGGCGGGTAGGTTTGGTGGGCATCGACTTGTCTCCTTGGGTGAGTCGGTGTTGCCCTCGGTCTGTTGCACCAGGCCGGGGGCTCCTTGGTTGGGCGTCTAGCGGTAGTACGGGTCTATTCCGTACGAGTGATCGTTCGGGCAGATTCCCCAGCCGTAGGCCGACGTATGCCAGCAGTGGTAGCAGTACGGCGCACGGCAGTCCGGGCATAGGCTTCCGCGGTCGTAGAGGTCCAGTTCGGGTAGTCGGTCGATGTTGTACGGCTCGCTGAACACGTCGATGAATGCCTCCGCTCGCTCATGGGAGATCGAGTCGCCGATATTGCCGTTGCCGCCGCCGGGGCCGGCGTAGCGAAGTCGCCAGCTCGTAGGGTCCGTCCACTGGTGGAACTGCCCGCGCATGTCCTCGCCCCATGCGTCGTAGTCCACTGGCAGCTCGTCGGGTGCGAGTACTTCGATTTTGGCGGCGCGCTCGCCGCATCTGGCGCATGTGAGGGATAGATCCATGGCTTGGTTCTCCGTTCCCGGTTCGGCTTCTTGCGGGTTAGGCGTCGAGGAGTTCGGCGACGTCCTGCCGGTCCAGTACCGCCTTGACGGACGATGCGCGCCAGGTCGTACCGCCCTGCGCAGTCGGCACCTCGTCGGCGTTCAGCTCGGCGGCGATGGCGCGCAGAGACAGGCCGTCGCGCTTGCTCGCAACGATCCGGTCCACGACGTCGGTGGGCAGGGTCGACCGGCGGCCCATGTGCTTGCCCTGCGCCTTCTTCACGGCCATGCCCTCGCGGGTGCGTTGACCGATCAGGCGGCGTTCCAGTTGCGCGAACACGGCCATCATGTTCGCGGTGGCTTCACCGGCGGGGCTGCTGGTGTCGATCGCCAGGTCGCACGTGACGAGCTGCCACCCGGCGGCGCGGGCGCGTTCCATCAGCTCGGCGCTGTTCTTGACGCTGCGGCTCACCCGGTCGAGCTTCGCGGCGAGCAGTCCGGCGGCTTCGCCCGCTTCGATTGCGTCGACTGCGGCGGCCAGGCCGGGCCGCTTGTCGAGTCCTTTGGCGCCGGAGATTCCTTCGTCGGCGTGCCAGGCGACGACGGTCCAGCCGCGGCGTTCGGCTTCGGCGGTGATGGCGGCGCGCTGGGCGTCGAGGCCGGCACCGTGGACCGCTTGCTCGTCGGTGCTGACGCGGACGTAGCCGACGACGGTTCCGGCGGGGGCGGTGGTCTTCCGGGGCTTGGCCATACTCGGAGCGTACAGCAAGGGTCTGGTTGATGTACAGCAATGCCCGTACACGCCAAAGGCCGGGCCGACACGGAACGTCGGACCCGGCCCCGTGCGGTCGGTTCGGGTGCTAATCGGTGAACTCGCGGAGGGCGGTCACTGCGCCTTCGATGCGGGCGCGTTGGGCCGGGGTCGCATCGATCTCGCGGGCGTCGATCGCCTCAAGGAACTTGTCGAGTTGCGCCACGGACTCACGTGCGGCCACGATCCGCTGTCGGTCGCTGGTGAACCGTCGACGCTTCGACGTACGGGACTCGGTCACGCCGTCCAGTCTCCCAGGCTCGGCGGCCGCAGTCGTGGACATCCTGTCCATGACTCCCGATGAGCTGGGGATGCCGCGCACGGCGCCCTCCGTCACGACGCGAACCTCCAGACTCCGAACTCGTCCGGCCGGGTGTACCGGTAGAACTCGACACCGAGCGAGTCCAGGACAGCGGCCAGGTCGTCAGCTGGCTTCTGCGGCAGCGGCCCGACTTCGGCGGCCAGCTCGTCGCCGACGATGATCTTGATCTCGTGCTCGGTGTTCACCGGTGATCCTCCCGGCCGCGGGCTTCGGCTTCACGGGCAGCTTCGGCCTCAGCGAACACGTGCGGGTAGCGTTCGGCAGCTGCACGGTCGGCCTCGGCGTGATCGGGGCCCTTCCGGTAGCGGGCTTGCTCGGCGTCGAGCTCGGCGACAGCGCGAGCGAGGTCGGCAGCGGCAACCTCGCCAGGGCCCGCCGGCCACTCACTTCCGGTCCATGCGAGCACCGCGCGGGCGCGGTCGATCCACCCGGCCTCGGGCCCTCGGTGACGCCACTGCTGGTGCAGCTCGGCGAACCACTCTTCGGTGCCGTCGTGCGGCTGCCACTCCGCGCCGTCCCACCGGTGTACGCCACCGTTGAACGCGATGACCTCCCGTCCATCGGGGCCGTAGCAGTGATCGGCGACCCATGTTCGTGGGTCGAGGCTGTCGGCGGCCGCAGGCCAGTTCCGTGGCGGCATGCCGGGTCGGTCAGGAGCGCACACAGCCACCGCGTCGACGAAGGGCAGTAGGTCCAGCGGGGCCAGGTCGAGGAGCCGGCCGAACGCGGCCTCTGCCGCATCGACTCGCGGTCCGATCATGCGATGCCCGCACGTCGTCCCGACGATGGCTAGTTCCCGACGGATCTGCGCGTCGTTGACGGGGTGCCACTGTCCGACCTGGTCCGGGCTGATCCACCCGGCGCCCACCTGGGCACCGAAGCCTTGCACCCATGTGCGGCCGCGGTTCGGCATCAGCGTGAGGTGCCCGTCTGGGCCGGTGAACGAACTCGTGATGGTCAGCTCGGCGACTTTCACCGGGTCGAACCGAGGTCGGAGAGGATCAGCGGCAGCGTCGGGCACGCTGCTGCCGGTTCGTTCCGTGGCCTGGTCGGGGTGTGGTCGGCGGCGTAGCGCCCGCCGGGCCTTCCTGGTCATTGGCTGGTCAGTCATCGGACATCCCTTCGTAGGTGGTGATCGGTGGTTCGTGATGTGCTCGCCCGGCCGTGAGTTCGAGGAACTCGTCGCGGAGCTGAACGACGTCGGCCGGGGACGTCGCGGGCGCCACCCGGAGCTCTGCCGGGGCGTCTAGGCCGAGCAGTCGGGAGCGGCGCTCGCTGACCCTGACAGCCGCCGCGATTGCGGCCGGAGACGGATCCCGCTGGATCAGGCTCACCGCCTTGCGCCACAGCATGTCGAGGCGGTCAGACTCGACGGCGCGCAGTTCGTCGGCAGCGGCCGCCTCCCGGCGGGCCAGGAGCCGGCGCACGGCCAGCCGGGCGGCGTTGCCGGACGGGTAGCCGAGCTGGCCGGCAATCGCGTCGAACGACTCTCCCTGAATGCGGAGCTGGACCGCCCGGGTGGCGCGTTCACCGTCCTGGATGCGTTGCGGAGTGTTCGCGGCCGGATCCGCGCGGCGGCTCATTCTGGTTGGTCCTTGGCGTTCGCGTGGCGTTGCTTGTGCTCGGCTTGGAGTCGGTCCAGGAGCTGGCGGCGCAGGGCTAGTAGCGCGCGCTGTTCGGGCACCCCGGCGAAGTCGAGAGCGTCGAGGGCTTCGCGGACCTGGGCGCGGACCTCGTCGGCGGTGCAGCCGAGTTGCTCGGCCACCTCGGGATAGGCGTGTCCGAACACGCGGAGGGCGAGCGGTGTCGGTGCGGTCATTGGTCCGGCTCGCTTCGCAAGGTGCGGAGGTCGGCAACACCGAGGACGTTCATCGGGGAGTCGCGGATGAAGTCATCGAGCCATGCCTGGTCGTATTGTTTCGGCAGGATCGCGGAGCGCAGGCGCACGTACTGCACTCGAGCGGTACCGGTTGGGTCCAAGGGCATGGCGTCGGCCACGCGCCCCAGCCAGCGGCGCGGCAGATCATCGGCAACATGGAGACGTGTGCGCCGTCGTAGGTTGTGGCCCCGGTGTGCGCCGCCCGCTCTTGGGAGGTTGCCCATTCCGGTGGCACTCCGAGGAGTCTGTCCAGCGGTGGCTGTTCGGGGCGCAGCAAGCCTTCCATGAGGTTGTGGAGGTCGTTTGTCAGGCAGTACCCGCACACGCAGGCCGGATCTGGGGCGGGACGATGCCCGGCCGCGTCTGCGTTTCGTTTCCGGGAATGAGAGTATTCCCCGCCTGCGTCCATGCCGGTGAAGTCGCAGACGGCGGGACCGGTCTCGAACTCGCTGTGCGCGCCGCTGGAGACCAGTCTTATGGCCTCCTTGGGTAGGCATGCCCACTGGTCGTCACCCATGTGCTGGACGTAGAGCCACCAGAACCTCCAGCCTTCGAGGGCGCGGCTTTTCGGGACCGCTTGCCGTCTGTCGAGGTCGGTCCATTTGCGGTTCGATGGATCGGGGACGGTGGCAGTGAAGTCGATGCCGTCGGTGATTCTCATGAGTCCTCCAAGGCTGGGCGGCGCCCGAAGATCAGGCACAGGTGGATGGCGTGGTCGAGTTGCTGGGCGGTTTGGGCGCGTTCGGCGTCGGTGGATGGACGGTCGAGGAGTCGTGCGGCGCGCTTTGCCTCCGCGGCGAGCTGGGTGACTGCGTGTGGTGTGCCGGCACCGGTGGCACAGGCGGCGGTCCGGGCCAGCGCTGCGGCCAGCTGGCGACGGTCGGCGAGGTCAGGCGGCCCGTCATGGGCGGCAAGGGCCTGCGCGGCGGTGCGGGCGGCGGCGACGAGAGCGAGGACATCTGGGCCGACTAGTCGGTTCATCGCGAGATGTCCTGCCGCTCTGGTGCGGCGACGGTTTCGCCGGCCGCGGCGAGGATCGTGCCGAGCGCGTGGATGCTGGCGCGATCGCCCCGGACTTCGACGCCGCGTTCAGGCAGGCGCAGGAGCCAGCTGGTGGGCGGGTCGAGGACGTCGTGGGGTGGCGCGGGATTGCCGGTGCTGGTGCTCGGGCCGATCAGGTCACGGTCGACGACGAAGAACGTCGCGCTGCCGTCGTCGCCGATGGCTTCGACGGCAGACAGACCGGGGGCGCCGACGTCGTCGAGGTCGGTCGCGTTGTCCTCGGTGTATAGCCAGCCAGCCGGTTGACGGTCGTCGATCATGTCGTCGTCTCCCGGCCGGTGGATAGCTGATCGAGGAGCGCGGCGCGCGCCTTCTCCCATGCCTCGCTGTCGGTGCGGCCGATCTTGTCGACGCGCGCGGCTGGGCCTCCCGCTGTCGGCACGTACCGGGCGACGGCTCGCGGCCGGCCGTTCTTCGCTGTGAGGATGATCGGGGTGTGCTCGCCGGGGCTGAGTTTGGCTCCCGCCGGGACCTCGTACGGGGTCGCCGGATCTCCGGATTGAGCCTGTGGGAAGTCTCCGAACACACCAGAGGGGTTCTTAAGAACCCCCCTCTGGCGTGTAGTTGCCACACGTGTAGCGCGTGCAGTGGGGCGTGTAGTTGTGACCTGCTCGTTTGCCTCGTCGCGTGTAGCTGAATCCGTGGGATTCGGCGTCCCACGCGACGAGGCCGCGTGTAGTGGTGCGTGCAGGTGGGAGACGGGTGATTCTGACCCCAGACCGTGCGGGTCGTCAGCGTGCAGATACCGCGTCCCGGACGTCGAGCTGACGCCCGGAACCTCGCGGAGCTGACCAGCCTCTACCAACTTGTCCAGTCGCCGACGCGCCTTCTCCTTCTCACTCGCCGTCGGGTTGTCCTTCTCGTAGACGGCCTGGGCGGCTTGCCGTGCGGTGAGCCCACCCGGGGTGGCTAAGGCCAGTGCGACGACGTCGACGCTCTGGTGAACGGTCATCGTCCCGCTGGTCTGGTCGTGCAGCACGGTCCACGGACCGAGTTGCACGGCGGGGGCCTTCACGTGATGGAACTTCACGTACGGGTCGCCTGGCTTGCCGTCGAGCAGGACCACCGATCCGGCGCCGCTGGTGAGCCAGGTCGACCCGTAGATGTCGCCGATGTCCGGGCTCCGGCCTTTGCCGTCGCCCTTGCGGGTGTGATGGAGCTCCACTACGTCGACTCCGGCGCGGATCGCCATCTGGCGGGCACGATTCCAGGCAGCGCCGACCTCATCCTCGGATAGGCCAAGCGCGGCGTCCTTGAGAGAGTCGACGAACACGACGTCGGCACCGACGTGTGCGGCGAGTTCGTCGAGCAGACCGGGATTCTTCGCCATGTCGGCCAGCGGCGGACCGTTCCAGACGATGAGCCGAGAGTCGAGCTGCTCACGGTCGATGTGCCCGGCGATCCGGCGGAGTGCGCGGGCGATCTGCCGAGGTCGGTCCATCGCGAGGTAAAGCACCCGGCGAGCCGGGGTGACGGGAAGACCGAGGACCACGGCATCGGTGAGACCGAGCATGGCGGCCAGGTAGAGCAGAGCGAGTGTCGTCTTGCCGATCCCCTGCGGTCCGGCGATCATGAGTGCTTCGCCCTCGGCGTGTAGCACCTGCTCACCGTCGCCCCATCGGGCCGGGATGCCGTCAGGTTGGTCGAGGACGAATGCTCCACCGCAGACGAGACCGTCCGCGAACGGGTGCGGCTCTGAATCCTGTTGTGCGGGTCCGCGTGTCGTCACTCGGTCACCCGCCCGATATCGCTGCGGAGTGCTTCGACCACACGATGCAGTTCGCGGACCGCGGCACCCTCGCGCAGGAGCAGCGGTTCACAGTCGTCCTCGGCGCCGGAGGCGTACGTGGCGGTGATCGCCTCGCCAGCGGTCACCCCGCGGGCACGAAGCAGCTGAGCGGCCAGCGCCGCGGCCAGGGCGCGCAGCCGCTCGGGCGGCTGGTGGTTGGTGGCGGCATCGAGCACCCTGGATCGCAGGAGCTCGGCGTGGTGTCCGTCAACGAACTCGCCGACCCGCTGCAGTTCGTCGACGACGGTGACCGGAGTCGGATCGACACCGCGGGCAGCGAGATCCGCGGCCGCGGCAAGAACTCGCGACGTCGGCGCATCGACCAGCGCGACTAGTTCGGGGCGTAGCAGCGTCAGGACCGTGGTGACCTTCGCGGCCGGCGCGGCGAGCACACACGCCAGCAACGCGGGACCCTGTCTCCGGGGATCGCTACTCTCGGTGGTGAGAGTCGTCGCCTGGTTCTCTTCGAGGGCGGTCCCGGTGTGCAGCTGGGGCCGCTCTTTCATGTTCCTGGCAGTCATCCAGTGACCTGCCTTCCGTATTCAGTTCTCGGCCCGGCCCCAACCGCCAGCAGCACACGTCGGCTTGGTGCTAACTACGCGGATGCGGGCGTGGTGCGGTTGGCGGCGAGGTAGTCCAGGACGTCGCTTCGCAGGTACCGAACGCGGTTCCCCACCTTCACGAAGGCGGGGCCGCGTCCTCGTGAACGGTCGTTCGCGAGGGTGCCGGGCGCAACGTTGAGATACCTAGCTACGTCAGCAGGAGTAGCCACCTCAGGGAGTTCTGAATCATGGTCTTTCACGTCGCTCATGGTTTAAATAATGGCTGTTCACCGAACCTCTGTCTACGTTGAGGTGAGTGTCAGCGTCTATCGCACTGTCGCACTGTAGTAGAGCGTGAACTACAGTGATCCACATGGATCTAGGCGCCGCTATCGGTGATTCGGTAGACACACTCGCGGCGGCGGTCGGCCACCCGGTCCGGCGACTCGACTACCTGTCCCCCGGCCCAGACGGACGCGCGCGATACGCGGAGCGATTCTCCGTCGAGTTCGACGGTTGGCCTTGGCGACTATCCGTCGCCACCCGCCAGACCCAGACCCGCGGCGGCCAACTGCAAGCCGTCATCGTCTCGTTCAGCATGGAGCCGGTCTCCCTCGCCCGTTCCTGCGTCAGCCCCGACCGAATCGGGAAACGCACCCTCCAGGCCATTCCCCTCGTCGCGCTGGAGCAGCTCGCTGCTGCCATCTATCTCACGGAGGGCCAGGAGGAGCCGACGACCGTCCAGCTGATCGGTCTGGCGACGGCCCGCGCGCGTGGCGGTGACGACTTCTATCGAGAGGTCGCCGACGTCGCCCGACGTGCCAGGGAAGCACGTGACCGCGGTGAGTCCAGTCAGTCGATGCTCGAGTTCGTTGCCGACGTGTACGCGACTGAGACCGGACCAGCGAACAGGAACACGGTCCAGGGATGGCTACACAAGTGCCGGCAACGCGGGTACCTGGAGCGCGAAAGACGGATCGAACAGGCAAGTGCAGACGAGGTCGCGGCGATACCGGAACACTTGCGCTTCACCACACGTAAGACCACCGACGAGGAGACAGACCGATGAGCCGAGGACGACCACGACTAGAGGTCGGCCAGTACGGCCGAATCAGTACGCAGAAGCTCGGGCCGCGCGCCTACCGCGCGAGCGCGCGGCACCGAGACCTAGACGGCAAGACGAGGGTGGTCACCGCGACCGGGCCAACTGTGAACGCCGCGGAGCAGAACCTGAAGGCGCGCCTGTCTGAGCGGGTGTCACCGGGCCAGCAGACGATCACCGCTGACTCTTCGGTATCGGTGCTCGCGGAGGCGTGGCTGGTGCAGCTGGAGCGCTCGACAAGAGCCACGAACACGAAGCAACGCTATGCCGAGGTCACCCGGGGGTACGTCATCCCTGCAATGGGTGATCTGAAGCTGCGGGAGTGCACGCCGGCGCGGTGTGGCCATGTTCAAGCTCGCGTTCGCCAGCGAGGCGGTGCAGCGCAATCCGATGCGGGACGTGTCGGTCACGGTCGAGCGGGTCAAGCCGAGGGCGCTCACGGTCGAGCAGACCCGCGACATTCTCGCCGGGCTGCGGGCCGACCCGAAGTCGGTTCGCTCGGACCTTCCCGACTTGGTGTCGTTCCTCGCGGCGACCGGGGTTCGGATCAGTGAAGCACTCGCTGTGCGCTGGTCGGATCTGGAACTGGTGCCGGCCGACGTCGAGCAGGCCCCGACCGTGCGGGTGCGCGGCACGGTCGTCCGGGTGAAGGGCACGGGATTGGTCATCCAGGAGCACACGAAGGGCCGCGATAACGACGAGGACCTGTCCCTCGCGTTGCCGTCGTGGATCGTGCCGATACTCCTTGCCCGCCAGGTTGCCGCGATGCCGAACGCTCACGACGTGGTGTTCCCGTCGTCAGTGGGCACACTGCGGGACGCGACGAACTTCCGTGATCAGTGGCGGGACGCGCGGGCGCGGCTGGAACTTGAGGACTGGGTTACGCCTAAGTCGCTGCGAAAGGCTGTGGCAACGGCAGTCGCGTCAGCCAAGGGTGCCGAGGCCGCTGCCGAGCAGCTGGGGCACGCGTCGGACGAGGTAACCCGACGGCACTACATCGAACGGACTCGGCGAGCCGATCACCGGGACGTCGTTGAGCGCTTCGGCCCTGCGTCCGGCGAATAAGCGTCGACTTTCCGTCGAGTTCGGAGGTCCTGGAATGCAATCCGGCCCTGACCTTCGCGTGTCTGCGCTGGTCAGGGCCGGTGCGTGGTAGCGGGGGCAGGATTTGAACCTACGACCTCTGGGTTATGAGCCCAGCGAGCTACCGAGCTGCTCCACCCCGCGTTGCATCGACTACGTTACACAGAGGCGAACAACAGAAGCAAATCGACTACGAGGCAAGGTGATCGACGACACGTTCGGCCGCGAAATCACTTCTGGTGGACGCCCATCAGGATGCCGAGCCGCGTCGCCAGCGGGTTGAGATCGAGGCTGTCCGAAGCCTTCTTCGGCTTGCCGTCCCACGGCTGCGGGTGGGCCGGGTCGGCCAGCGCAGCACGATCAGCACTGCGCACGCCGGTCGGATTGCCGACCGGCACGCTGCACTCGGCGTCCTTGTTGAACGGGAAGTCGTCGTAGTTCAGATCGAATTTCGGGTTGCTCTTCTTCAGCTGCGCGATGAGCGCCTGCGTGCCCTCGTAGCCGCGCGTACAGCTCGGCGGATTCCCCGTCTCCAGCACCAGACCGAAATGGATCGTTCCGTCCGAACTCGCCGTCGTGTGACTGCCCGCCGACAGGCTCGACAGCATGAAGAAGACGTAGCCGGTCGAGAACGTCGCCGGCTCGATGGTGTGCGCGGTCTCGCCCAACTGGTGGATCAACGTGGTGGCATCGCCGCCGTTGTGCTGCAGGAACGACGAGAGCGACGTCGCGGCGGGCGGAGCATTGGTCAGAATCCGCCGGACCGCGGGGTCAGACGCCGCGAGTTGCACGGCGACCTTGTCGAGATTCTCCGACCAGTCCAGGATCGCGTCGGACTGGTCGGCCTGCGTCCCCAGCACCACATTGGAGTTCTGTATCAGGCCGATCGTCTGATCGAGATTGTCGTGGCCGGTCTTGGACAGATTCATCAGGGCGCCGATCAGCCGCGACAGATTGTCGCCCTGTCCGTCGAACGCCTTGCCGAGCTCAGTCACGACAGTGTGCAGATCGTCGGCCGGCACCGAGTCCGAGAGCGTCACCGCAGAGTTCAGCACGTCCTGGATCTGCGGCGGGAGGTCGAGCCCCTCGATCTGCGAACCGTCGTGCAAGTACGGACCTCCCGCAACCGCAGCCTGCAGGTCCAGGTACTGCTCGCCGATCGCCGACCGGTTCGACACCGAGGCCACGGACTTCTCCGGAATGTCGCCGGCGTCCTTCTGCAAGACGAGATCGACGTCGACGCCCGACGACGTCAGCCTGATGGCATCGACGCGGCCGACGGGGACTCCCAGGTAGGTGACCTGGGCTTCTTCGAACAGTCCCCCGCTGTCCTTCGCATGCACCGTGACCTTGTAGACGCCGACCCCCACGGCCTCGCCCATTCGCGCATACCGCACCGCACCGTAGGCGGACGCCAGGACGCCGAGAACCAGAACCACGACGAGCTGGATCTTGACCAGGCGACTGAGCGGCGGCATTGAAGCAACTTTCGGCTACGCCGCCAGCATCTGACACAGAGGCGGTTCTAAGCGAATCGTAAGTGCGCCAATGCTCGGCGGTTTAGCCGACCGGTGCCGTTCGTGACCCAGATTTCGATGACTCTGACCGAGTGTCATTCATCACATCGAGAGTAGGCTGAAGGCGTCACAACAAGTTTTCGGGAGGTCGTCATGTTCACCCACCAGACTCACCACGGGCACGGAAGCAACATGCTGAGCCTGGTCGCCTTCACGGCGCTCATGGTCGGCGGTGTCTTCTCCGCCTTGTGGCTGATCACGCTGACCGAGCTGCCGGACCACAAGACCACCAACATCACCTACGGGTGCGTGGCCCTGTTCCTGCTGGTGTCGGCGGCCGTCATCTGGACGGCGCTGACCCGCAAGCTGCACCACACCCCGATGATGCCCGACAACACGCCCGAGGAAGTAGATCACTACCTCTACCTCGTCGGGCGCGCGCCGAGCCGCCGCTAAGCCCGGTGGTGCGTCAGCCGGTGGTCTTCTCGTACTGCTGAATCGCCTTGTCGAGATTCTCCAGCGCCTCGCCGTAGGCCTTGAAGTCGCCGCTCTGCTGAGCTGAGCGCACCTTCGCCAGCGCGTCGCCCAACTGCTTGACCGCGGCGTCGCGATCGGGTGTGCCGTCGCCCGCCGGAGTCTCGGTCTTCGGCTGCTCAGGCTGCGAAGCGGCCGGACTGTTCGGCTGCGGCGGACCGTTCTCATCGGCCTTGGTGGCGGCCGCGACACTCGGGTTGATGCCCACCTGGCTCAGTGATTCGGCGACGGTCGGCGCGTAGCCCACCTGCACGTCGCCGGCCCCCGCCGCCGCGTTGAAGTACGTCAGCACGCGGTACAGCTTCGGCATGGCCGAGTCGCCCGACTTGGCCTCGGTGTACATCGGCTGGACGTACAGGATGCCGTTCTGGCCGACCGGCAACGTCAGCAGATTTCCGTAGGTCACCGTCGTCGTGTCCTCGACGAGCTTACGGTCGGACGCCACGCGCCCGTTGCTTTGCATGTTCTCCGACGCCTGACGCGGACCGACCGTCTGATTGTCGGTCGGCAGCATCTTGACGGTGATCCGGCCGTAGTCGTCGGGGTCGGAATTGGCCGTCATGTACGCCGCCAGGTTGGGCCGGTTCAGCGCGGTCATCGACGCCGTCAGCTGGAACTGAGCGGTGTTCTCCTGCTGCGGGGACGACGCGGTGAAGTAGTACGGCGGCTGCGCCAGATTCCGGTCCCGATCCGTGGTCGGGTCACTCGGGATGGACCAGAAGTTGTTGGCCCGGAAGAACGTCGAAGCGTCGGTCACGTGGTACTTGGCCAGCAGAGAACGCTGCAGCTTGAACAGATCCTCCGGGTACCGCAGGTGCGACTTGAGGTCGGTCTGCTTGTCGAGCTCAGACTTCGGCTTCACCGTGCCGGAAAACACCTTCATCCAGGTCTTGAGCACCGGGTCGGTGTCGTCGGCCTGGTACAGCGTGACCTTGCCGGTGTACGCGTCGACCGTGGCCTTCACCGAGTTGCGGACGTACGAGACGTCCTCGTTCACCTGACCGCGCGTGGTCTGCCCGGCGTTGACCTCCTGACGCGAGTCAGCGGTCGCGTCCGAGAGCGACATCCGCTGCGCGTACGGGTAGGTCTTGAGCGTCGTGTAGCCGTCGACGATCCACTTGATCGACCCGTCCTTCATCACCGCCGGGTAGGTCGACGAGTCCACCGTCAGCCACGGCGCCGCCTTCTTGACGCGGTCTCGGGGATCCCGGTTGTAGAGGATCCGGGACTTGTCGTTCACCGCGTCCGACAGCAGGAAGTTCCGCTCGCCGTACTTGAGCGCGTACAGCATCCGGGTGCCCCAGTTGCTGAGCTTGACGCCCGAATCGGCCGTGTACTGGTACTGACCGGTGTCGCCGTCGTACTCTTTGGCGCCATCGCTCGAACCGACGATCGCGTAGTCCGGATTCACCTTGGCAATCAGTTCGCCGAAGTAGATGCGCGGCTGCTTCACCTGGAACGGCGCGCTCTTCTGGAAGGCCGGGTCCTGCACCGTCTTGGTGTCGGCGACGATGAACACCGGCATTCCGCCGCGGTCGGAGTTCGAGTCGGCCGACGCCGCGTCGACCGTGTTCGCCTGGGCCGCGATGAAGCCGTTGCCGTGCGTGTACACGGTGTGCTTGTTGATCCAGTTGCTCTGGTTGTCGCCGAGGCGTGCCGGATCGAGTTCACGAGCGGCGACGATGAAGTCGCGCTGCTTGCCGTCCACCTGATAGCGGTCCACCGCGAGCTGCGACGGGAAGCCGTACAGGTTCTTCAGCGCCTGGCGCTGGTAGAACGCCTTCGACAGCACGTTCGGGTCCAGGATCCGGATGTTCGAGAGCGTCGCCACGTCGGAGTTCACCTGCTCGGCCTTGGCCGGGGTGCGCGTCCAGTCGTCGACGTACGAGACGTCCCTGTCCTTGCGGATCCGGTAGGCGTCGCTCGTCGCGTCGATGTTGCGCTGGATGTAGTCCGCTTCGCGGGTCGCCGCGCTCGGGCGCACCGAGAACTGCTCCATCGCGGCCGGCCACAGCACTCCGATCACCAGCGACGACAACAGCAGCAGCACCGCCGAGAGCGCCGGGATGCGCAGATCGCGCAGGAAGATCGCGGCGAAGAACGCAACCGCGCAGATGATGGCGATCGACATCAGGATCAGCTTGGACGGCAGCACCACGTTGATGTCGGTGTACGTCGCACCGGTGAAGATGTCGCCGCGACGGTCGTTGCTCAGCAGGTCGTAGCGGTCGAACCAGTAGGCGACGGCCTTGAGCAGCACGAACAGTCCGGCGAGCACCGCCAGCTGTGCGCGCGCCGAAGTGCTCAGCACTCCGCGACGGCCGCCCCCGCCCAACCGGATGCCGCCGAACACGTACTGCGTGAGCAGGTTGGCCAGGAAGGCGACGCCGATCGACAGGAACAGCAGATCCAGGATCATCCGGAGGAACGGCAGCTCGAACGCGTAGAAGCTGATGTCGAGGTGGAACTGCGGGTCCTTCTGGCCGAACGACTCGGCGTGCATGAACGTCTGCACCGTCGCCCACGACGTCTGGGCCACCAGACCGGCCAGGATGCCGATCAGCGCAGTCGGCAGCAGACCGGCCAGCAGCGGCCGACGGCCGACCGATTCGCGGTAGCGCGCCAGCGGATCGCCCGGGCCGCTGACCGGCACGAACTCCGGCCGCGTCCGGTAGGCCAGGTAGACGGCGCCGAAGATGACGGCGGTCACGGCCAGCGCGACCACGGCGAAGACGATCACCCTGGTCCAGACCATCGTCGACATCACCTGCGCGTAACCCAGGTCCGAATACCAGAGCCAGTCGGTCACCAGCGAGACCACCCGCGGCCCGATGAGCAGAAGCAAGAGCAGGACCACCGCGATCGCGATCAAGATCTTCGTTCTGCGAGACAACGTCGGCTGTCCGATCGGACCGCGCACACCCACCACGATTGCTACTCCCCTTTGGGGGTCGGAAACATCAGTGCCCCCACCATACTTACGTCGCTCCCGATTCGGACATGAGCCAATATGGAGCGGTGGATCAGACACCCGCCGCCGCCTTCTCCCAAGCCGACCTGGGCAGCGCCCTCGCCCAGTGCGCCGCCTATGCAGACCAGTTCGGCTGGGGCTCGCCCGACGTGCTGTTCGCGCTCGTGCCGACCGCACTGCTGGCCGCCCAGCAACCCGAACTGGTCGACGAGCACGACACGTCGGCGCTGAGCCCGGTGGTTCAGGAGCTCGACGGCGACGCCGACGTCTCGACCGTCCTGGCCACCCTGGCCTGGCCCGACGCCGTCGTGGGCTGCGCCCTGGCGACCGAGATCAGCATCGTGCCGCCGGACCCCGAAGGCGGCGACGCCGCGCCGGGCGCCGAGCCGCGCACCGCCCGGCTGATCGCCGGAGCGCTGCGCAACGGGGTCACCACGGCCCTGCTCGCCGTCGCACCCGACGGTTCAGAGGGCGACGGAGTGCTGCGCACGCACCCGGACCTCGCCGTCGAACTGCGTCAGGCACTGGCCGCGACGTTCTGATCCGTCAGCCAGATCCCCTGCGTCAGCAGTGGGCGGGCTTCTTGTCGGTCCCGATCTCGCCGAGCGCGTCGACCGCATCGGTCAGCGTGCCGACCTTCACCAGCTCCAGGCCGTCGGGAGCGTCCGAGGACGCCTCTTTGCAGTTGCCCGCGGGCACCAGGAACGCTGTGGCTCCGGCCTCCTTGGCCGCCTTCAGCTTGTGAGTGATGCCGCCGATCACGCCGACCTCGCCGCTCGGGTCGATGGTTCCGGTGCCCGCAATGAACTTCCCGCGTGAGAGGTCGCCCGGCGTCATCTTGTCGATCACGGCCAGCGCCATCATCAGGCCGGCCGACGGGCCGCCGATGTCGCCGACGTTGAAGTCGATCTTGATCTTCGGGTCGGCGCTCGTCAGCCGCGACGTGACGCCCAGGAACGCCGCGTCCTTGTCGTCGGGGCGTGCTCCGAGCTTCACGTCGATCGTCTGCACCGTGCCGTCGCGGTTCACCTCGACCGGCACCACCTCGCCCGGCTTGTGCGCCCGCACCGCGGCCTGCACGTCCTCGAACGTCTTGACCTGCTTGTCGCCGACGGCCACCAGGACGTCGCCGGGCTTGAGCTTGCCCGAAGCGGGACTGTCGTCCGAGACGCCGGCGACGGCGACCGCGGTCGGAAGCTTCAGATACGTCAGGGCCGCGCCGATGGCGTTGTCCTCAGAGCTCGACATCTGCGCGGTGTTCTCCTTGCGGACGTCGTCCTCGGACTTGTCCGGCGGAAAGTACAAGTCGCGCGGCTGCAGCTGGTAGTTCCCGGAGAACCACATGCCGATCGCCTGGAACAGTGTCATGCCGTCACTCAGGGACACGGTCGTCAGATTCAGATGCCCCTTCGGGTCCGGGTCGACCGCACCGGTGACCGTCACGACCGGCGTCCCGGCGATCTTCCCGAGGGTGTTGACGGTGGGTCCCGGACTGAGTGCGACATACGGGACACGTGCGGTGGTGCCCAGCACCACGAACACCACCAGGATCACCAGCGCGACGCCGATGGTGGCCATCCGCCGGTTCTGCGGGTTGAGCGACATGTGGACCAAGGGTAGATGACCGCGCAGACCGGTACCGTGGTGGCATGAGCGATCTACCCTTCGGATTCTCCTCGTCGAACGGCCGCGACGACGACAAGAACGACGATTCGTCCGCATCGGGCGACAAGGGGTCCGGCCCCTCCGGCTTCGACCCTTCCGGCTTCGACCCCTCGGCCTTCGGCGCCGCGGGCTTCGACCCGTCGGCCTTCGGCGGCGCAGGACTCGACCCCGCCGCCCTCGGCCAGATGTTCAGCCAGCTGGGCAGCATGTTCAGCGGCATGGGCGCCGGCGTCTCGTCGGGCGGCTCTGGCCCGGTCAACTACGACGTCGCCACGAACCTCGCCCGCCAGCAGATCGGCGACTTCACGCCGATGCTCGACAAAGAGGCGAGCGCGGTCGCCGACGCGGTGCGCCTGGCCGAGGTGTGGCTCGACGACGCCACCATCCTCCCCGCCGGCATCGACTCCACCCGCGCATGGACTCCGGTCGACTGGCTGGACAAGACCATGCCGACCTGGAAGACGCTGTGCGATCCGGTCGCCGAGTCGCTGTCGAGCGGCTGGCAGGACAACCTGCCCGAAGAGGCCCGCACCATGGCCGGACCGATGATCGGCATGATGAGCGGGATGACCGGCATGATGTTCGGCACCCAGCTGGGTCAGGGTCTCGGCGTGCTCGCCAAGGAAGTGCTGACCTCCACCGACATCGGACTGCCGCTGGGCCCCGAACGCACCGGAGTGCTCCTGCCCGAGGCCATCGCCCGGTTCGCCGAAGGACTCGACCTGCCCGCGCAGGACATCGTCGTATTCATCGCGGCCCGCGAAGCCGCCCACCAGCGCCTGTTCTCGCACGTGCCGTGGCTCAAGCAGCGACTGCTGGCGACCGTCGAGGAGTACGCGCGCGGCATCCGCCTGGACATGAGCGGCCTCGCCGAGCTCGGCGAGAACGTCGACCCGCAGGAACTGCTGTCGAACCCCGGGAAGATCGAAGAGCTGATGGGCAGTGCGGCCGCATTCGAGCCGCAGACCACCCCGCAGCAGGAAGCGGCGCTGTCGCGCCTGGAGACCCTGCTGGCACTCATCGAAGGCTGGGTGGAGCAGGTCGCCACCGCCGCGCTCGCCGACCGCCTGCCGAGCACCGCGGCCCTGACCGAGACCATGCGCCGACGTCGCGCCACCGGCGGACCGGCCGAGCAGACTTTCGCCACCCTCATCGGCCTGGACCTGCGTCCACGCAAGCTGCGCGAGGCCGCCGACCTGTGGCGTGCACTCGCCGAGGCCTCCGACGTCGCCACCCGCGACGGCGTGTGGGCGCACCCGGACCTGCTGCCCGACGCCGAAGACCTCGACTCCCCCGCGGCCTTCATCGACCGGGTCATCGGCGGCGGCACCAGCCAGTTCGACGATCCGATCGCCGAGCTGGAGAAGACCATCGCCGCCGAAGAGGCCGAGCGCAAGAAGAACGACGGCGAAGCCTGATCCACAGGTCGGCGACCGTCGGCCTGTGGACAGAGCTCTGGTCAGACCGCGTCCGGGGTGGCACCGTGTCCTCATGGGGGACAATCACGCATATCGTCAGCTGCCACGACTGGTCGAAGGCACCCCGGTGCTGGCCCGGCCGGACCACCGACTGCACGTCGGCTGCGACCCGGGCGACGCGCTGACGCTGCCGCTGCCGCCGGAGGCCGACGCCGTCGCGGTCGCACGGCTGCTCGACGACCTTCGCTTCCCGCACACCTACGCGCAGATCGCCACGCGGGTGCGGGCCGCCGGCGTGAGCCGGGAGTGCTTCCGCGGACTGCTCGCGGCCCTGGTCGCAGCCGGCCGCGCGGTCGACACGGCGTCGCCGCCGAGTCTGCTGCGCATCCGCGTCGTCGGCGAAGGCCTGCTCGCACGCCTGATCGCAACCGGCCTGCACCGCTCCGGGCACGACGTCGCGACCGGCCGGATTCCACTCGGCGAGCTCGACTGTCAGCTGCTGATCGCCGCGGACGGCCTGGTCGTCGACCCCGCGGTGCAGGCGGCGCTGATGGCCGAGCGGACGCCGCACCTGCCCATTGTCGTGCGCGACGGCGTCGGCGCGATCGGCCCGCTGGTGCTGCCCGGGCTCACCAGCTGCCTGCGCTGCGTCGACGAACGCCGCTGCGACGCCGACCCGCTGTGGCCGGTGCTCGCCGCCGGACTGCATCGCAGGCACGACGACGCGACCGGTTCGATGATCGCGGCCACCGCGGCGCTGGCCCTTCAAGAGGTGGGCGATCTGGCCGGGCGGCTCGCCACACCTGCCGCCGAGCCGCCGCGGCTCGTCGGCCACGTACTGGAACTCCGCGCGTCGCCCGCCCGCACCCTCTGGTCAGCGGTTCCACCGCACCCCCGCTGCGGATGCGTCGCCCCGACCGCCGCGTAACGCAGCACACAGCAGTCACGGACTATCCTGATGCACGGGAAGGGACACCATTGAGCGAGATCACACGTGGCCAGGGCCGGCGCAACGCGAAGCTGGCGACACTCCCGCTGGGCGTCGCCGGGCGGGCCGCCGCCGGACTCGGCAAGCGCATCGCGGGCAAGAGCAAAGAAGACGTCAGTGCCGAGCTCATGGGCAAGACCGCCGAACAGCTCTTCGCTGTGCTCGGCGAACTCAAGGGCGGGGCGATGAAGGTCGGCCAGGCACTGTCGATCATGGAGGCCGCGATCCCCGACGAGTACGGGGAGCATTTCCGCGAAGCCCTGACCAAGCTGCAGGCCGAGGCTCCACCGATGCCCGCCGCCACCGTGCACAAGGTGCTCGACCAGCAGCTGGGCACCCGCTGGCGGGAGCGATTCGAGAGCTTCGACGACGAGCCCGCCGCATCGGCCAGCATCGGGCAGGTGCATCGGGGCGTGTGGTCCGACGGCCGCCCGGTCGCGGTCAAAGTCCAGTACCCGGGCGCCGACCACGCGCTCAAGGCCGACCTCAAGACCCTGCGCCGGATGTCCGGGCTGATCCAGAAGCTGTCGCCGGGCACCGACGTCAAAGGGATGATCGACGAGCTGATCGACCGCACCGAGGACGAGCTCGACTACCTGGCCGAAGCAGAGAACCAGCGCGCGTTCGCCGCCGCCTTCGACGGCGATCCGCAGTTCGCGATCCCCAAGGTGGTGGCCAGCGCTCCCAAGGTGGTGGTCGCGGAGTGGATCGAAGGCACGAGACTGTCGAAGATCATCACCGACGGCACCCAGGAGCAGCGCAACCGCGCGGCGACGCTGATGACGACTTTCGAGTTCAGCTCTCCCGCACGAGTCGGACTGCTGCACGGAGACCCGCATCCCGGCAACTTCCTGGTCCTCGACGACGGCCGGTTCGGCGTCCTAGACTTCGGCGCCGTCGGCCACTACCCAGACGGGCTGCCGAAGGTGACCGGCACCATCGTGCGGCTGGCCCGCGACAAGCAGTACGACGAGCTGCGGGACCTGATGGTGCAGACCGACTTCATCCAGGCGTCGCGTGCCGGCAAGGTCTCCGCCGACGATCTGGCTGCCTATCTCAAGCCCTACGTCGATCCGCTGTACGCCGACTCGTTCCACTTCACCCGCAAGTGGCTGCAGCGGGCGGCGGGCAAGGCGACCGACTTGAACGGCGACGTCTACAAGACCTCGCGGAATCTGAACGTGCCGAAGGAGTACGTGATGATCTTCCGGGTGCTGGCCGGCTGCGTCGGCATCGCCTCCCAGCTCGGCGCGGAGGCCCCGTACCGCGCGATCATGACCGAGTGGGTCCCGGGCCTGTCCGACTGAGCCGGCCGCGACTGAGCCCAGCCGCAAACACAGACGGCGCCGAACCTCGCGGGGAGGGTGGGCGCCGGGGGTGCGCCCGCACCCGACGGGGGTGGTGGGCGGGCGGCCCGCCCCTCGCCCCCCCCAGCCCGCCGAGGGGCGGGCCGGGTGCCCGCCCCCGCCCTTCGTCGGAGGGCTCAGTGCGCCGCCGTGCTG
>JASGFV010000023.1:0-26346 GCA_047605365.1 Gordonia sp. (in: high G+C Gram-positive bacteria)
CACTTCGGGCTCGATCGCCGCGCCGTCGCCGATGGTCAGCATACCGGTCACCGGCGGCAGGGTGTGCAGGTCGACGCCGCTGCCGATCTGCGCGCCGAGCGCGCGGGCGAGATACGCCATCCACGGGGCGCCGGACATGTTGTGCGCGCCGCTGGCCTCCACCAGCCGCTGCGCGATCCACAGCCGGACGTGGACGCTGCCGCCGCGCGGATAGTCGCCGGGGCCGACGCCGGCCAGCAGCAGCCGTGCTCCGCCCGCTGCGATCAGCAGCCGGCCGAACGGCGTCACGAAGACCAGGAAGCCGATCAGCAGCAGCCACCAGTTGACCGAGCCCAGCCAGGCGGCCTCGAGGCCGAAGGCGTCGGCGACGCCGCGGCCGATGTTGCCCGCGACGCCGAGCCAGGTCATCCAGGCGATGCCGGTCAGCGTGGCCAACGGGATCGACGCCGCGATCTGGGCGACGCCGGCCAGCGCGGGCACCGGGCGGACGTCGCGCGGGGCGGCCGACGCGCCGGGAGCCATCTCGTCGAGGGCCTCGGCGAGCGAGCCGAGGCGTGGATGGTCGTACAGGTCGGCGACGGTGACGTTCGGGTAGCGGGTGCGCAGCGCGGTCACCAGCTGTGCCGCCGACAGCGATCCGCCGCCTTCGGCGAAGAAGTCGGCGCTCGCCGAGCCGACCGAGACGCCGAGCACGCCGGCCCACTGCGCGGCGAGCCAGGCCTCGGTGTCGGTGAGGTCGTCGGTGGCCTCGCCGGAGTCGGCGCCGGGCAGCGGCCACGGCAGGGCGTCGCGGTCCACCTTGCCGGACGTGCGGGTCGGCAGATCGTCGAGCAGCACCAGCCGCGGCACCAGTGCGGCCGGCAGCTCTTCGCGCAGTTGCGCCTGGGCGTCGGCGAGGTCGAAGTTCGGGTCCG
The DNA here is from genome assembly GCA_047605365.1 of Gordonia sp. (in: high G+C Gram-positive bacteria). GTDB lineage: Bacteria > Actinomycetota > Actinomycetes > Mycobacteriales > Mycobacteriaceae > Gordonia. The sequence goes on from JASGFV010000023.1 coordinate 915, forward strand.
TCGACGCCAGGTAACCCACCAGCAACGACGTGCCCGCGGCGTTCTTCCGGACGGCCGCGGCCGCACCGGCGACGCGGGGCAGGTTGTTCAGGGCGTTGTCGACCTCGCCGAGTTCGATGCGGCGGCCGCCGATCTTCACCTGGTCGTCGGCGCGGCCGACGAACAGCAGTCCGGCGCTGTCCAGCCGCACGACGTCGCCGCTGCGGTACGCGCGCTCCCAGCCGAGCGTCGGCATCGGCGCGTATTTCTCGGCGTCCTTCGCCGGGTCGAGGTAGCGGGCCAGGCCCACGCCGCCGATCACCAGCTCGCCGGATTCGCCCTCGGCGACCGGCTGACTCTCGCCGTCGACGACGGCCAGATCCCAGCCGTTGAGGGGCATGCCGATGCGCACCGGCTCGCCGCGGCGCAGCGGCGAGGCGCAGGCGACGACGGTCGCCTCGGTGGGGCCGTAAGTGTTCCAGACCTCGCGGTCGTCGGTGGCCAGGCGGTCGGCCAGTTCGGGCGGGCAGGCTTCGCCGCCGAAGATCAGCAGGCGCACCGACTCGAGCGCCTCGGCCGGCCACAGGGCGGCCAGCGTGGGCACGGTGGAGACGACGTTGACGTCGCGCTTGACCAGCCACGGCCCCAGATCCATGCCGCTGCGGACCAGCGCTCGCGGCGCCGGAACCAGGCATGCGCCGTGCCGCCACGCCAGCCACATCTCCTCGCACGACGCGTCGAATGCGACCGACAGGCCGGCCAGTACGCGGTCGCCCGGGCCGAGCGGCTCGTCCTGCAGGAACAGGTCGGCCTCGGCGTCGACGAAGGCGGCGGCGTTGCGGTGAGTCACCGCGACGCCCTTCGGGGTGCCGGTGGAGCCGGAGGTGAAGATGATCCACGCATCGTCGCCGATGGTCGCGGGGGACCCTTCGACAGGAGCCGCGGGCCCTTCGACAGGCTCTGGGGCCGGGGCGGTCGGATGGATCCCGTCGCCGTCGATGATCGCGCCGACGCCGGCCTCCCCGAACACCAGCCGGGCGCGCTCGTCGGGATCGTCGGCGTCGACCGGCACGTACGCGGCGCCGGCGTAGAGCGTCGCCAGGATCGCGATGTAGAGGCCGCGACGGCCCGACGGCATCCGGATGCCGATGCGGTCGCCGTGGCCCAGTCCGAGGGCGGCCAGCCGGCCGGCCACGCGTCGCGACAGGGCGACGAGTTCGGAGTAGGTGACTACGCGATCGCCGTCGTCGATGGCGGGAGCCGCGGGATGAGCGGCTGCGGTCGCGGTCAGAATGTCGACCAGCGTGCGCGGGGCCGGAGCGAGTCCGCCGCGCAGGAATTCCGGGGGAATCGGCACCGATCCATTGTGCCCCAGACCGGGCGATTTCACCTCTCCGGCGCAGCTATGGTGGAGGGGAATCCGGGGCGATGAATACGAGAAGGCAGGGCGATGGCGACACGGCAAACCGTGGAAGAACTGTTCGGGATCAACAGGCTGATCGACGACGACGAGCGCGCAATCGCGGCCACCGTCGCCGACTTCGGAAACAAGCGACTGCGGCCGAACATCGCCCAGTGGTTCGAGGACGGGGCGCTGCCGGTCCGCGAGCTGGCCGTCGAACTCGGCGAGCTCGGCCTGTTCGGGATGCACCTGGAGGGCTACGGTTGCGCCGGGACGTCGGCCACGGCTTACGGTCTCGCGTGCCTGGAGGCCGAAGCCGTCGACAGCGGGCTGCGGAGTTTCGTGTCGGTGCAGGGTTCGCTGTCGATGTTCGCGATCCACCGCTGGGGCAGTGAAGAGCAGCGGGAGCGGTGGCTGCCGCCGATGGCCCGCGGCGAGGCGATCGGCTGCTTCGGCCTGACCGAACCAGACTTCGGCTCCAACCCGGCCGGCATGCGCACCCACGCCCGCCGCGACGGCGGCGACTGGATCCTCAACGGCTCCAAGATGTGGATCACCAACGCGCCCGTCGCCGACGTCGCGATCATCTGGGCCCGCACCGACATCACCGAAGGGGCACGCGGCATCCGCGGCTTCGTGGTGCCCACCGACACCCCGGGATTCGTGGCCAACGAGATCAAGCACAAGATGTCGCTGCGCGCGTCGGTCACCGGCGAGATCGCGCTCGACGACGTCCGGCTCCCCGCCGACGCCATGCTCCCGCAGGCGGAGGGGCTGCGCGGCCCGCTGTCGTGCCTGAACGAGGCGCGCTTCGGCATCGTGTTCGGCGCCGTGGGCGCGGCGCGCGACTGTCTGGAGTCGGCGACCGACTACGCCGAGTCGCGCGAGGTGTTCGACAAGCCGCTGTCCGGCTACCAGCTCACGCAGGCCAAGATCGCCGACATGGCGCTCGAAGTCGGCAAGGCCCACCTGCTGGCGATCCAGCTGGGCCGGATCAAGGACGAAGGGCACGACGGCGGGACCGAGATCCGCCCCGAGCAGATCAGCCTCGGCAAGCTCAACAACGTCCGGGAGGCGATCGCCGTCGCCCGCCAGTGCCGGACCATCCTGGGCGCCAACGGCATCACCCTGGAGTACCCGGTGATCCGGCACGCCAACAACCTCGAATCGGTGCTCACCTACGAGGGCACCAGCGAGATGCACCAGCTCATGATCGGCAAGGCGCTGACCGGCGCCGACGCCTTCCGCTGAGTCCGGTTCGGCACCACTGCACTTGATCGACGACGAGGAGTTCGCACCCCATGGCAGCACAATTGAAGCTCGGCCTGAAGGCATCGGCAGAACAGTTCGGCCCGCGCGAGTTGGTGGAACTCGGCGTGGCCGCCGAAGAGTTCGGGCTCGACTCGGTCACCGCCAGCGACCACTTCCAGCCCTGGCGGCACAACGGCGGACATGCGCCGTTCTCACTGTCGTGGATGGCGGCGGTCGGCGAGCGAACCGAACGTGTGCAGATCGGCACGTCGGTCCTCACGCCGACGTTCCGCTACAACCCCGCCGTGATCGCGCAGGCCTTCGCCACCATGGGCTGCCTCTACCCGGGCCGCATCATGCTGGGCGTCGGCACCGGCGAGGCGCTCAACGAGTACGCCACCGGCTTCCAGGGCGAGTGGCCCGAGTTCAAGGAACGCTTCGCACGCCTCCGCGAATCGGTGCGGCTGATGCGCGAGCTGTGGAGCGGCGACGAAGTGAACTTCGACGGCGAGTACTACCACGCGCAGGGCGCGTACATGTACGACGTGCCGCCCGAACCGATCCCGGTGTACATCGCCGCCGGCGGGCCCGTCGTCGCACGTTATGCCGGTCGGGTCGGCGACGGCTTCATCTGCACCTCGGGCAAGGGCATGGACCTCTACACCGAGAAGCTGATCCCCGCGGTCCGCGAGGGCGCGGCGAAGGCCGACCGGAACTTCGCCGACATCGACCGGATGATCGAGATCAAGATCTCCTACGACCCAGACCCGCAGCGCGCGCTGGAGAACTGCCGATTCTGGGCCCCGCTGTCACTGACCCCGGAGCAGAAGCATTCGGTGAACACCTCGACAGAGATGGAGCGCCTCGCCGACGAACTGCCGATCGAGCAGGTCGCCAAGCGCTGGATCGTCGCGTCGAACCCCGACGACGCGCTCGCGCAGATCAAGCCGTACGTCGACGCCGGGCTCAACCACCTGGTGTTCCACAATCCGGGCGCCGACCAGCGCCGCTTCCTCGAAGCGTTCACGTCCGACGTCGTGCCGCGCCTGCGCGAACTCACTGTCGTGCAGGAGTGACCTGACCACGCCGGAGGGAATCGGCGTCCCGCCGCCAACGTGATCCGGCCGCGGCGCGGGCCGGCTCGGCGTCAGGGCGTGACGGGATTCGGGGTCTCGGTGACGGTGACGGTGACCGTGTCGGTCTCGGTCTCGGTCTCAGTCACTGTCCGTGTGCGCGTCTGGGTCTGCGTCTCGGTCCCGGTCTGCTGCTGCGTCTCGGTGTGGTCGTCGGTCACCGTCGCAGTAGTGGTCACGGTGCGGGCAGCAGGAGCGTCGCCGTCGACGGTCTCGGTGGTCGTCTGGGTGACGGTGCGCGCCTCCCGCGCCGGTGCGGGCTTGGAGTCTTTGGAACCGAGGATGAAGAAGCTGATGATCACCAGCGCGGCGGCGGCGCAGGCGACGGCGGTGATGGTCTGCCAGCGGCGGATCACGCTCTGCCCGGCGGAGGCGGCGACGATCTGGGTCTGCGGGTCGGCAGCCGGATAGCCGGGGCCGGTGTAGACGGTCTGCTGCTGGCCGTTCGTCGGATAGGCCTGGGGAGCACTCGCGCTCACGTAGGCGGCCTGGCCCGCGTACGGGTCCAGCGTCGGCCGACCGCCCGCCGCGCTGCTGTACGGCTGCGCCGCGCCGTCGGACGGGGCGGGGGGCTCAGGAGGCTGCGTCAACTCCGTCTCCTTCACGACGTCGATGAGTGCTCCGGATGGAACCGGACCACGCTCACGTTACCGTGCGGGTGCTAACTTCTGTCATTCGTCCGGTTCACGATTCGTCGAACGGGCGGTCGGTACGGCCGATGAGATCGGCGACCGACTCGATGACGCGCGTCGGACGGTACGGGTAGGCGTCGACCGACTTCCGGTTGGAGATGCCGGTCAGCACCAGGATGGTGTTCAGTCCGGCTTCCAGTCCGGATACGACGTCGGTGTCCATGCGGTCGCCGATCATCAGCGTGTTCTCAGAGTGCGCGCCCATCGTCCGCAGTGCGGAGCGCATCATCAGCGGGTTCGGCTTGCCCACGTAGTACGGGTCTTTGCCGGTGGCGCGGGTGATCAGGGCGGCGACGGCGCCGGTGGCCGGCAGGGCGCCGGCCGACGACGGCCCCGTCGCGTCGGGGTTGGTCGCGATGAACCGGGCTCCGCGGTCCACCAGGCGGATCGCGGTGGTGATCGCTTCGAACGAGTAGGTGCGGGTCTCGCCGAGCACCACGTAGTCCGGATTCGAGTCGGTCAGTACGTACCCGACGTCGTGCAGTGCGGTGGTCAGTCCGGATTCGCCGACCACATAGGCGGTGCCGTACGGCCGCTGCGACTGCAGGAACTGGGCCGTCGCCAGCGCCGAGGTCCAGATGTTGTCCTCGCCGATGTCGAGGCCGGACGACAGCAGCCGGGCGCGCAGATCGCGCGGGGTGCGGATCGAGTTGTTGGTGAGCACCGTGAACGGAGTGTTGTTGCGCTGCAGTTCGGCGACGAATTCGTCGGCGCCCGGAATCAGCTTCTCCTCGCTGATCAGCACGCCGTCCATGTCCATCAGATATGTCGGGGTCACACGTCGAGTATCCCCGCTCGACGCCGTCCGCGCAGCGGCGAGAAAGATGCTGTCGCCCGACCTGGGCCACACCGCTTGCAAGTCCGCGACCGGCCAGGCGTCAGGCGGTAACCTCTTCTGGAGCGACGACGAGCCGAACCCGGGGCGACGTGCGGGTTCAAGGGGGTTTCAGTGGTGACAACGGACGTGGCCGACGACTCGGCGGACCAACCGCCGACCGACGAGTTCGCGGTCCCGCCGTTGCTCGACGCCGTCGAGATCGGCGTCCGCGCCCCCTGGGGCCGGATCTACGGGCCGACGTCGGTGATCGTCCCGGCCGGCGGCGTGACCGTGCTGCAGGGTTCCGAAGGGCGCGGCCGCACCGCGCTGCTGCTGACTCTGGCCGGGCGGATGAAGCCGTCGTCGGGGACGCTCACCGCGTTCGGGCACGACAACGACGCTCGCCGCATCTTCAAGCGCGCCGCCATCGCCTACATCAACGAGATCGACTCGATCGCGCAGGGCATCCGGGTCCGCGACGTTCTGACCGAGCAGCTCCGCTGGGGATCGCCCTGGTGCAAGTTCGTGCCCCGCGCCACCGACGACGATCTGGAGCGACTGTGCCGCCCGGTGTTCGGCGACCTGCGGCTGCCGTCCCTGAACGCCGTCGTCGAAGAACTGCCGGAGCTGACCAGCGCACTGCTCCGCATCGCGATGGCCGACGTCCGGCGGCCGGAACTGCTGGTGGTCGGCGGAGTCGACAAGCTCGCCCGCGACGAGAGCTCCGATAAACTGATGGAGCGGCTCATCGAACTCGGCCGCGAGCAGACGGTCATCACCTCCGACGTCAACGGTGCGCCGTCGTTCCGGGACCGCGTCAACGTGGTGAGCGTCGAGAATCTCACCGACGACGAATTCGTCCGGCTCGACCACATCGAGGGGAGCTGCTGACATGCTCGCCGTATTCTCCCCGGGCAGCGACTTCAAGCGCTACCTGCACGGCCGGATGCCGCGGATGGCCGTCCTCGCCGTCATTCTGATGCCGCTGCTCTACAGTGCGCTGTACCTGTGGGCCTACTGGAATCCGTTCAACGAGGTCGCCAAGGTCCCCGTCGCGATCGTGAACCTCGACGCCGGCGCCGAGATCCAGGGCGCCAAGCTGGACGCCGGCAAGCAGGTCGTCGACGGCCTCGTCGACTCCAAGGCGCTCGGCCTGCACGTGGTGAGCGCCGTAGAGGCGGCCGACGGTGTGGCGCACGGCAAGTACTACTTCTCCATCACGTTGCCGAAGGACTTCAGCGCGTCGGTGGCGTCGCTGTCGAGCAAGAATCCGCATTCGGCGAAGCTGATCTTCACCTACAACGACACCAACAACTATCTGTCGACGATCATCGGGCAGAACGCCGCCCAGCAGGTGGTGCGGCAGGTCAGTGCGCAGATCGGCCAGAACCTGTTCGACGTGGTCTTCGAGAACGTCGACCCGATGATCGGCAAGATCAACGAGGCCGCCGACGGGGCCGGGCAGCTGGCCGCCGGGCTGAAGGAGGCCAAGAGCGGCGCGAACGACCTGAACGACGGCATGCAGCAGCTCGACGACGGCGCGCACCAGCTGAACGACGGCATGCAGCAGCTCGCGGCCGCGGTGCTTAAGGCGACCGCCCCGCTGATGCCGCTGCTGCAGGCGACCGGCGACATGTCGCCGGCCCAGCTCGCGGCGACCGCCCAACGACTCGGCACCAATGTGGAGACGCTGAACAAGTACCTCGACGAGGCGGCGAACGCGCAGTCGCAGGCATACAACCTGCTCGTCGGCGCCATGAATCAGCTGCGGGCCAGCCCCGATCCCAACGTCCGGGCGGCGGCGGCACTGCTCGAACCCGTCAAGTCGCTGCTGGCCACCCGGGGCCTCGGACCGCAGGCGAACAACCAGTTGTCCTCGGTGCACGACGACGCGCAGAAGCTCTCCGCGCAGATGTCCGATCCGAACAGTCCGCTGCGGAAGGGCCTGGCCCTGCTGCAGAGCGGCGATCTGGCCGGGCAGCTTCAAGTGATGCGCGGCGCAGTCACCCAGCTGGCCGACGGTTCGAGTCAGCTTGCCGACGGCACCACGCAGCTCACCGCCGGAACCGGGGCGTTGAACACCGGCCTCGGGCAGCTCAGCGACGGCGCCGACGAGCTCGCGTCCGGGCTCGACGCCGGGGCCAAGGCGATCCCGCACTGGACGGCCGAGCAGCAGAAGAAGCTGGCCGCCACGCTCGCTCAGCCGGTCGGGCTCGACGAGGTGCACGAGCACCAGGCGGAGACCTTCGGCGACGGCTTCGCGCCGTTCTTCATCAGCCTGGCGTTGTTCATCGGCGGCATGCTGGCTTGGATGATCTTCACCCCGATTCAGCCGCGGCCGGTGGCGCAGGGCCTGCATCCGCTGCGCGTGGTCTTGGCGTCGTACATTCCGACGTTTTTCGTCGGCGTGCTGCAGGCGACCATCCTCTATGTGGTGGTGGTCTTCGCGCTCGGCCTGAACGTCGTCTACCCGTTCGCGGCGTACGGCTTCCTCTTGCTGGTGATCGCGATGTTCCTGGCGATGGTCCAGATGTTCAACGCCGTGCTCGGCGCGGGCGTCGGACGGGTCACGACACTGGCGTTCCTGATGATCATGCTGACCTCGGCGGGCGGCATCTATCCGGTGGAGACCACTGCGAAACCGTTCCAGTGGATCCACCCCTTCGATCCGATGACGTACACGGTCAACGGTCTGCGCCAGCTCACGCTCGGCGGCGTCGACTCGCGCCTGCCGATCGCGATCGCGGTGATCGTCGGCCTCACCGTCGTGTTCATCGCCGTCTCTGCCCTCGCCGCACGCCGCAATCAGCAGTACACGATGGACCGGCTGTATCCGCCGGTCGAGGTCTGAGCGGTCCCTGCACCCTTTCGCGGCGGCTGTGACGCCGCCGCGGCTTGGCCTGTCGTGTGGTGCGAATCGGATTCGCGGGCGGAGCGGCGCCCTCGCCCGCGGTGGGCACGGCCTCAATGCCGTTGACGAAAGCCGGTGCCGGAGCGGCGATTCCGAAACCGATGCGGTAGATCGGCGTCACGGCTCACGTCGTCGGGCCGGCGGGGCGCGGGTTCGTCGTCGCACCAGATGAATGTCAGGCCGTGCCGCGGCGACATTCCCGAAAGAACGGGCGCACTGCGCGCGAGGGTGACATCGTGTCTAATCGGTAGAGGATTCACGTTGGTCCGGCTCTGGGGGGAGTCGCGAAGCGAAGACTTTTTTGCAAGGGGAGCGTTGTTCACAGCGAAATCGGGGAGTCGTTCGTCGTCGCCGCATCAGGCGGCCGACGAGCTGTCGCCGCTGCCGATCGTCGAGTCGGCCGGAGCGTGCCGCCCGGCGATGCCCACCACCGGCTTCCCGTCACCGTCGTGCGCTCACCGCCGCCGACTGCTCACGCCGCGCCTTCGCGATCCGACCGCGGAGGTGTAGCGAACGCACCGCACCAGCTGCAGCCTGACGAGTATTCAAGAAGCAACGACGAAGAAACCTTCCAACAAAGGAGCACTATGTCCACCGACGAGAACTTGTACCTGAATCCCGTCTTCACCCAGGACGGCGAGGCGAGGTCCCTGCCCAAGCACGAGATCGCGGACGAGATGCTGCCGCCGTCGACCGCCTACCAGATCGTGCACGACGACGCGATGCTCGACGGCAATTCGCGCCTGAACCTCGCGACGTTCGTCACGACGTTCATGGAAAAAGAAGCCAAGCTGCTGTACTCCGAGACCGTCGACAAGAACATGATCGACAAGGACGAGTACCCGGCCACCGCGGAGATCGAGGACCGCTGCTGGCGGATCATCGGCAATCTGTGGCACAACCCGGACATCGACAAGGCGATCGGCACGTCGACCATCGGTTCGTCTGAGGCCTGCATGCTCGGCGGTCTGGCGCTCAAGCGCCACTGGCAGGAACGACGCCGCAAGGCCGGTCAGTCCACGGAGAACCCCAACCTGGTGCTCTCCACCGCCGTGCAGGTGTGCTGGGAGAAGTTCTGCAACTACTTCGAGGTGGAGCCCCGCTGGGTACCGGTGAGCGAAGACCACCTGTGCCTCGACGGCCACGACCTCGAGAAGTACGTCGACGAGAACACCATCGGCGTCGTCGCCATCATGGGGCAGACCTACACGGGCCTGTTCGAGCCGGTCAAGGAGATCTCGGCCAAGCTCGACCAGATCCAGAAGGACACCGGCCTCGACGTGAAGATCCACGTCGACGGCGCCTCCGGCGCGATGGTCGCTCCGTTCACCCAGCCGGATCTGGAATGGGACTTCCGGGTGGACCGCGTCGTCTCGATCAACACTTCGGGTCACAAGTACGGCCTGGTCTACCCGGGCCTGGGCTGGGTCGTGTGGCGTGACACCGAGTCGCTGCCGGAGAGCATGGTCTTCCACTGCGCTTACCTGGGCGGGAACATGCCGACCCTGGCGCTGAACTTCTCGCGTCCCGGCGCCCAGGTGCTGCTGCAGTACTACCAGCTGCTGCGTCTGGGCCGGAAGGGCTACCACGCCCTCCAGCAGAACTCGATCGACGTCGCGACCTACCTGTCGGCGGAGATCGCGAAGATGGGGCCGTTCGACCTGGTCAGCAAGGGCGACACCATCCCGGTGTTCGCCTGGACTCTGAAGAAGGACGCCAACCCGAACTGGAACCTGTTCGATCTTCAGGACCGCTTGCGCATGAAGGGCTGGCTGGTGCCGGCCTACCCGATGGCCGACGACCTCGGGGACATGATCCTGCAGCGCATCGTCGTCAAGGTCGGCTTCTCGCACGATCTGGCCGCGAAGATGCTCGAGGACATGAAGAGCGAAGTCGAGTTCCTCAACGGACTCGCGGGCCCGATGCCGCAAGAGGGACCGCGCTCGAGCTTCCACCACTGATCGACGACGCTCGGTGCGCCGACTCCCCGCGGGGGCCGGCGCACCGAGCTTCCCGTCTCCGGCCGAGAGGACCGCAGGAATCGATGACCATCGACGGCAATTCAGAGACACTGACCGAAGACGTCCGCGACGTGCTGCTGACTCCCACACTGAACAAGCAGTGCTGGGGATTCATGATCGGTTCGGTGCTGTTCGCGCTCGGGGCGGCTCCGGGATTTGCGACCTGGGCGGGTTCGATCGCCGCGAACGCCAGCTACTTCGCCGGGTCGTGGTTCTTCACCGGTGCGGCCCTCATCCAGTTGGTGCGCAGCGGCGCGATGACGGTGCCCGTCTCGTACTCGCCGGGCAAGATGTTCCGGGCCGAATGGCTCGCCGCGTCGACGCAGTTGTTCGGTGCCGTCCTGTTCAACGTCAGCACTGGCGACGCACTGATCGCGCTCAAACCGGCGGGCGAGCAGCAACTCGTCTGGAACCCGGATGCGGCCGGCTCGGTCGCCTTCCTCATCTCCGGCGTGTTCATCTACGTCGCGTTCGCCCGGGACAACACCCGCTTCTGGCAGTGGAAGAGTTCGGACTTCTGGTCCGCGCACCTCAACTGGATCGGATGTGTGGCCTTCGGGGCCTCCGCGGTCGGCGGGTTCGTGACCTTGCAGGGCAAGACGATCGACCCGGTGCTCGACAACCTCGGCACCTTCATCGGCGCCCTCGGCTTCTTGTTCTCCTCGTTGATCGTGCTGCCCGCGCTGACGAAGAAGCCCGAGTAGGCACGGTCTTCACACCACCGCGCTGGTCGTCGGCCAGAGCGCGTTGACCGGGCCGCGCCCGGCTCCCAGCGGGTACGACGCCGCAAAACACTCGCTGACCCAGCGCTTCGCGAATCCGACGGCCTCGGGCATGGCGTACCCGTGTGACAGTGCGCAGGTGATCGCGGCGGCCAGCGTGTCGCCGGCGCCGTGGTCGTGCGGGGTGTCGATGCGGCGGGCCCCGAACTCGACGAACTGCTCACCGTCGTACAGCAGATCCGGACTCTGTTCGCTGCCGCGCAGATGGCCGCCCTTGACCAGCGCCCACCGCGGGCCGTGGTCGTGCAGGGCCCGCGCGGCGTCGCGGGCGGTGGCGTCGTCGATCACGTCGATGCCGGTCAGCAGTCGCACCTCGTCGAGGTTGGGCGTCACCACGTCGGCCAACGGGAAGAGGACGTCGAGCAGCGTCGAGCGGGCGTCGTCGGCCAGCAGCGGATCGCCGTGCATCGATGCGCACACGGGGTCGACGACCAGCGGGATCCCGCCGCTCCCGATCCCGTTGCGCCCGAACGCCTCGGCCACCGCGTCGATGATCGCCGCCGAGGCCAGCATCCCGGTCTTCACCGCGCCGACGCCGATGTCGGGGACCACCGAGTCGATCTGTGCGGCGACGGTCCGCGGCTGGATCGCCGCGAAGTCGGAGACGCCGACCGAATTCTGGACGGTCACCGCGGTGACCGCGACGCAGCCGTGCAGGCCGAGCTGGCTGAACGTCCTCAGGTCCGCCTGGATGCCCGCCCCGCCGCCGGAGTCCGATCCGGCGACGGTCATCACCCGCGCCGGTGTGACCCCGGGCGGGGGAGTGGGCAGGCGCAGGCCGTCGGGCAGTCGGCTCATCGCACCGGTTCGAGCGGCAGGTAGACCTGACCGCCGGACTGCAGGAACTCGTCGGATTTGGCGGCCATGTCGGCGGCGATCTTGGCGTCGATGTCCTCCTGGGTCACCAGACCGTTCTCCTCGGCGTAGGTGCGCACGTCCGCCGAGATCCGCATCGAGCAGAACTTCGGCCCGCACATCGAGCAGAAGTGCGCGGTCTTGGCGGGCTCGGCCGGCAGCGTCTCGTCGTGGTACTCGCGGGCGGTGTCCGGATCGAGTGCCAAGTTGAACTGGTCGGTCCAGCGGAATTCGAAACGGGCCTTGCTGAGCGCGTCGTCGCGCGCCTGGGCCCGCGGATGCCCCTTGGCGAGGTCCGCCGAATGCGCGGCGATCTTGTAGGTGATGACGCCGACCTTCACGTCGTCGCGGTCGGGCAGCCCGAGGTGCTCCTTGGGCGTGACGTAGCAGAGCATGGCGGTGCCGGCCTGCGCGATCATCGCCGCTCCGATGGCCGAGGTGATGTGGTCGTAGGCGGGTGCGATGTCGGTCGCCAGCGGTCCCAGCGTGTAGAACGGGGCCTCCTCGCACAGCTCTTCTTCCAGGCGGACGTTCTCGGCGATCTTGTGCATCGGCACGTGGCCGGGACCCTCGATCATCACCTGCACGCCGTGGCTCTTGGCGATCTTCGTCAGTTCGCCGAGAGTGCGGAGCTCGGCGAACTGCGCCTCGTCGTTGGCGTCGGCGATCGAGCCCGGGCGCAGGCCGTCGCCCAGCGAGAACGTGATGTCGTACTCGGCGAAGATCTCGCACAGTTCGTGGAAGTGCGTGTACAGGAAGCTCTCGGTGTGGTGCGCCAGGCACCAGGCGGCCATGATCGACCCGCCGCGCGAGACGATGCCGGTGACCCTCTTGGCGGTCAGCGGCACATAGCGCAGCAGCACGCCGGCGTGCACGGTCATGTAGTCCACGCCCTGCTCGGCCTGCTCGATGACGGTCTCGCGGTACAGCTCCCAGGTCAGCTTGGCCGGGTCGCCGTTGACCTTCTCCAGCGCCTGGTACAGCGGCACGGTGCCGACCGGGACCGGCGAGTTGCGCATGATCCACTCGCGGGTCAGGTGGATGTCCTTGCCGGTCGACAGGTCCATGATGGTGTCCGCGCCCCAGCGCGTCGCCCACACCATCTTCTCCACCTCTTCGGCGATCGACGACGTGACCGCAGAGTTGCCGATGTTGGCGTTGATCTTCACTGCGAAGGCTTTGCCGATGATCATCGGCTCGGACTCCGGGTGGCGGTGGTTGGCCGGGATCACCGCGCGGCCGGCGGCGACCTCGCTGCGGACCAACTCGACGTCGCACGCCTCGCGGGCGGCGATGAAGCGCATCTCGGGCGTCACCAGGCCGGCGCGAGCCCAGGCCAGCTGGGTGGCGGCGCCGTCGATCGGCTCGGGGTGCTGCCAGGCCTCGCGGGTGCGGTCCAGTCCGCGTTCGACGTCGATCACGGCGTCGTCGTCGGTGTACGGGCCCGACGTGTCGTACAGGTCGAGGTGTTCGCCGTTGGTCAGGTGGACACGTCGGAACGGCACGGACAGGCCGTCGACGGACTTGTACTGCTTGGTGCTTCCCGCGATGGGGCCGCGGGTCACTTGGTCGGCCGAGACGGTTTCAGACACACGAGTGCCCACGAGTTCCTCCCTACGCCGGCATTATCCGGACAGGTTCGAGCGGTCGGCGACCGTCCTGTCGCCCTCTCAGCCCCCGGTGATCGTGGGAGCCCCCGCGTGTGAAGTTGTTCTGATGGCTGTGCGCGGTGCTCGAGATGCAGAACTCCGTGCCCCGTCGATCCTACGCATGTCTCGCGGCCTTGTCAGAGTTGGCGGGCGGGAATGTCCGATTGTTGCGGATGGGATTGATGAGCCTTGCATGAGCGCACTTACGGCCGGTACGTTGTGTGAGGGGGGTCACGTTGGAGGATCTATGCAGCGTAAGAAGTCGCAGCCGGAGCGGCCGCGGTCCACCGAGACCGTCGTGCTGCAGCAGATCTCCGAGGTGATTCACAATCCCGATCGCGAGCGGTTCGAGCTGTACGTGGCCGGCGACCTGGTCGGCGTCCTGAGCTATCGCATCGAGAATGTCGCGGGTGGTCAGCGCGTCGCGATCGTGCTGCACACCATCTTGTACGACGAGTACACCGGTCACGGACTCGGCACCCGGCTGACCGGCGGGGCGATGGCTTACATGCGCGAGCAGCGCCTGCGGGTGCGGCCGGTGTGCAGCTTCACGCAGCGATTCCTGCGGGCTCATCCGGGAATGGTCGTACTGGCCCCGGACTGAGACTTAGCCTAGGCTAACTCCGTTACCGAGGGACGACGGAAGGTCTGGGAGAACATGAGCGCAACGACGAAGACGGCCTCGAAGGGCTGGCAGGGTGCGATGCTCAAGCTGTACCGCGCCGACGACTTCGAGGTGACGGTCACCGGCTCCGAGCAGGTCACCGACCACTACGTCCGCGTTCACTTCTCCGGGCCCGAACTGTTGGCCGCCACGCCCGTGCACCCCACGATGTGGGTGCGCGCCTGGTTCGAGGCCGACGGCAAGCTACACCAGCGCGGCTACACCCTGGTCGACCCCGACCCCGACGCCGGCACGTTCGCGATCGAGTTCGCCGTCCACGACGGCACCGCCGCGCGCTGGGCGCAGCAGGCCACGGCCGGCGAGATCCTGCCGGTCACCGTCATGGGCAGCAAGTTCCGTCTGCCCGAGCCGTCCCCGAAGGGCTGGCTGATCGCCGGCGACACCGCGTCGATGGCCGCGATCAACTCGCTGCTCGACGCCCTCACCGCCGCCGGCTCGGACGCACCGGTCACCCTCTGGTTCGAGTACCAGCATGAAGACGACCGCACCCTTCCGCTACGTGCCCGCCCGCAGGACACCGTGCACTGGGTCGCACGGGAGCGCGACGGGGAAGCGCTGGTCGACGCCGTGCGCGACGCCGCGTTCGACGCGCAGGGCCACTTCGGCTGGATCGCGCTCGACGATCGCAGCACCCGCGCGGTGTCGGCGATCCTCAAGAACGACTACAAGGTGGGCCGCAAGGAAGTGAAGGCGCTGGCCTACTGGCGCGTCGGAAAGTCTTTCGCCTGATCAGTGAATCGTTTCTGAACGGGAGGTAAGGCTATACTGTGTGGCGACCTCCGGGGGTTCGTCGCCTCCGTGGGCACGGCTCTACCCGTGTGAAAGAAGATGACTTAATGGCCGCATCGCAGCGGAACAAGCGTACGCCGGTGAACGTCCCCACCCTGATGGTGTCGGCGGGCGTTGCGGCGCTGGTGTCGGCGCTGGTCCTGGCGATCGGCATGGTCATCCTCCTGATGATGGCGCGTCACAGCGACAACAACGCCGCCGCGCAGCCGACCACCGTCAATCTCGGCGCCCAGCGGACGCCGGCGGGCGCCGCTCCGGCCGGCACCGCGCCCGTGGCCGGAGCCCCGGCCGCCGGTGCCCCCGCGGCCCCGGCCGGTGAGACCCCGGCCGGTGAGACCCCGGCTCCCGCGGCGCCGGTGGCTCCGGTCGCCGGGACCCCGGCGGCTCCGGCGCCCACAGCGGCCGCTCCTGCGGCAGGCAGCACTCCGACGGCCCCCACGCTGGCCGGGCTGAAGAGCGACCTGAACCTCCTCGCCTCTGGCGCTTCGGCGTCGCAGAAGGCCGTAGTCCTCGAGGACGGCGCCCGGGCCGTGCCGCCGATCACCAACATGCTGCAGCTGGCCAAGCAGTTCCAGCCCGCGGGCTTCCGCTATGAACTGGTCGGCCCCGTCACTCAGAACGGGACCACGGCGGGAGCGCGCCTCAAACTGAGCTCGCCCGGCTACGAGTCGCAGTACGCGACCATGACGTACGTTTGGAAAGACGGCCGCTGGAAGCTGACGAGCAAGTCCATCTGCGACATCGCTGCGCACGCTTCGCAGCCCTGCAACATCTGACCGCCAGACCCCTCGCTGGGGCCGGCCCGGCACCCCCCGCATGAAAGAAGTACTTCGATGACGACTCCGAACGACGATCAGCAGGCCGACGCCGACGCGGTGTTCCCGGCCGACGACGCACCGACGCAGGAGTACGTGCCCGCCGACCCGCAGGCCGTCGACCCGAATGCGGTCGACCCGGCCACCGGCGCACCCGCACCGCAGGCGTACGCCGCAGTGGAGCCCGGCTACTACGCCGAGTCGGCGGAGCCCGTCGCCGAGGACTCCGACGACGATGAGGACCCCGATTCGCGTCGCTCCATCAACTGGCCGACCGTGATTGTCGCCGCCGGTCTCGCGGGCCTGGTGTCGGCGATCGTGCTGGCGATCGGAATGGTCGGCGTGATGGTCGCGGACTCCGCCGCCAGGAACAACTCGACCGCGACGCCGACCGTCGTGAACCTCGGAGCCCAGCAGAATCCGGCGGCCACCACCGCTGCGCCCGCCGCACCTGCCGCTCCCGCCGGCACCGATCCGGCCGCGACCACCCCGGCCCCGGCTGACGCTGCACCGGTGGTTCCGGGCTCCCCGGCGGCTCCCGCCGCACCTGCGGCCACCACTTCGGCCGCCCCGGCGACGACCGCGCAGACCAGCGTCCCCACGCTCGCGATGTTCCAGGGGCAGCTGCGACTGCTGGAGAGCAATGCTCCGGCGTCCCAGAAGGCGCAGGTCCTGGAGGGCGGCAACCGCGCCGTCGGCCAGATGACCTCGATCCTGCAGCTCGTCCGCTCGTACTCGTACACCGGCTTCAAGTACCAGCTGATCGGCCCGGTCACCCAGAACGGCGACACGGCCACCGCGCGCCTGCAGATGACCCTGCCCGGCTACGACGCCCGCTACACGACCCTCAAGTGGGTCAACGTCGGCGGCAACTGGAAGCTGAGCAACAAGTCGGTCTGCGACCTCGCCGCATACGCGCAGCAGTCCTGCTCCGTCGGCTGAGCAAGCTCGCTCGTTCAGCGAGGTCAGGCCCTCATCAGTTGCCCGAGGCCTTCTGCAGCGCCGGGTACATCACGTTCAGGACGTACGGCACCGACAGCGGCGTGGGCGTGTTCAGGCCGGTGATCTCGGCGACGCTGAGGTCGGCGAGCGCGCCGCTTTTGACGCTCTTCAGCGTGCTGTAACCGGCCAGCTTCTCCAGCTGTTTCTGCAGGTTGTCGTTGCTCGCGGTGATGACGAGCAGATCGGCGTCGAGCATCGGGACGTTCTCGGTGGAGATCGGGAAGCGCGACTGGTTCTGCTTCTTCGCCTCGGCGGCCAGCTTCGGCGCCACCACCAGGCCGAGCGACGCCATCACTTCGCCCGCGCCGTCAGTCGGGTCGGCCATCACCTGGATCTGCTCGGACGAGAACATGTACGCCAACGCGTAGGTCTTGCCCTTCAGGCCGGGCAGATCCGTGGCGATCTTGGTGACCTTCGCATTGACGCCGTCGATGATCTCCTTGGCCTTGTCGGGCTGGCGAGTGACAGTGCCGAACAGGGTCACCAGGTCCTGCCACGGGTCGACCTGCTTGCCGGTGACGCCCGGGACGGTCGGCGCGATCTCACGGATCTTTGCGAACGTCTCCGGCTGCGCGGTCGCCATGAAGCCCTCGGCCAGGATCAGGTCCGGCTTGGCCTTGGCGATCTCGGCGACCAGGTTCTCCAAGTTCAGCTGGGTGCTGCCGGCGAGCTTGTCACCCACCCACGGGGCGGGCTTCTTGGTCAGGATCTGGCTCTGGTCCAGGTAAGCGACGGGCTTGACGCCGAAGGCGAGCGCCGTGTCGATCCACTGGCCGCCGAGTGTGACGATCCGCTTCGGCGTGCCGTTCACCACCACCTGGCCTTGCGGGGTGTTGATCTGGATCGGTCCGCCGCCGCCGGAGTCCCCGTCCGGCGCACTGCACGCGGTCATCGCGAGCAGCAGGGTCAGCAGGACGGCCACGAGTGCCGCGGGGTAGTGGGAGACAGTTCGCATGAGGCTGAGACTAGCTGAGGGTTGCCTCGCCTGATAGCCCGATGGACGTCGAGCTACGAGACGTCGAGCACGAGGGGGGCGTGGTCGCTGGCGCCCTGGGCGGCGCGGGCGGCGCGGTCGACGAACGCGTCGTGCACCCGATCGTCGAGCGCGGGGGAGCAGAGGGCGAAGTCGATCCGCATGCCCTGATCCTTGGCGAAGCGTCCGGCCGTGTAGTCCCAGAAGGTGTACGTGCCGGGGCCGGGAGCGAACGGTCCGGCGCTGTCGACGAAGCCCGCGGCGCCGAACTCGGCGAACGCGGCCCGCTCGGGGCCGGTCGTGTGGGTGCGGCCCGCGAAGTATTCGGGATCCCACACGTCGTCGTCGGTGGGGGCGACGTTCCAGTCGCCGGCCAGCGCGATCTGCGCGGCCGGGTCGTGCGTCAGCTCCAGGCGGGTGACGCCGGCCAGCGCGTCGAGCCAGGCCAGTTTGTAGGCGTAGTGCGGGTCGTCGACGGACCGGCCGTTCGGGATGTAGAGACTCCACACGCGGACGCCGCCGCAGGTCGCGGAGATGGCGCGGGCGTCCGCGGGGCCGTCCGGGGTGGGCGACGGCTCGCCGTCGAACCCGACGTGCACGTCGTCGAGCCCGACCCGGGAGGCGATCGCTACGCCGTTGTAGCCCCCGCGGCCGTGGAACGCGACGTCGTACCCCTCAGCCAGGAAGCTCATCACCGGGAACTGGTCGTCGGCGCACTTGGTCTCCTGCATCGCCAGCACGTCGACGGCGTGCCGGTTCATCCAGGCGACGACCTGCTCGGATCGCGCGCGGATCGAGTTGACGTTCCAAGTGGCCAGGCGCATCAGCGACCGTCCAGTTCGGCGGGCGGGGCCCCGGCCTCGGTCCAGCGACGACGCACCGCCGCGAGGTTCTCGGCGTCGGTCTGCAAGGCCAGCGCGAACTCCAGTGCCACCGGCCGGTCGGCGTGGTGCGCGTTCTCGGCGCGGTAGTCGTCCCGGACGTCGGCCTGGATCTGCGCGAACCAGTCGAAGTCGGTGTCGGAGGCGTCGGCCAGGAGCAGTTCGGCGTCGTCGACGATGGTCAGGAAGCCTCCGCCGGGCGCGCCGGTCGCGGTGCGGAAACGGCCGTCGAAATCGGTCAGGCAGTCGGCGAACGCGTCCTTGTTCCAGCCGAAGTGGTCGGGGAAGTCCCAGGCGTGGGCGTAGGCGGCGTACACGTCGTCGAGGGTCCGCATGGAACCGCCGGCCAGGCGCCGGACCACCACGCCGTGCTCGACGTCGAGGCCGATCGCGACGGGCTCGTCGGTCAGGGCGACGGCGGGTCCGCCGATCAGCGTCGCACGCAGAAACGTGCTCAGGTCCAGGGTCATCGCGACGGCCCCCTGATCTGGATGAACGTCTGGTAGTGGTCCAAGGTGTACCAGGCCGAGCCGTCGTTCGCAGTGATGATCCGCTCGGCGTCGCGCCCGCGGCCCGGCTGCTTCGGGTTGACGTCCCACTCTTGGAAGGTGCGGCGTCGCCCGTCCGGGCCGGTCGCCGGGAGCCGGTTCTCGTAGTTTCCGAAGCGGTCGCCGCCGCGCGTGCCGGGGGAGTCCGCGTCCGCCGGCCAGCGGCCGGCGTCGATCAGCGCCAGCGTCTTCTGGACGCGGGCCGGGACGTTCTGAGCGGGTTTGCTCGACGGCTTCGGGGTTTGTCTCTTGCCGCTCGTCGTCTTGGCGCCGGCGCTCCTCGACGAGGTACTGGTCGACGCGGAGCCGGGAGCGACGACGCTGTGCGCCGACGGCGTCGATGCGGTCTTCGCGTCGTCGTTCCCGCCGGCCGTCCACCACGCCAGACCCACGGCCACGATGAGGACCGCGACGCTGGCGAGGGTGGTCAGCAGTCGCTGGCGGGACCACGGACTGTGGTCGGGAGCGGTTGAGTTCGGCATCGGCTCTACGGTAGCGAGGTCGCCGGGCCGGCCTCAATCAGGCTCGGCGCCTACAGGGCGGTCAGGCGATACGTGTGATGCAGATCGAAGCCGGCCAGTCGCCACCAGGCGCGGGCGGGCTCGTCGTCGGCGCGCACCTCCACGGCGTTGAGCTCGCCGAGGACCAGCGTGACGGCGTCGTCGTCGGCGCGGACGCGGAGCTCGGCGGTGCCGGCGGTCGGGGTGTCGGCGGTCAGCACCTCGTAGGCGGGACCGTTCGGCGCGGGGAACGCGCCGCCGGTGGTGAGGCGATCGGGCAGGAGCGCGACCGGCGGAAGGTCGCGCGCGGTGTACCAGGCGCGGACGGCGTCGACGGCGCGACCGTCCGCACCGAACTCGAGGGGCGTCGCGGAGGCCGCGCGCGGGACCGCCGGTCCGGTGCGCCCGGTCAGCACCCAGCCGTCGAGCGTCTCGGTCGGCCCCCACGCCTGTGACAGCACGCGCTCGACGTCGCGGATCTGCGAATTGCGCACCACCCGCCGCGACAACTGGCGGATCGAGGTGATCGCGGAACGCGGCACGTCGTGCGGCCGTCCGTCGCGTTCGACGACCAGCGTCTGGTCGTCCATCGACAGCAGGACTCCGGTGATGTCCGAGAGCGACGGCCCGTCCGTCAGCGTGGGATTCGGCGCGGCGCGCCAGTCGTCCGGCCCGCCCGCTCCGAGCCGATAACGTACGACGATGCGGTCGCCGACCGCCGGATGCATCGGTTCAGTCGTCGTGGCCGAAGGGATCGGCGACGGTCCCCGGGGTCCACGTCTTGCCCGGCACGCCCCAGCCGTTGCGTTTGATGGCCTTCTTCGCCGCGCGGGCGTTCCGGCCGACCAGCACGTCGGTGTAGAGGAAGCCGTCGAGGTGGCCGGTCTCGTGCTGCAGCATCCGCGCGAAGAAGCCGGTGCCCTCGATCTCGACGGCGTTGCCGTCGCGGTCGGTGCCGGTGACTTTGGCCCAGTCTGCGCGACCGGTCGGGAAGCCCTCGCCGGGGACCGACAGGCAGCCCTCGTCGTTGTCGTCGGGATCGGGCATGGTCTCCGGGATCTCGGAGGTCTCCAGCACCGGGTTGACGACCTCGCCGCGGCGGCGCACCGGACCGTCCGGGCAGTCGTAGACGAACATGCGCAGATCGCGGCCGACCTGGTTCGCGGCCAGGCCCACGCCGTTGGCGGCGTCCATGGTCTCGTACATGTCGTCGAGCAGGGCGACGATCTCCGCGCTCGGGCGTCCGTCCGCGTCGAGTTCGACGGGCGTGGTGGCCTGGTGCAGGACGGGTTCACCGGTGATGCAGATGGGAAGAATCGCCATGGTGAACATTCTAGGAGACGCCGGTGACGCCCGGCCCGCGTGCTTGGCGACTTGTCCGGCTCTCGGTGAGTCACGGCCGTCGCGGGTCCGTCGTCGTGGTTGAATATCTGGCAGAACTACACCGCTGTCATTCGCCGGGGACGCAGGTTTGCGGGGGATGAAATCGTGACACGCACGACGCTTTCGAGGAGCAAGATGGACGGCGCAACTGCGCGCAGCCAGGGCAACGGACCCGAGACCACCAGCGGTGTCTCGGATCAGTCCGGTCAGATCGATCCCAACGAGGTCGGCGCCGACGGGCTCACTCGCCGCGAGCACGACATCCTGTCCTTCGAGCGCCAGTGGTGGAAGTACGCCGGCGCCAAAGAAGAAGCCATCAAAGAGCTTTTCTCGCTGTCGGCGACCCGCTACTACCAGATCCTCAACGCCCTGGTGGACCGTCCCGAAGCGCTGGCCGCCGACCCGATGCTGGTCAAGCGCCTGCGCCGGCTGCGCGCCTCGCGCCAGAAGGCGCGCGCCGCGCGACGTCTGGGATTCGAGATCACCTAGCCTCCGGACGCGGCCGCGGCCTTGCCGCTGTCCACGAGGGCTGCACCGGTGGGTTAGAGTTGCGATGATGAAAGCTGATCGAGAGAACAGTCGCCTGCCGCTGCGCGCAGGCGCGATGATTCTGTTCGCCATCGCCGTGGTGTTCATTTTTCTAGGTGCGCTGAGTCTCAAGAACAGCGGCAGCGATCCGGAGGGTGAGCTCAAGGATGCGGCGCGCAGCGCGCAGACCTCCCAGCCCGCGTCCACCCCGACCTCGGCTGCGACGACGAAGGCCCCGGCGGGCAGCAAGTCCGCCACCACCAGCGAAGCCGCCGACGACGGCCAGGTGCCTGACATCTGCGTGCTCAACGCCGGCAAGGTGACCGGCTTGGCGAAGGAAGTCGGCGACACCCTGCAAGGCGCCGGGTTCACCCTCGGCACCGACCCGTCGAACCTCGCCACCAGCAGCATCACCGAGAACACCATCTTCTACGAGGCCGGCCAGAAGGCCGCGGCCGAGAAGGTCGCGGGCTCGGTGCCCGGCGGCGCGTCGGCCGAAGAGCGTCCGGCCGAGTTCACCAAGTGCCCCGGCGAACTGGTCGTCGTCGTGGTGAACAAGTGACTTTCCACCAGCCCGTTTCACGTCAAACACACAGCCCGCAGCGCCCCGAAGGAGCCGAAATGACCGTCCGCACCGCCCCCGGTTTCTCGACCGCCCGAGTGATCGGCGTCGTCGCCGCTGCCGGAGCGATGGCCGCAGCCCTCGCCGCGTGCACCCCGAACGAGCCGGTCAGCCACGCCGAGTACACGACCCCGGCGGTCGTCACCGGCAACCAGGCGATTCCCGGCGACCTGGTGAACGCCGACAACATCCCGGCCACCAGCGGCGCCGCGGGCGCCGTCGCCCTGACCGACAAGACCGGCAAGGACGTCGGCCTGGGCAGCTTCACCACCGCCGAGCACGGCCTCAAGGTCAGCGTGCGGGTCAACGACCTGGAGGAAGGCGAGCACGAGGTGACCGTCGTGTCCGGCACGTGCGAGTCCAGCAGCTTCGGCACCGGCACCGTGATCACCGGCGGCTCGCTGCCCGGCGTCAACGTCGGACACGACGGCACCGGCGCCACGACGTCGAACGCCGACGTCCTCAAGATCACCGACGTCGACGGCAAGGCCCTGGTCGTCAAGGACGACAAAGAGACCGTCGTCGCCTGCGGCGTGATCACCGCCAAGTAGCTCTTGACACGGCGCGCGAAAAGCACCCGCGATGACTGAGTCGGGCCGCCCGGAACCGATCGAGTTCCGGGCGTCGCCCCGCCCGACGCTGGGCGTGGAGTGGGAGCTGGCGCTGGTCGACGCCCAGACCCGCGACCTGGACAACTCTGCTGCCGCGCTGTTCGACCTGGTCGGTCAGCAGTACAGCGAACTGTCGCACCGGATCCACAAGGAACTGCTGCGCAACACCGTCGAGCTGGTGACCGGCATCTGCGACACCGTCGGCGAGGCCATGGACGACCTGTCCGAGACGCTGGCCGCGGTCAGTGCGCTCACCGGGCAGCTGGGCGTCGAACTGTACGGCGCCGGAACGCATCCGTTCGCCGAATGGTCGCGGCAGCAGCTCACCGAAGGCCACCGGTACGCCGAGCTGATCGAGCGCACCCAGTGGTGGGGCCGCCAGATGATGATCTGGGGCGTGCACGTGCACGTCGGCATCGACCACCGCGACAAGGTGCTGCCGATCCTGTCGTCGCTGCTCAAGTACTACCCGCACCTGCTCGCACTGTCGGCGAGCTCACCGATGTGGGCCGGTCAGGAGACCGGCTACGCGAGCAACCGGGCGATGATGTTCCAGCAGCTGCCTACCGCCGGACTGCCGTTCCAGTTCGGGCAGTGGAACGAGTTCGAGGCCTTCGTGCACGACCAGAAGACCACCGGCATCATCGACCACCTCAACGAGATTCGCTGGGACATCCGGCCGTCGCCGCACCTGGGAACCATCGAGGTCCGGGTCTGCGACGGCATGTCCGACCAGCGTGAACTGGCTGCCGTCGTGGCGCTGATCCACTGTTTGATCGTGGACCTCAGCAACCGGATCGACGCCGGCGAGGTGCTTCCGCAGATGGCCCCCTGGCTTGTGCAGGAGAACAAGTGGCGCGCCGCCCGCTATGGCCTGGACGCGATCATCATCCAGGACGCCGCCTGCTCTGAGCGGCTCGTCACCGACGACCTGCGCGACCTGCTGATCCGGCTGGCTCCCGTCGCCGAGACGCTGGGCTGCTCTGCGGAGTTGGCGTCGGTCGGCGACATCATCGAGCGCGGCGGCAGCTACCAGCGTCAGCACGAGGTGTTCCGCCGCACGGGGGATCTTCGGTCCGTGGTGGACACGGTGGTCGACGAGCTGCGCTGAGATCGGCGGCTTCGGCGTCGCCGGTGGTTGCTCGGCTGGCCGGAGTGGGTTCCGGCGCGACGACAGGCCCGACGCCTACTTCGACAGCGGCTTGCGGCGCAGCTGCGACTCGTCGAGCAACTGCTCGTCGTGGCGCTGCTCGCGGTACACCAGGCGGCCGACGCGCTGGGCGATCACCGGGGCGGTGATCAGGGCGAACATGCCGGTCAGGATCAGCATGCCGCCGTCGGCGTGGCCTTCGAGGCGGATGAGGGTGCCGAGGAGCACCAAGATCATGCCGAAGGTCTGCGGCTTGGTGGCGGCGTGCATGCGGCTGAGGGTGTCCGGGAAGCGGACCAGGCCGATCGAGGCGGTGAGGGCCAGCAGGGAGCCGGTCAGGATGAACACGGCGCTGATGATGTCGCGGATCATTCGTCGTCCCTCACACGGAAGCGGGCGACGGCGATCGACCCGATGAAACTGACCAGGCTCAGTGCGACGATGCCCGGCACGATGGTGGTGTCGAAGGTGGCGGCCACCCAGACGGCCAGGCAGCAGATGGTGAGCGCGATGAGGGTGTCGATGCCCACGAGACGGTCCAGCGTGCTGGGGCCGCGCAGCGATCGGTAGGCGGTCAGCACGACGGCGGTGAGCAGCATCGCGGCGCTGATGGTCCAGACGACGGTCACTTGTTCTCCTTCCGTCGACGTCCGAACAGCCCGCGGCCGCCCTCAGACTGGTCGGCGACGCGCTGCCGGTCGGCGAACGGGACGTGGTGGTAGTCGTCGTCGATGCCGTGGTACGGGCTGGGATGCCACTCGCTGTCGCGCTCGAAAGTACGGATGAACTGGCGTTCCGTCCACGACATCTGGCGGCAGAACGCTTCCACCTGCTTGTCGGTGCGGACGTCGAAGACGTGCACGTACAGCATGCGGCGCAGGTGGTCGATCTCGACGACCATGGTGCCCGGCACCAGGTTCAGATAGTTCACCGCGAGGGTGAGGACCAGGTCCGACTTGATGGCTACGTGGACGCGGACGACGGCGCCCAGCGGCGGGTCGCCGGGCCGGACGGCGGCCCAGGCGACCTGCGCGGACGACTTCAGGAAGTTGTAGATCAGGCTGACGAGCAGTCCGAGGGCGGCGACCGGATGCAGCCTGCCTTCGACGGGCACGCGGGGCAGCGGCAGCAGCGTCACCACGGCGACCGCCACGACGATGCCCACGATCACGTTGGCCCAGGTCACATGCCCCCACAGCAGCACCCAGACAAAGGTCAGCCAGCTGACGCGCCAGAGTCGCAGAGCGAATTCGCGGAGGTCGCCGCCGAGCACCTTGGGCATTCGCAGATTGTTGTGCAGCCAGACGATCGCCGTGGTCAGCGGCCACGCGAAGTGTACGACGGCGCTCCGCCACAGGTTGCCGAAGAAGGCCGCGGTCCGCGACTTGCCGACGGGCCTGGCATGCGGGCGGTCCGGGTACGGGGTGTTGCTCATCGGTGACCGCCTTGCGGC
>JASGFV010000024.1:0-26123 GCA_047605365.1 Gordonia sp. (in: high G+C Gram-positive bacteria)
TGGGTGCCGCCCTCGTGGGTGTTGATGGTGTTGGCGAAGGTGTGCACCGACTCGGAGTAGCCGGCGTTCCACTGCATGGCGATCTCCACCTCGTGGCCGGTGCCCTTGCCGTTGAAGCCGATCACCGTGGTGTGGATCGACGTCTTGGTGCGGTTGAGGTGCTTGATGTAGTCGACCAGGCCGTCCGGGTAGTGGTAGGTCCGGGTCCGCACGATCGCGGCGGTCTTGGCCTTGTCCTCGGCCGACTGAACGGCCTCGGCCGAGTCGGGGCCGTCGGCCTCGACGATGGCTTCTTCTTCGCTCAGCCGCTGGTCGGTCAGGGTGATGGTCAGGCCCTTGTTGAGGAAGGCCATCTCCTGCAGGCGGCGGGCGACGGTCTCGGCGTTGAACGTCGTCGTCTCGAAGATCTCGCCGTCCGGCCAGAACCGCACCGTGGTGCCGGTGGCGTCGGAGTCGCCGACCTGGTTCAGCGGGCCGGGCTTGGCGTAGTCGTAGGACTGGGTCCACACGTGGCCGTCGCGCTTGATCTCCAGCTCGACCCTGGTGGACAGCGCGTTGACCACGGAGATGCCGACGCCGTGCAGACCGCCCGACACCGCGTACGAGTCTGAGTCGAACTTTCCGCCCGCGTGGAGCTGAGTCATGATGACCTCGACGGCGGGCGCGCCGGTGGCGTGCATCGCGACCGGCATGCCGCGGCCGTCGTCGACCACCTCGATGCCGCCGTCGGCAAGCAGGGTCACGTCGACGCGGGTGGCGTAGCCGGCCATCGCCTCGTCGACCGAGTTGTCGACGACCTCCCAGATCAGGTGATGCAGGCCGCGCTCACCGGTGGAGCCGATGTACATGCCGGGGCGCTTGCGGACCGCTTCGAGCCCCTCGAGGATGCTGATCGAACTGGCATCGTACGTATCGGACTTGGGCGAGGAAGTCTTCTTCGACTCGCTGTTGGTGTCAGCCACGGGACGCGTCCGCTCCTTCAGGTTGAGGACAGTTGTCCACAAGTGTACCGGCTGGTACTGCCTCAGTTGCATTGGACGGCGGCGCGCCGTGCCCTAAAAGCCCTCCAGATCGCCGAACGCGGCTCCGGCCGAGTCCCTTGGTGGATAAGTCGACTTCGCGTCCGCCTGAACGCGCTGAGCTGACTATCCGTAAGTGTCTCGCGGACCCCGCCCGGAGACGTGCCGCGGACCCTTGCGCCACGACGGCGCCTGCGGGCCGACGATCCGCACGCTCTTCACGAATCCGTGGCCCACCGCGGCCGCGATCTTCGCCAGAATCTGTGCCTGCATGTATCGCAGCTGAGTGGCCCACGCCGTCGACTCCGCGCGCACGTGCAGCACGCCGTCGACACAAGCGGTCGGCGTCGCGTGAGAGGAGATCTCCTCCCCCACGATCGACGGCCACATGCCGAACAAAGTGCCCTCGGCGATCTTCGGCGACCAGCCGTGATCCTTCGCCAGTTTGCCGGCGACCCGGCCGAGCGGCTGGGGGTCGCGGGCATCGGGTCCAGACCCTGACCAGCGACGACGCGACCGATCCGCACGACGACGAGGCGTCGCCGACCCGGCCCGGCCCTGCCCGACCGGCTTGCCCGCAGCCTTCGCTGCGGCGCGTGCCTCTTCCAGTGCCTTGCGGGCCATCTCGTAGCCGCTGCCCCGCACCGGCATGTCGTCCGTCATTCGTGCACCTCCTCGTGCGGATCAGGGAACTTCTGATCCGGCGCCTGAGCTTGTCGAAGGCTCTCGCCGTCTACAGCAGCCGAATCTTCGACGACCACCGACTCCCGAACGCCATCATGCTCGCTGACTCCGACAAGAACGCGGCGGCCGCCGAGCTCGGCGGGCAGATCGTCGGGCACGGCCGCGGTGATCAGCAACTGTTCGGCCGATGCGGTGAAGGCGGCGAGCTTCTCCCGGCGCTTGACGTCGAGCTCGGCGAACACGTCGTCGAGCATGATCACCGGCTCGACGCCGTCGTCGCGCAGCAGGTCGACGGACGCGAGCCGCAGGGCGAGCGCCAACGACCACGACTCCCCGTGACTGGCGAACCCCTTGGCCGGCTCGTCGCCGAGCCGAAGCAGCAGGTCGTCGCGGTGCGGACCCATCAGGCACAGCCCGCGGTCGATCTCCTTGCCGCGCACTTCGGCGAGCTTCGCGAGCAGCACCTGGCGAATCTCCTCGACCGAATCCGGACCGCCCGGGCTCTCGTCCACCTCGGGCCCGGCCGCCGACCGGTACTCGACGGCGGCCGGCCTCGAATGCGGTGCTATCGACGAATATGCCTGGGCTACAAGAGGATTCATGTCGCGCACGACAGCAAGCCGCGCCGCGGTCAACTCCGCGCCGAACTGCGCGAGCTGGGCGTCCCACACGTCGAGGGTGCTCATCACCGCATCGGCGTCGCTCGACGACCGGCGCAGCGCGGCGCCCGCCGTCTTCAGCAACGCGGCGCGCTGACGCAGCACTCGCTCGTAGTCGGCACGCGAGCCGCCGACCATCGGGCGCAGCTGCACTGCCATCTCGTCGAGGAATCGGCGCCGTTCGCCGGGATCGCCGCGCACCAGCGCGAGGTCCTCTGGGGCGAACAGCACGGTGCGCAGAATCCCCAGGATCTCCCGGGTGCGCCGTACCGGCGCGGTGTTGATCGTCGCCTTGTTGGCGCCCTGCGCGGCGATGGTCAAGTCGACGATCAGCTCCCGGCCCTGATTCTCCACGGTCGCCGAGACGCGGGCCTTCGACGACCCGGTCCGCACCAGCGGGGCGTCGGCCGACACCCGGTGCGACCGGAGAGTCGCCAGGTAGAAGAGCGATTCGAGCAGGTTGGTCTTGCCGAAACCGTTACGGCCGACAAAGACCGTCGCTCCCGGCTGCAGCTCGAACGAAGCCTGCGGCCAGGAGCGGAAGTCGTGCAGGAGGAGTTCGCGAACGAACACCGGCTACTTCTCGGGTGTGGCGGTCTCCCCCACACTCTGGCCGTCGGTGCTCACCACGGCGTGCCCGCCGAACTGGTTGCGCAGCGCCGACACGGCCTTGAGCGCGGGCGAGTACTCCTGGCGCGACGCGAACCGCGCGAACAGCGCCGCGGATATGACGTTCAGCGGCACCGAATGCCGGATCGCCTCCTCGACGGTCCAGCGACCTTCGCCCGAATCGGTGGTGTAGTCGGAGATCTCGGCCAGGCCCGGATCCTGCTCCAGCGCGCGGACCAGCAGGTCCAGCAGCCACGAACGTACGACGGTGCCCTGCGTCCACGCCTTGAGCGTGCCGGTCACATCCTCGATCAGCGGCTCGGCGTCGAGCAGTTCGTAGCCTTCGGCGTAGGCGTGCATCAGGCCGTACTCGATGCCGTTGTGCACCATCTTGGCGTAGTGACCTGCACCGACGGGGCCGGCGTGGACGAAGCCGTTCTCGCGCGGGCCGGGCGGGCGCAGCGCGTCGAAGATCGGCATCACCTGAGCGACGTTCCTTCGCCGCCGACCATCAGTCCGTAGCCGTTCTCCGACCCCATACGCCGCCGGACACGCCGCAGTCCAGGTAGCCGACCTTGGCCGCGAGGAGCTCGGCGTTCGGCTTGTCTTCGGTGTACGGAATTGCCGCCGTCGATCACCAGGTCGCCCTGGACAGCAGCCGGCCAGTCGGTGACGTCTGCTGGTCGGGTCACCGTGCGGAACCATGATCCAGACCGCGCGGGGCGCGTCGAGCGCGTCCACCATCGCGGCGAGCGACGGCGCGTCCGTCACGTCCGGTCGCGGATCGTAGCCGATCACCTCGTGACCGGCCGCCCGCACGCGGGTGCGCATGTTGGCACCCATCTTTCCCAGTCCTACAAGTCCGAGCTGCATGGTTTTCTCCTCGTGGGTTTTGGCAGGTCAGCCAGGCAGACGGACCGGCATCAACAGGTAGCTGAACTCACTGTTCGGTGCGAGATACGCACCGGATTCGTCGGCGACCGGGTCGACGCCGCCGGACGGCCGCAGCACCGCGGGGCGGATCGCCGCACGACGCTGACCCGACGGATCGGGCTCGGGATTGGTGAAGCCGAACTCCACGATCTCGGCGTTGATCGCCGCCAGACCGTCGAGGAGGTATGCCGGGTTGAACGCGATGAGGATCGGTTCGCCGTAGAACTGGACGGGCAGCTCTTCTTCGGCCTTGCCGGCCTCGTCGCCGCCCGCGGTCAGCAGGACCGAGTCGGCCGAGAAGTCCATCCGGACCTGGGCGCCGCGCTCGGCGACCAGGGCGACACGCTTGATGGCCTCCACCAGCGGCGCGCTCTCGACGGTCGCGACCGAGGTGTGGCTGGCGGGGAACAGCTGACGGAACTTCGGGAACTCGGCGTCGAGGAGCCGGGTGGTGGTCTGCTTGGCGTCGCTGGTGATGCCCAGGATGCCCTCGGAGCCGATCGCATTGCCCGAACCGAAAGCCAGCTGAACTACACCGACGTGGTCCGATCCGGCCGACTTCGCCGCCTCCGACAGGGTCTTGGCCGGCACCAGCGCGGCGCCGTTGGTGTTCGCGTCGGCAGGATCCCAGTGCATCTCGCGGACCGCCAGACGGAATCGGTCAGTCGCTGCCAGCACCACCTTGTCGCCGTCGATCTCCACGCGGACGCCGGTCAGCATCGGCAGGGTGTCGTCCTTGCCGGCGGCCGCCGCGACCTGCGCGACGGCCTGCGCGAACAGGTCGCCGGGCACGGTGCCCGTCGACTGCGGGGCCTCGGGCAGATCCGGGTAGTCCTCGGCCGGCATCGTCGGCAGCGAGAACTTCGAGCTGCCGCAGGCGATGGCGACACGCGTGCCGTCGATCGAGACGTCGACCGGCTTGAGCGGCAGCGATCGGGTGATGTCAGCGAGCAGCCGGCCCGATACCAGCACAGTTCCGGGTTCGAGGACCTCGGCGGAGATCGTCTCGGTGGCCGAGACCTCGTAGTCGAAGCCGGCGACGCGCAGTCCGTTCTCGCCTGCGGTCAACACCACGCAGCCCAGGATCGGCACGGGCGGCCGGGACGGCAGGCTCCGGGCGACCCAGGCGACGGCATCGGCGAACTCGTCGCGCACCACACGAAACTTCATTTTTCCTCATCAGCCCTTCTCGGCGGCGTCTTCGAGCCGAGAGCGTCTCGTGGACCCCCGCAGCTCGCGGCCACCGGTGCCCGTCATGACGGTTGGTTT
Source organism: Gordonia sp. (in: high G+C Gram-positive bacteria) (assembly GCA_047605365.1). Taxonomy (GTDB): domain Bacteria; phylum Actinomycetota; class Actinomycetes; order Mycobacteriales; family Mycobacteriaceae; genus Gordonia. The sequence continues at coordinate 5,174 of JASGFV010000024.1, forward strand.
GCCGAATCCCACTGTAGAGCGCAATGACGACAGCCGAGGAAGTTGGGCCGTCCCGGTCCCCGCCGACTCGGCGCGTCGCGTCGGCGCACACGGCCGCTTCGGCTGTGTGTCCCCAGATCCTGTTTTAAAAGAGATCTCCTAGAGAAGAAAAAACAGTAGTAGTAGGGCCTGTGGAATCTGTGGACAACGCCTGTCGTCGCTGGTGACACGGTTCAGACCCGTGTGGACGGCTGCTGTACGACGGTTGTGGACAGACGGCGCCGATTGTGGACAGTCGATGTTCATCCACATTCGTCCACCGTCCGTGCACAGACGCGGGCCGGTTCGTCACAGGGTTGTGCACAGCTTCTGCTCGACGACGACCTGCGACGACGCGACGCGCCCGACCGGTGTTCCGGGTGCGACGACACCGTTTCCGGACACGCCGGAAACTCTCACCTCAAACTTGAGACTCAGCCCTTGGAGCGCTGTTTGATGCGCGCGGTCAGCTGCTGCACGTGGTCGTAGACGGCTGGCTTCTGGCCCATTTCCTTGCGGATCTTGCGATCGGCGTACATCACAGTGGTGTGGTCGCGGTCGAAAGTGTCGCCGATCTTCGGCAGCGACAGGTCGGTCAGCTCGCGGCACAGGTACATCGAGATCTGCCGGGCCTGCACCAGCGGACGCGTCTTGCCCGGACCGCGCAGGTCGTCGGTGGAGATGTCGAAGTAGTCGGCCGTGATGTTGAGGATCGTCTCGGCGCTGATCTCGGTGGTGCCGGACTCCGGACTCAACTGATGCAGCACCACCTCGGCCAGCGAGTAGTTGAGTTCGGCGCCGTTGAGCGACGCGTACGCCGTGACGCGGATCAGCGCGCCCTCGAGCTCGCGGATGTTGCGCTCGATCTTGGACGCGATGAGTTCCAGCACGTCGTCCGGCGCGGGAAGGTTATCGCCCTGCGCCTTCTTACGGAGGATCGCGATGCGAGTCTCCAGGTCAGGCGGCTGAACGTCGGTGATCAGACCCCACTCGAAGCGCGTCCGGAGCCGGTCCTCGAGCGTTGCGAGCATGCGCGGCGGACGGTCCGACGACACCACGATCTGCTTGTTCGCGTTATGCAGCACGTTGAACGTGTGAAAGAACTCCTCCTGGATGCCCTCGCGGCCCTCCAAGAACTGGATGTCGTCGACCAGCAGCATGTCGACGTCGCGGTAGCGGCTCTTGAACGCCATCCGGCGGTCGTCGCGCAGCGAGTTGATGAAGTCGTTGGTGAACTCTTCGGTCGAGACGTACTTCACGCGCATGCCCGGGAACAGACGCTGCGCGTAGTGACCGGCGGCGTGCAGCAGGTGCGTCTTGCCTAGACCCGACTCGCCCCAGATGAACAGCGGGTTGTACGCGCGGGCCGGCGCCTCGGCGACAGCGACCGCCGACGCGTGCGCGAACCGGTTCGACGCGCCGATCACGAACGTGTCGAAGGTGTACTTGGGATGCAGCGTCGTCGTGCTCTTGTCCGGTGTCGTCGTGGTCGGACTGCCGTCGAAATACGCGGCCCAGTCACGGGTGCCGGCCTGCTCCAGCGGAGGACGCTCGTAACCGGTTTTGATGGGGGCGGGCTTTTCAGCGGAATGTTCGACGGCGGGCCGCGCGGGCTGGTCGACGCCGCCGACGGCGATGGGAGCGACCGGTTCGGTCACCTCCGGCGGCTCGGCGATGCGGACGGCGATCTCGACCTGCTCGTTGAGATGACGGCTCAGCACCGTCGAGAGGATGTCGCGCAGATTTCGCTCGATCTGCTCCTGAATCACCGAGCTCGGGGCTGCGAGCAGGGCGAATCCCGCTGTTAGGGCCAGCGGATGGACGTTCGACAGCCACGCCTTCTGCATGTGGGTCAGCGTGGGAGTGTCCGGCGACGCGTCAGCGTTCAGTTCGGCGACCACCTGCTGCCAGACGTCGCTGAAGGATTGTTGCTCTCCGGACACCACTCAAACTCCTGTTGTTCACAAGCCCGTTCCACAGGTCTCGACCGTCGACCCTGCCACGTTCGTGCACCTGGTGGGGCTCTGTCCACAATGTTATCCACACTTGTGGAGACAGCGGTTCACACATCGCCCCGGGGGCGGCGCCGGACCGTCGACGGGGTCGCGAAGGATAGCCCGGGCGGAGGCCTGGTTTGATTTGGACACGCTGGCTGAGTAATCTCGAACGGTCGTCCAAACATGGCGTGCGGGACTCGTGCCACGGGTCCGAGCTGGCAACATCTCGCCAGAACCCATGCGGGCGTGAGACCACCTGCAGTTAGAACACGAGGAGTTCCCAATGGCTAAGGGGAAGCGCACTTTCCAGCCGAACAACCGTCGTCGTGCCCGCGTGCACGGCTTCCGTCTGCGTATGCGGACGCGCGCCGGCCGTGCGATCGTGACCGGCCGTCGCCGCAAGGGCCGCGCCAAGCTGACCGCCTGAGTCGCGCGTACCCGGTCGGATGATCGGTGTCGGCTGACTCGTCGCGCATCTCGCGCAGCTCCGATTTCGCCCGCACACTCGACAAGGGTGTGCGGGTTTCGGTGCGTGATATGGCAGTTCATATCCTACCTGTCGGATCTTCGTGGCCCGACGACGACGGCGCTCGACGTGACGTCGCCCTCGTCGGCGGCCCGTGGCTCGGGCTGATCGTCTCTAAGAAGGTGGGCGACGCGGTGACCCGTCATCGGCTGGCTCGCCGTCTTCGTCATGCGTTCGCGCAGGTCAAGGCGGAGATTCCGGAGGCGGAGACCTTCGTCGTGCTGCGTGCCTACCCGAGCGTCGCGGACCGCTCCAGCACCGAGCTGGTCGCGCTGCTGCGTCGTGCTCTGCGGCACCGGCGCGTCGTCGAACGTTTCGGCGACGCGGCGTCTCACCCCGCGGTGACTTCATGACTTTCGCCCAGCGGATCCACTGTTTTCCCCGCGTCGCCCTCATTTTCGTCATCGAGCTCTACCGCACCTGGGTCTCACCGATGCGGCTCCCGACCTGTCGGTTCGAGCCCACGTGCAGTGCCTACGCAGTGGAAGCTCTGACGAAACACGGATTTGTCTACGGTTCGCTGCTGTCTACGTGGCGACTGCTCAAGTGCGGACCGTGGCACAAGCCGGGCTACGACCCGGTACCCGAGTCCGGACCCTCGACGTGGTTCCGGAGCAACGAGCTTTGCGTTACTGGTGACTCACCAATTTCAGATAGGGGTCAGTGAGCCGTGCTCAACTTCATCTACTACCCGGTGTCCTACATCATGTGGGTCTGGCACTGGTTGTTCGACGCGATTCTGCCGTCGTCCCCCGGCTGGGACGGCGTCTCGTGGACCCTCTCGGTGGTGTTCCTGGTCTTCAGCTTGCGCGCCATCCTGTACAAGCCCTTCGTCAAGCAGATCCAGACGACGAAGAAGATGCAGGAAATCAACCCGCAGATGCAGGCGATCCGTAAGAAGTACGCCAAGGATCGCGTGAAGATGACCGAGGAGATGCAGAAACTCCAGAAGGAGCACGGGTTCAACCCGCTCCTCGGCTGCCTGCCGATGCTGCTGCAGATCCCGGTGTTCATCGGTCTGTTTCATGTGCTGCGGTCGTTCAACCGGTACGTGGGCAGCGGTGGTTCGGGCAGCCTGGTGCCGCATGCCGGTCCGAGCCTCGACCTGCCGACCAACCGTGCGACCGGCAACTACGCCTTCAGTGCGGACCTGGTGCAGAACTTCCTGGACGCTCGCCTCTTCGGCATCCCGCTGTCGTCGTTCGTGACGCAGCCGATGGAGCAGTGGAAAGCGTTCGTGCCGTCGGGCAACCTGGCGGACATCGACTTCACCCGATGGCAGATAGGCGCCGTCGTCGTGCCGCTGATGATCCTGTCGTCGCTCGCCACGCACATGAACTCGCGTGCCTCGGTCGGCCGTCAGAGCGTCGAGGCCATGGAGAATCCGCAGACGCGGATCATGAACAAGCTCGCGCTCTACGTCTTCCCGCTGGGCATCCTGGTCACCGGTGTGTTCTTCCCGGTGGCCATCCTGATCTACTGGGTCGCCAACAACGGTTGGACCTATGTGCAGCAGCACCTCGTCTTCGGTCGCATGGAACGTGAAGAGGAAGAGCAGAAGGCCGCCAAGCAGGAGAAGCTCAAGGCCGCCGCACCTAAGCCGGGAGCCCGGCCGGGCAAGGCGAAGCGCGACGACGTCGTGGAGCTCGTCGACGGCGAGACCATCGTGACCGACGATGAGGCGACCGCGGTCGACCTCGACAAGCCGGCCAGCAAGCCGAAGCCCGGGGCCAAGCCCGCCGGCGATGCCGCGAAGAAGCCCTCACCCGCAGCCCAGCAGAAGAAGTCGGGCGGTGGCAAAGCGCAGTCGGGTTCGAAGTCGAACAAGAAGCGCAAGCAGGGCCGGCCCCGCGGCTAGCAACGGGTGTTCTCCACCCCGCGACGCCAGCAGAACTTTTCTAGTAAGTGAGGTAACAACATGACAGCTGAAGCTGAAGAGCAGATCGTCGACGAGGCGAACGACGTCGCTGCCGAGACCGAAATCGTCGAGGTTGTGGAAGCCGTGGCCCCGGAGGCCGACGAAGCCGTCGGCGCCGAAGGTGACGACGACTCGGATGACGAGGACGATGACGAAGAAGAAGACAGCCTGGTCGAAGAAGGCGAGATCGCCGGCGACTACCTGGAGCAGCTGCTCGACGTGCTGGACTTCGACGGCGACATCGACCTCGACGTCGACGGTGACCGCGCAGTCGTCAGCATCGACGGCGGCGATGACCTGAGCAAGCTGGTCGGACGCAAGGGCGAGGTGCTCGACGCGCTGCAGGAGCTGACCCGCCTCGCGGTGCAGCAGGTGACGGGTGACCGCAGCCGTCTGATGCTCGACGTCGCGCGGTGGCGCGCCGACCGCCGCACCCGTCTGGCTCGCCTCGGCACTGAGGTGTCCGAGCGGGTGCTGGCCAACGGCGGCCGCGAAGAGCTGGATCCGATGACTCCGTTCGAGCGCAAGATCGTGCACGACGCCGTGGCCGCCGTAGCCGGTGTCTACAGCGAGAGCGAGGGCGCCGAGCCCAAGCGTCGCGTCGTCGTCATCAAGGAGTGAGATCCGCTCTCCCCTCCCTCGACTGACAGAAGCCCCCGGTCACTCGACCGGGGGTTTCTTGCGTCTCGGACAAACGCACAGGAACTACATTGATGTAGTTCAAAGGTGTTCCACGTGAAACTGCGCGTACCCTCGCCGTGTCCGCGACACCGAGCTCTTGCAAAATCTGATCGAGTTCAGGTTGTACAGTTCAGGATCAATCACACCTACTCGATTCGTCACTGTGACAACTGGTTCGGCTCGGTGATTTCCTCGATCGTTCTGCGGTGATAGGCCCCTTCCGCCGCTGGCTGTCTGCGTTGGTGACGAGACTCCTCGTCGCCGGCTGAGCTTGTCGAAGCCTCTGGTGAACGCCCACCGCCGAACCCTCACGTCCTCGGGTCGGTGTATCGAGAGGTCGAAGTCCCGCCGACTACGTCGGTAGGCCCTGACGGAGGAGAGGTGGCGTCGAGATTGGGCGCCCGACAGGATGCCAGCCCCCGACCCCAGGAGGGTCGCGAATACAATTCACTTTCCCTGGTGCGTCGGAATCGGGCTGGCACTCCCCGGGAAGCTTTGAACCGGGCGTGACAGCCTCCAAACCGGGTATGTAGTTTCACGTGAATCATCGCCGCGGCGAGGACGGCGACGCCGGGCTCAACCCCACGGCGGGAACAGAATCGGTGGCAGCCGCGGCCTGGACGTACGAGTCGTGGCATGCCGAGTGACTCTGCTGCCGGTGGCGTTGGCGAGATCCTCCTCCCCTCCCCCGACGCTCAGGGGGCACCAACAACGATTTGTAGACAGCGATCAAGACCGCACTTCGTAGTGGCGTCGTTGCGAGTGGGCGGCGGGGCACGACCGGCGGCAGATCTCGGGCGAAGACGAGCGGACCTCGACGCGACTGGGGCGTGTCTCCTGAACCTCTTTGCGGTCCTCGGCGGCCCGATGCACACCTAGCGGCATCGTCGTCAGTCTCCGAAACTGCCGCTACGGCTCCGGCTTTCGGGGTGCCAGACGTCCATCGGACCCGCCGGTCCCTCGCAGAAGGTGAGGGAGAAGCGCGCCGACTAGGGCGCGCGAGACGTGCATCGTCGAGGGCTCAGACTCGCTTGTCGGGTTGTCAGAAGTCCGTTGTGGTCCGCTGCGATCGCGCCCCGTGGACATCCGGCGGCGGGTCCGAAACCGGGGTATTGCCAGTCACCCGATGTCCGATGAAGCCCTGCAGGATCCAGCGGTCATCAGCTCTCTGAGCTTCTGCCTGAGTACGACTCGTACCGCGGCCGGTTGGCCGAGGACCCCGTCGTGCTAGTTGATCGGAGCCTGGAGCTACCTCTGCGGCAGCCAAATTCACCGCATCGGACGCATAAGGGCTGCGCCGGCCTCGGATGCCAGGCTCGGTCCCCATGTCAGAGTTCCACGTGGAACGGTGCGCTGGAACTGGACTGGTCGAGATGAGATCGAGATCAGAGTTGGCGTTGACAGGCGTCAGTGCAGACGGCCTCCTAGTCGGATGGATTCCTTGTGCGGAGAGCATATGCCGCCCTTCTCCAGGTTGGTGGAGATTCCTGCGTGCAGAATCTTGCGCAGTCGGTCGGGGTCGGATCAGTAGGAGGACTTCCCTCGGTCCTTCTGTCCCATTCCCACTCCCTGGGCTTGCTTCGAACAGTTGGTGGCTGGCTAGAGCGTCGGCTCAGGGATGCTGGTGCTGGTCGTTCGGATGTGACTACAGCTTGTCTGGCCGCCGGTTTCAACCCCGGGTGGCTTGCCTTCGACTCGTCCGTCCGGTGGGCCGGTACCGGTCTCCCGGCGTGGCGATGACTGGATAGAAGCCAGTCCATTGACTGCTAAGAGATCTGTCTCGCCACACCCTTTTGGTGGTTGACCGACACCGCACCGACAGCGGTGATCGTGGTGCTGCCGGATTTGAGGTCGACACGTCAGAAAGGAGATCCCCGCCATGTCCAGTACTTCAGACGCCTACGACTAGGTCGTGGGCGTCGACCCTCACGCCGCCAAACACGAGTTCGTGGCTGTTGCAGCCACCACCGGCACCGTGGTCGCCGGGCCCGAGAAGTTCGACGTCACCGACGTCGGGTTGGATCTGGTGTAGGTGCGCGGGGATGGCCGCGACAATCCGTGGTGCAGACCTGCCGCGATCTGTCGACCGCCCGCCAACGAGTGCATCGATTCGTCTCGCGTGGACGCATCTAGTGCTCGACAAGGGCACGTCGAGCGAGAACGGGTGGACGTACGGCACCGAGTTTCACTGTGGAAGTATCGGCGCAAGTTGCGGGCTCCAGGTATCGCAGCATGTTAGTCGGATCGTCAGTCGGATCGCGCTGTGCGCGATGGCACGCTGTCAGTCGAGGGCGCAAGAGTGCACACCGAGGCGGCTTCCAGCTTGAGATGAGTGGCCAGTACTCGTCACAGTGCCGGCAGATGTCGGACACGAACGATTTGCTTCACGTGGAACAGGAGGCGCCGGGGCGGACATGATCGGGGAATGTTGCGCCTCGGGCGACCAGCGCCGTCGTCCGGATCAGGTTTTTGCTTCGCCGCGTATAGAGTCTCTATGCCGCCGGCTGAGCCTGTCTGCGCCTCTGGCGCACGCCTGCGCGAAGCCGTCCGGGGAGCCCTGGGCGCGGGGATACGAGGAGAGCGAAGTCCGAAGACCACCCGTACAAGGCGACAAGAAGCGAGGTGCGGCACCGGAAACTGCGTGTAATTGGAAGGAGCCGAATCGCATCCCAGTAGGGCTCCGCGCGGTGACGCTTCATCCGTCGTGCTGTTCAACACAGGAGAGCAGGCCGACCGTATGGCGAATGCGCACTCCTGCGTCATCGCGCGTGATCGGTGTAGGTGTGACTTGTGCCAGTCGGCGAGGCGACCTCTGACAGCACCGACCCGCAGCCTCCAGTTCAGCGGCGACTGGCGGCAGTCTCCACCGCAGCAGTCTCGGGAGAGGTGGCGCGCAGTGCGATCGCCAGGGTGCCGGGTGCCGGGAGTGCAGGCGGCCCCGGGCTGGCATACAGGGCGTGCGGGGCGCGTTGGAGCTTTTGGTGGCCGGATCAGCGCATGACGGTGCCACTGTTGTCAGGCGTCGTCGCTGCCACTGGGATCGTCCTCCGTGTCGCGTGCCGACCCTTGGCACAGGCGATGTCCTCAAACAAGATTCGGGGAGATGTGGACGGTATGTCGGCGAGGCCTTCTGCGAACATGGTCGGCCACCGATGCCGGAGCCCCGGTCATCGAGCACATGGCGCAAGCGTTGATGGGAGTCCTTCTCCTCCGAGCGAGAGCGTGTCGTCGTCCGCCCCCGGGCGACGAGAGGTCGGTTCGCGGGATGTCGCTCCCCTCTCCATGGATGCGGCTCGTGTTGGCGTGTACGTGCCTGAGATCAACTGATTGGATTCATCCGCCGCAGAGAGCAGTCCTACTCGGTTCCACGTGAAACGACTGCAACTGGGCGGCCGAGAGCTCAGCCCGCGCCGATATCTGTTCGCGCGACGACGTCGCCTGCGGTGAAGCCAAGCCCGTCGGACCCCAGATGCCGGAACGCTCTGGCCGGTGATCGCCGAACGCGAGGATACGGATCGAAGCTGGCCCACTCGCACTGTGCCAAGACGCTGATCGATCGGGCGAGTTCGCCTGTCTCACCGCGTCATAGATTGATCAGGACGAGGACCAACGGCAGTCAGCTGCCTGGTCTGGATTTTGGCGGGCGACTGACGTCGATGTCGCCAGCCTGGATCACTGACGGAGCGGCAGGAGATGCACAGGCGCGTGACGAGAAGGAGTGCTCTGGCCGCTCGTTGATCCGTCCGTCGCTGTGGCCCGGGGAGGTATGGCGTCCGACGCAGCGATTCGTTGTGCCGCGACAGCGGTCCGAGAAGCGCCGAGTGGTGTGCGATCTGTCGATCCGCCTGTCACGCTACACGACGTCCGCACCATGCTTGCCGACCAAGTGGACGCTGAAGTGCGAAGTCGCCCATCTGTCTCTCCCCTCTTCCGCATGCCGATCGGACCGGCGGTTCCCGCTGCCTCGCAGGAGAGTTCGGAGATCCGTTCGGTATGCCGCTTAGGTATGAGATCGCGCTGGCCGGATGCGACCCTCCGAGGCGGGTCTACAGATGAAGTGCGAGTGGCGACTTCTTGCCGGCGGGCTGTTGCCGTATCGGAGCGGAGTGTGGGCGGCGACAAGCGAACGCACCGCAGAGACGGTGTGATCGGTGAGAGCTATGGAGTTGGAGTGTTCGGGGGCAGGTAGACCCGTCCCGGCCGTGGCTTCAGGTTTGGCGAGATCGGCCAGTTCGCAGGAATGAAGTTTCACGTGGAACGCATCGGGGTGTGAGGGAGGACCGCGCGTCGGCTCAAACGGGTGACGGGGTTTGGCCCGACTCTTGACGCCGCCAGCTCGATCTGCCCGAGGCGGTGTGGATTGCGGTGGCCGTGGCGGAGTTGCCCGAAATGCGTCACCTTCTTCGGATAGTTGCTGCAGACAGTTGATTCATAGTGCGTCGAGGGTTCCCGGCCTGAATAGAGCCAGTGCGTCTCTCCCACACCTCCTTGCACTCCTCGGCCCCCAATGAACTCTTGGCGGAGTTGTCGCCATAGCTGCCGCTACGGCTCCCTCCTCTCTTGCCAGACGCCGGTCGGACTCGCCGGTCCCTCGCAGAAGGCTGAGGAGACACCACTAACGGCAATCTGACCGTTGTTCGGCTCTTCGCATGGCCGGATCCGGAGGTGCGATTCCTATTGGAACGGCGATCACGGCAGACAGGCTTCGTGGGCGAGCTAGGCGCCCGGATCCGACGGTTGAGCGAGACGGTGGGCCGTCCTCTTGGCATTCGCGTCATACAACGTGGTGAGGCGTTCGGGGGACCGGGCACAGACATCGGAGGAGTTGGCAGTTCCCCGTTCCACGTGAAACTCGGTACGTGCGGAAGCGGGCCGCGGAGCATCTACGCAGCCAGTACACCCCGCCGTCTGGACCGTGGCGGCAGGCCTGGTTCGGAAGCTTGTCCCCGGCGTCGACACGTGTGCTTCCGTCTACTTCATGACTGAGTTGGCGAGCACGACTCAGGTGTTCCCGTCAGATCGAGTCCTTAGAACTGCCGAATCCGTTCGCGGGTACTAGTCGTTGTCGGGCGGGTGGAATCACGTGCGGCACCGCTGCATCGCAGAATCAGCGGATACGTTGTGGTGCCGACTACGCCACTTGGTCGACCGCGTGAGGAGCCTTCCTTGATACGGGAGCCAAGTTTCACGTGGAACCGCACCGCGTCTCGCTCGGGAGGCAGCAGTTGCCGGAGGACGGCATCTACCCGTCCTCTGGGCGAAAGCGAGAGGCAACTTTGCACGGGGCAAACGGCGTCGGCGTCGCAAGACATCCGATGGATGCGGATGGTTGAGTTCGGTCAGTGACTCTGACTCTGAATCGTGGAGGGTGATCGCTGCCGTGCGTCTCGGTCTGCCCGGCTCGACGTCGGATGCCTGGCAATTCGAAGCGATCATCGACGGGCCGTCGCCCGTGCAAGGTGCGCGATGAGGTGAACCACACGCGTGTAGTTCTGACAGTCTCCTGATACAGGTCTTCCCCCGCGGAGCGGTCTCTCGCGGTTCCCGATTGAAGCCGGGCCGTCTACTGAAACGTGAACCGGTTCTCCGGCGGGGATCGCCGTAGCGAGCGAATAGTCGATTGGCGAAGGCCGGCTCCGGTCGCTCGAGCAGCAACCCGGACCCGGACAGCTCCTTCGGTGTTGGTTGCCGGACGTCGATCCCCGTGCTCGCTCGCTGCCAGTCTTGTCCAACACCACCGGGGGCAGTGGTTGGACGAGAACGGTGGGACCGTCGTCCAGCCGGGACCTACCACCGCCGGGTGTCGAACCTGGACTTTGACAGGTTCAGCCCGGCGGATACGGGCGCTCGTTCCTCGCGGCCTACTCGATCAGCACCGTGTGCTGGGTGGTGTCGGATCTGCAAGAGAGTGTCCAAGACATCGTGTCTGGTCGTCCCGACCCTCCGCCGGCGGTGACAAGCTCAGCCGGAGGCGACAGGCCGACCCGGCGACGACGAGTCCGGCTGGCGATCGGTGTGGGAGGGCCGGAAGAATTGGGGCGACTCAATTGTCCGAAGCACCGTTTCACATGAAACTATGGAGGCAATACTTCTCGGCTCGCCCGCGTCCGCGTGGCTGTAGCGAGGAAGACTAGGGAGGAACCTGTGGCAGCCGATTGCGAACCTCGTCCGGAGGCAGCGACGTCGATCTTCGGAGCCCGTCTGCCGCTTTCCGAACAGTACGCAGACCTGCTGTCGACCGACGGTGTGGTGCGCGGACTGATCGGGCCGAGCGAGCCGGAACGTCTGTGGTCGCGCCATCTGCTGAACTGCGCAGTGCTCGGCGAGGTGATCGGCGACGGGTTGTCGGTCATCGACATCGGGAGCGGTGCGGGTCTGCCGGGCATCCCGCTCGCAATCGCCCGTCCCGATCTGCACATCACGCTCGTCGAGCCGCTGCTGCGCCGCACGACCTTCCTCGAAGAAGTCGTCGACCGTCTCGGCCTGGACAACGTGACCGTCGTGCGTGGGCGGGCAGAGGAGAAGACCGTGCGGGACGAGGTCGGCGTCGCCGACGTCGTCACGTCGCGGGCCGTCGCGCCCCTGGACCGGCTCGCCGGCTGGTCCGGTCCACTGATCCGCGTCGGCGGTCAGCTGATCGCACTTAAGGGTCGTTCGGTGCACGACGAGATCGTCGAGCACGATAAGGCCGCCAAGCGTTTCGGTCTCGTGAATCTGCGAGTGGAGAACTGCGGCGGTGAGATCCTGGACGAACCGACCACGCTGCTGATCGGCGATCGCGTGGAAACCCCGGAAGATGTGGCGGCAGCTCGTCGAGCTGCCCGTCGAGCGAAGAGGAAGAGCTGAAGATTGGTGTCGTTTCGCCGCAAGGCGCAGAATGGAAACATCGACCAAAGGAGCTCAGGGGTGCCGAATCAGGAACGTGCCGTCCAGCCTGATCCCCGCGTGATGCAGCCGCCTCACCCTGCCCCCGGACCGGCCGCACAGCAGCCGCCCCAGCAGCGTCCGGCAGCCCGTGTCGCCCAACCCGCGCAGGCCCAGGCCTACGCTGACACACCCATCGCCGCGGCCGCCGAGCGGGCCAGCAAGGTCCTCACGCCCGGTGCTTCGGGGCGGCTCCCCCGCCCCGCGCAGCCGCGCATCATGACGATCGCCAACCAGAAGGGCGGCGTCGGCAAGACCACCACTGCGGTCAACATGGCCGCCGGTCTAGCGCTGCACGGCCTCGGTGTCCTGGTCGTGGACCTCGATCCGCAGGGCAATGCGAGCACCGCGCTGGGCATCGACCATCGTCAGCCGGGCATCGCGTCCGTGTACGAAATGCTGCTCGACGACGTGCCGCTCCGCGAAGCGATCCAGCAGTCCCCCGCCAGCGACCGCCTCTACTGCGTGCCGTCGACGCTGGATCTGGCAGGCGCCGAAATCGAGCTGGTGTCCGTCGTCGCCCGGGAAAGCCGGCTGCGCAACGCCCTCGATCCCGAGGTGCTGCGCGAGTACCAGATCGACTACGTGCTCATCGACTGCCCGCCGTCGCTCGGCCTCCTGACGGTGAATGCGATGGTCGCCGCCAAGGAGGTGCTCATCCCCATCCAGTGCGAGTACTACGCGCTCGAGGGCGTCGGCCAGCTGCTCCGCAACATCGAACTGGTGCAGGCGCACCTCAACAAGGACCTCCACGTCTCGACGATCCTGCTGACGATGTACGACGGCCGTACCAAACTTGCGGACCAGGTGGCTGCAGAAGTGCGAAATCACTTCGGCGACAAGGTCCTCAACACGATCATCCCGCGCAGCGTGAAGGTCTCCGAGGCACCGGGCTTCGGCATGAGCATCATCGAATACGATCCGGGATCCCGCGGATCGATGAGCTACCTCGACGCATCACGTGAACTCGCGATGCGCGCCTCCACCGAAGGGACGACGGTCCAGTGAGCCAGCGCGACACGCAGCGACGCGGCGGCCTCGGCCGCGGGCTCGCCGCCCTCATCCCGACCGGACCCGTCGAAGAGGACTCCGGTGCCAACACCGCCCGCATGGGTGCGGCGGCCGCCGACGTCGTGATCGGCGGATCGTCGAAGTCCTCGCCCGCAAAGAAGACGCCCGAGGCCGCGAACGCCGCCGCCCTCGACCCCGACGACGTCGGAGCCGTCTACCGGGAGATCCCGCCGGCGCAGATCGAGCCGAACCCGCAGCAGCCGCGCACCGTCTTCGACGAGGAAGCTCTCGCGGAGTTGGAGCACTCGATCCGCGAGTTCGGTCTGATGCAGCCCATCGTCGTGCGTGAGCTGTCGGCCGCGCGCCCCGACGGCGTGCGGTACCAGCTGATCATGGGCGAGCGCCGCTGGCGTGCCAGCACCAACGTCGGACTCGAAGCCATCCCGGCCATCGTCCGCGAGACGTCCGACGGCGACCTCCTCCGCGACGCGCTGCTCGAGAACATCCACCGGGCCCAGCTGAACCCGCTCGAAGAGGCGGCCGCCTACCAGCAACTGCTCGAAGAGTTCGACGTGACGCACGAGGAGCTGGCCAACCGGCTTGGACGGTCGCGCCCGGTGATCACCAACATGATCCGGCTGCTGAAGCTGCCTGTCGCCGTTCAGCGTCGAGTCGCTGCTGGCGTGCTGTCCGCGGGCCATGCTCGTGCGCTGCTGGCGTTGCAGACCGGTCCCGACGCCCAGGAGGTGCTGGCCGCGCGGATCGTCGCCGAAGGTCTCTCGGTGCGTGCCACCGAGGAGGCTGTCACCCTCGCCAACCACGACGGTGCGCCGGACACCCCCACTCCGGCCAAGCGCCGGCCGATGCAGATGCCTGGGTTGCAGGACGTCGCGGAGAAGCTGTCCGACCGACTCGACACCAAGGTGACGGTCAGCCTCTCCAAGCGAAAGGGCAAAGTCGTCATCGAGTTCGGTTCGGTCGACGATCTGGAACGGATCGTCGGAGTGATCGCCCAGCAGACCGACTGAGCGCGAAGAGCGGCATTTCGGTTGTGATCGACGATGATCTGCCCGCCAGCCGCTGAAACGTCACAGTGACAGGTACCGGGAAGTGGAAAGGAAGCAGTCGACGATGCCCATCTCGATCTCTCCGCTAGAGCTCGACGGCTTCGACACGCTCCCCCGGCACACTCGCCGCTGCGTCTTCTGGGAAGTCGATCCGGGCGCCGACGTCGAAGGCTACGACGACGTGCTTTCCGGATCGCTCGGCGGATTCGAGAGCGAGTTCGACAAAGAGGCCTGGGTGTCCGGTCTGCTCCTCGAATGGGGCACCTGCTGCCAGATCGCCGTCGAGCAGAACACCGGCAATGTCGTCGGCTCGGCGTTCTACGCTCCCCCGGGCCGCGTGCCGCGCGCCAAACGCTTCCCGACGGCCCCGGTAGCCGCCGACGCCGTCCTGCTGACCAAGATCACCACCGAACCCGGATTCGAGGAAGCGGCCGCCGCACTGCTCGACGCCGTCGTCGCCGACGTCGTACGACGAGGCGTGCGCGCCCTCGAGGCGTTCGGATACACCGAGTCGGGCGAAGACCTGGCGCAGGATCTCGTCGCACTGCTCCTCGGCGCCGGGGTGGCTGGCGACGTATGCCAGTCGTGCCTGCTGCCGACCCAGTTTCTGATCGACTCGGGCTTCGAGGTGGTGGCCGACGACCAGTTCCTTCCGCGACTCCGGCTGGAGCTCGACGAGGGGCTCGGCTGGAAGACTCAGGTCGAGCGGGCCCTGGAGAAGCTGGTGCAGACGCCGGAGTTCATGCTGGCGCCGAGCGCGGTGAGCTGACCGGGCACGATTTGGGATCGAGCACCTGCGATACGCGAAACTAGCTCGAGATCTGTTCTGCGGCAAGCAGGTCGGCGAAGGTGTAGGTGCCCGTGGGACGGTCGTTCTCGCCGAGGAGGTACAGGCGCTTCACCGCGACCAGGATGGCCTCGGCCAGGGTGTTGCGGTACTCCGGGTTGCCGAGGACGTCGGCGTCGTGCGGATTGGTGAAGTAGCCGACTTCCACCATCACGGCCGGCATCCGCGTCAGGCGCAGCAGGCTCCAGGTGCGAGCGTGCGTGCGGCAGTCGCGCAGCGGACTGCGGGCCACCACCTCGCGCTGGATGTAGCTGGCGAGGTTCCGGCCGATCGTCGAGTACGAGCCGTGGGTGGTGCCGAAGTAGAAGGTGGCGGCGCCGTTCGCGTTCTCGTTGGCGTAGTGGCCCACGCGCAGCGAGATGGTCAGATCGGCGTCGACCAGATTGGCCACGCGGGCGCGCTCGACGTTGTCCGGGGCCGAATGACCGTCGTGTGAGAAGTAGGTCTCCATGCCGGCGGCCGCCATGCGACCCTCCAGACGGCAGCCCAGATCCCACAGGAGCTGATTTTCCAGCTCACTGCTCTCGTCGCTGCCCGGATCGATCAGAATCCGCTTGCCGGTCAGCAGGGGCCCGGAACGACGCACCGACTCCTCTTCGCGGATCGCGTGCGGCGAGCCGCCGGTGACCCGCGATCCGAGGCGGTCCAGCGACCGCAGTGTCTCGGGGCCGACGATGCCGTCGGAGTTCAGGCCGTATTCGGTCTGGTACAGGCACAGCGCGTTGTGCGTCTGATCGCCGAACGTGCCGTCGACCAGGCCGTGGTAGTAGCCGAGGTTCTGCAGCCGGGCCTGAAGGGTGGCGACGTCGTCGCCGGTCATCGGGGCGGCGAGCCGGAAGAGCAGCACGCGGCTGCCCAACCGGTACGACGCCTCGCGGAGCGCAGCATAGGTGGCCGAGCCCACGATGCCGTCGGCGATCAGGCCGCGCTGCTGCTGGAACGCCCGCACAGCGCGCTCACAGGCAGCGTCGAACAGGTCGTGGTCGTCAGAACGCCCAGCAAGCGCCTGCACTGTCAGCGGCGCCCCGACATCGATGACGGTGTCGGGCAGGAGACCCCGGGTCGCGAGAATCGCACGGATCTCGGCGACACCGGACCCCTGGTCTCCAAGGCGCAATGCTGGCATGAACATCCTCGCTCACTTCTCGAACGAAAGCCGAGGTCGGCAGAACCCATCGGGTCCTCAGAGACCTCAGCACAAACCTCATTGTCTCAGGTCTGAAGCGGCGGGAACAAATGACTTGGCCAGATTGTCATCTGGCCGGAGGGCATAAGTCCCGATCGGATCAGGCCAGGACGTCGGCGAGTTCGCGAAGGATGAACGCCTTCGGCTTGGCGCCCTGGATGGTCTTGACCGGCTTGCCGTTCTCGAACAGGATCATGGTCGGAATCGACATGATCTGGAAGTCCCGGGCGACGTTCGGGTTGGCGTCGACGTCGATCTTGGCGACGGTCAGCTTCTCGGCATTGTCGCGGGCCACTTCTTCCAGGACCGGGGCGACCATCTTGCACGGGCCGCACCAGGTGGCCCAGAAGTCGACGAGCACCGGCTTGTCGGAGCCCAGGACGTCGGTCGCGA
This sequence comes from Gordonia sp. (in: high G+C Gram-positive bacteria), assembly GCA_047605365.1. GTDB lineage: Bacteria > Actinomycetota > Actinomycetes > Mycobacteriales > Mycobacteriaceae > Gordonia. The sequence continues at coordinate 21,742 of JASGFV010000024.1, forward strand.
AGGTGTCGTCGGTGACGGCGACGGTGTGTTCTGCCATTGTTTTCCTCCTCAGGAAGCGGTCGATGCGAGCCAGCGCTCGGCGTCGATGGCGGCGCTGCAGCCACTGCCGGCTGCGGTGATGGCTTGTCGGTAGGTGTGATCGACGAGGTCGCCGCAGGCGAACACGCCGTCGATCGAGGTGTAGGTGGAACGGTCGACGGTCTTGACGTAACCCTCGTCGTCGACGTGGACCTGGCCGCGGACCAGTTCGCTGCGCGGATCGTGGCCGATCGCGACGAACATGCCGGTGGCGGCCAGCGTAGTGACCGAACCGTCGCGCGTGTCGGTGATCTCCAACTCGGACACCGAACCCTCGCCCTTGACCGCCGAGACGGTGGCGTTGGTCAGGAAGGTGATCTTGTCGTTGTCGCGGGCGCGCTCCAGCATGATCTTGGAGGCGCGGAACTCGTTGCGGCGGTGGATCAGGGTGACCGAGCGGGCGAACTTGGTGAGGAAGGTCGCTTCTTCCATCGCCGAGTCGCCGCCGCCCACGACGACGATGTCCTGCTCCTTGAAGAAGAAGCCGTCACACGTCGCACAGGCCGAGACGCCGCGGCCGAGCAGTTCCTGTTCGCCGGGAACGCCCAGGTAGCGGGCTGCGGCGCCCATCGCGAGGATCACGGCGCGGGCGCGGAACACCTCGCCGCCCACCTCGACCTCTTTGATCTCGCCTTCGAGGCGTAGCGTGTCGACCTCTTCCATCCGGAGGTCGGCGCCGAATCGCAGTGCCTGCTCCCGCATCTCGTCCATCAGGATCGGGCCCTGGATGCCGCCGCGGAAACCGGGGAAGTTCTCCACCTCGGTGGTCGTCATCAGTGCGCCGCCGAACGAGATGCCTTCGAAGACCAGCGGGGCGAGCTCAGCGCGAGCCGCATAGATCGCCGCCGTGTACCCGGCCGGTCCGGAGCCTACGATGATCAGCTCGTGGATCGTCTGGTCGGTCTCGCTCATCAGTCCTCATCTCGTGTCTTCACGCGTGCTTCAACAACAGAGTAAGGGCCGGTGTTCCCGGCGGCGCGGCGGGCGTACCTCCGGAGGCGATCGATCGGCCGGTCCGGAAGAGGTCTACGGGGCGTCGATGCTGTCGACGACCCGCGCGATGCGGTCGACGACGTCCGGCGGCATCGGGGCGTCCTCGACCTTGAGCGAGCTCAGTTCGGCGCGCGTCTTGCGCAGCGCGGACAGGATGCGGCGGGCCGCCGGGTCGGCGTCGATGAGCGATCGGACTCGCGCCGATTCGGCGGGATCGAGCACGCCGGCGTCGTAGTCGGCGATCAGCTCGGCCAGGGTGTCGTCCGATCCGGACGATTCGGGAAGGTGCGGCGAAGAGCTGTTCATGGGACTGCGTAACTGCCTATCGGTATAGGGAAAGCGATTTGGTCTGACAGTACTTAGACGCAGCGGAGCGCGATTGGGTTCCCGCGGAGGTAGTTCGCCCAGGTGACGGGCGAGTCGCTCCGGCGTGGACGCCCGGTGGATACGGTGTTGTCGTGGACGACGACACTCCCCTGCACTCCTGGCGCGCCGCACGGTCGATGGGCCGGTCTGTGGCGCCGGGTCGACTCCTGCTGACCCGGACTCACATCGTGTTCGAGCCCAGCGGCCGCTCGGCGTCGAAAGTGATCGGCCTGCGGTTCTCGATGGACCTCAAACATCTCGCGGCGGCGGGCACCGCACCCGGCACCGGTCGGTTCTTCTCCGGGGGCAAGGCCGAACGCCTCTGCCTGACGATGGGCGACGGCGCACAGTGGCTGTTCGTGGTGGCCGACGCCGCGGGCGTCGCCGAGACGATCCGGGCGGGCAAGGCGAAGCGGTAGAGCCTTCGACGAGCTCAGGGACCGGCGACAGGCTCAGGGAACGGCCGGCGCGTCGTCGTCGACCAGAATCCGTTCCCAGATCGCGATCAGCATCTCGGTGCAGACCTCGTGGATGGCGTCGATGGTGAACAGGTCGGGGCCGGTCTCGTCGCTGATCGGGTCCGCCAGGGCCATCTGCCAGTCGACGAGCAACTGGGTGAAGGCGCCGACGAAGCCGATGATCGAGAGCCGACTCCGGTTGTTCAGGCCCGATCCGGTGGAGGTGAAGCTCAAGATCAGGCCGGCCCAGTCGTGAATTGCGGAGATCCGCAGCTTCTCCAGTGCGGGGCTGACGCCGACCACCTCGATCAGGATGACCCGCGCACGACGTCGATCCTCGGCGAGAGTCTTGATGAAGCCGCCCAGTGCGTTGCGGGCGAGTCCCGGGATGAGTTCGGCGGGCACCGCGTCGTTCTTCCGGACCGTCGCCGACAGGCGCGTCGAGAGGTAGTCGACGGCGGCCGTCATCGACGCCGCACGCAGGATCTCGACGCAATGCCGGTACACGGCGTCGAGTAGCGCCTCGCGGTCGGTGAACGACTCGTAGAAGTAGCGTTGCGTGAGACCGGCCTCGTCGCAGATGCGCTTGACCGAGATGTTCGGATACCCCTCGGTGCCGAAGAGCTGTAACCCGGCCTCGATCAAGGAGGTGCGTCTTTGTTCACGGCGATCCGCCGCTGACATCCCCCCGTAGACACGTTCCTTGCGCTGGTCCATCCCCCGCCACCTTACCGATGAGTCACATCCCCGGAGGGGAGGCTGAGCGAGCGGCCCTCCCGACCGCGACGCTCGACCCCCGAAGATGTGCGGTCCTACTGTCGCTTCGTCACAATCCTACTGACGACCGCCTGATAGCCGCCTGAGCCGTCGGACGGCAGTTCGGTGATCCACAGCAGCAAGTACTTCGCCTTCTGCGGAGTCTGGACCGTGATGGTCGACGACTTCTTGGACAGCTGCGCCGATCCCAGGATGAGCATCGTGTTGACCTTCGCGTTCGGATTGTCGGTGGCGCGCAGGTCCAGCTTGATTCCCGGCGTCGGGGTGTCGATCTGCACCGACACGATCGACGTCGGGCCGTCGAATGCCAGCAGCAGGCCCAGGCCGGGCTTCGCGCCGCCGAACGCGGGTGAGTTCCACTGCGAGGTCCGCCAGGCCGGCTGCTTGCCGGTGAGCACGTTTCCGAGGTTCTGTACCGCGGTGGCGTCCGACTCGCCGCTGGGGTCGAAGACGGTCACCTTCTGCGCGACGACCGGCTCGGTCTTCGGCATCGGAGGCTTGGCCGTCTGGCCGCTGGAGCTGGGCGGCAGGAACGAGTCGAGGTCGTTCTGTTCCTTGTCCCCGAACGGATCGGCCAGCCACAAGACCAGCGCGATCACCAGGAACACGATGAACAGGCCGCCGCCGATCAGCAGGGCGCCGTTGCGCTTGCCGGACCGTCCTTCGCCGAGCAGTCGTTCTTTGCGGGTACGGCTGATCGGGGCGACCGACAGCGGCGGACGGTCGCTGATCTCGCGCGGGATCACGTCGGTCGGCAGGTCGACGACGGTCGCCTGGTCCAGGATGTGCTGGACGGTGCCGGCCGTGCGGATGCTGTGGTTGCCCTCCAGCGCGCGAGTGGCGACGGCGGAGATCTCGAACGGGATCCGCGAGTCGGCCTTGCGCGGCGGGAGCGGTCGACGGGCCGCGGTCTCGCGCGCTGCCTCGTCGTCGGTGTCGATGACGTCGGGCGCGGCCGGCTCCATGCCGCCGATCGGCTCGTCGGTCTCGGCGGTGGTCACCAGCTCGCGGCCGTCTTCGGTGCACAGCGGCCAGCGGTTGACCAGCAGCGCGTAGAGCACCGCGCCGAGTCCGCGGACGTCGGTGGCGCGGGTGTCGCCGGCCATCACGGCCGGGAAGGCGAGCACGGCGTCGCCGTCGATGCTGAGGCGGATCCGGTCCGGGTGATCGATGGAAAGGACCGCGCCGGCCCGGTGGGCGGCCTCGGCCGCGGCGGCCAGGGTGCGGACCGCGCGGGCCGCACCGGTGGCCGACGGCTCGGTGCTCGCGACGTCGGCCAGTGACGATCCGGGCACCCACTCGGTCACGATGATGCCGCCCGACGCGCCGCGCACCACGTCGAGCACTCGGGCCACGCCCGCGGTGTGCAGCTGGCCGAGGCGTCGCGTGCGGTTGAGGACGTCTTGCGGACCGTCGGGGTGGGCGTCGCCGGAGCTGGCCGGGGCCCGCTGTTCGGGGTCGACGAAGGTCAGGCCGACTTCACGGTTCAGTTTCACGTCGCGGGCCCGCCAGAACTTCAGGCCGCGGGCGCCGCCGTGCGGCTCCAGTAGGCGGTAGCGGCCGCCCGCGATGGCTGCGCCGGCGACCAGCTTCGGACCCCGCGGCTGCGCGGGAGCGTCGTCGCTCGTGGCGTCGGACATCGGAGGCACTCCTCGGAGGTCGATCGGCCGGGCGGCCGGGGGTCGCGGACCGGCCTGCGGGGCGGGCCGC